>NZ_CP032678.1:0-301387 GCF_003627215.1 Pseudomonas sp. Leaf58
ATGAAGCAAACGATGGTAATAAGCCTGGTGAACCATAAAGGTGGTGTTGGTAAATCCACCAGCTCGATCAACTTAGGGGCGGCCCTGGCATTCGCCAATAAGTCAGTGGTGATCATCGATGCGGATCCGCAGATGAACACTACAACGCATCTGTTGCCGCACCTGGTCGGCCTTGAAAGCACCGTGACCCTGTCGATGCTGCTCTTCAACCCCAGCGTTGAAATTCAAGATGCCGTCCAGGAAACAAACGTGCCGAACCTATACATGATCATGGCGGATCGTGATTTAGAAATGCTGCTGGAATCCAACAAGCACCGCTGGATGAAGCCCTTTGAACTCCTGAGCGATCGCATCGCGCTGCTCGACGGAGAAGTTGACTTCATCATTATTGACTGTCCACCGAACTTGGGGCTGGCAGTCGAAAACGCGCTAGTTGCTTCAACCCATTTCATCACGCCAATCGACGACTCGGCCTATTCCGAACTGGGTCTAATCCCGCTTGAAGACAACATGCTCAGGAAGGTGTCCCAGGTCAACAAGGGGCTATCGTGCCTTGGCGTGTTGCCAGTGATGATGAAGAAAGGTACTGCGCTCGACAGCAACATCCAGGATAAGGTGACATTTGGCAACATGAAGATGCCGAAAATGGATATTTCCATCCCATTTCGCCAACAAGTACGCAACAACACCCATACGGGCGAGCTGGTCGCCAGCGCCGTGGCCAGGACGGACATCGCCAAAGCCTACAAGGCCTTGGCCAACTTTGTCATTGCCAGTAAGGAGAAATGGTTGAACCAAGCAGGGGAGGGGGTCGCATGACCATGAACTTGAAGGATAAATTGACTGCCAAGAGTGCTGATCTGATCGGCAGGATTGCCGAGGTATCGAGCAATCTCCATGAAGAGCCTAAGCAATGGGAGAAAATCCATACCCTGGACTGCTCGCGGATCCTGCCTAACCCCTATCAGTATCGATTGTACTTCTCCGAGGAAAAAATCGAAGAGCTGATGGAGGCCTTCGACAAGGATGGTCAGCTTCAGCCGATTGGTGTTCGCCGCGTTGGAGACAACTACCAGATCATCTTTGGCGAGCATCGCTGGCGGGCCGCCACCCGGCGAAATGGGAAGGTTTTGGCCATCATCAGAGAAGTCACTGATGAGCAAATGGCCTCGATGTGCTTTGGTGAAAACAAGCAGCGCTCGAACCCTTCGGCTTACGAAGATTACCGGGCCATTGTCATCCAACGACAGATGGGTAAGACGCCGAAAGAGATCATGGCATCCCTGCAGCTGAGGAACCAGGATTACTACAAGCTCGATGCCTTCTCTAAATTTCCTGAACCAGTCATCCAGTATATCGAAAAAAACCTGACGGTCATTGGGAAGACCGAAGCAGAGGCCCTCAGCCAGTTTTTGACTGATGACAAGGGTCGTTATGATTCAGGAAAATTCACGGAAGTTGTCCTGGATGCCATGGACAGGTTTGTTCACGGCAACATCAAAACCAGAAAGCAGTTGATTTCTTACGTTGAGGCCAATCTCAAAATCAAGACCGAAAAGCCCGCGAGGACTTCGCCTAAAAGAGTTGATTTGGAACCAAAGTCAGAACCCGTCAGCTTTGAGGGTAAACCGGTTGGGACACTGACACACTCATCGACAACACTAACCTTGTCGTTGAACAAGGAGGAGTTGCCGCAAGACAAAATTCAGGAATTCCACGATTTCGTCGAAAAATTCCTGAAGTCCTGAAGCAGGGCCGCTTAGGCGGCCTTTCTCCGCTTCGAATCGGCGGCAACTGCCAGTGCCAGGGCATCAATCATCTCCGCGCCATAGCGCGCACGGAGGAGGGTGAAGGCATGGTGCTGCCCATTGTTGCCGTACGCTTCAGCGAATCTCATCCGCAGGGATCTGGCCTTACCACATTGGCGTGAGAAATACGCCTTTGACTTCATCAACGCATGGTTGACACGTCCAAACCAATCCTTCATCTCGTTCGCCCTGGACGCATTCAGCGCCATCTGGTTCAGCATTGACGATTGATCCTGGAAGGACGATTCGAGCTTGCGGTAACAAGTCTCAATCGACTGAAGAATGACGGCAGGGCAGTCGTAGCCTTCGACCTTAAAGGCTTGGCCTGCCAATTCATGCTGAAACTCAGCATTCATTTCCGGGTGGAGGAGGGCAAATGCCTCCAAAACCCGAGTTTCGAAATGGAGTTGTTTTCGAGCCTTGGTGACCGCTTCAGCATCCATGATCCGGTAGCGAAGCATGGCTCTAGCAAAACGAAGCTCTTCAAGCCTCAGGTGGGCGCCAGGGCCAGAATTAGCGAGGGTGGAGCCAGCCTGCAGAAACTCGGCAATTTCGGATTCTACCTCCTGTTCCTGGGCGATAAGCTGCCCCTGAAGCCTGATCAACGAGGAAAATGGAGAGTTCAGCAAATCCATGGAGAGCATCCTGTGTCAATATACGCTTAAATTAAATCGCAATTCTCACCAATATACAAGTAAATCGTGTTGAAACGGCTAAAGCTCCCTGCCAATCTGTAGCTGAAATCTCGCACGCAGGGGGACATAATAATGGATAGCCCTAGACTAGACGCCACCCAGCTCAATATTGGGCCTGATAATGGCGCGATTATGGTTACCCACAAGCCTAAATTTTTCTGGGTTGATCTTACAACTCGGCCTGGTATCGCGCTGACTTATGCGATTGATACCAAGGATTGCTGGGGCCCAAAAGGCTTTGATCCGGGCAAAGCTGTACTGGACAAGCAAATGCCACGACCGCTGTCCATGAAGACGTTTGCTGACGAATTCATGGTGTCTGATATCGATGATGCAGGGAAATCCGGCGTCTATTACATCCAGACAGGAGTGCGATACGCCGTGCGGATGGGCTGCGATTTCTGCGTGCACAATTTTGACCACACCGAATGGCCCAGTGGCAATAAGGGTGATTGGCTGGTCACCAACGGCGAGATGAAAATGCCCGTCTCCGCCAAATCGTTCGAGCAGAAATTCGTCAGGGTGGATTCGTTCAACGCCATGCTGAAAATGGATGGGCCAAGCTGGGCGCGTGATGATTTTGGGTTGCCGATGAAAGATCAGCGCCGGATGCCTGCTCCGGACAACGTGGTGCCTTTCAGGCGCAGGGAAAGCGCGGTATCGCAGCTAGGGCTCTAACAACCCCGGCTGCGACGGAGAGAAGGCTTAGAACTTGTCTTTGAAGGCCTTCAGCGGTTTTGCGCTCGGAACGATCTTTTCAGGGATCTGGATCGCTGCACCGGTCGCGGGGTTTTTGCCGGTGCGGGCCTTACGGGTGACCAGTTTAACGGTGGCAATGCCTGGCAGAGTGACAGCTTGATCGTCACTGGCCTTGATTTGTGCCACCAGCACATCCGGCAGGCTTTTCAGCACAGCCTTGATGGAGGCTTTCGGCAGAGAAGTCGCTTGGGCGAGATCGTCAATCAATTGTTGTTGGCTCATATTACATCCTCATTGGTCATGCGCAGAGTGCGCTTTTCATGGCTGCCAGGGAAAGCTTGGCAGTTTTATCAAAATCGTATCGGCTGATGTCATGATCGGTAAGGTAGTTCGAGGCACCGTCGTACACCTGATGTTCGCCAATTTTTATGAGTAAAGCAGCTTTTCCGAGGGCTGGCAATCGCTCAAAGGCCTGGCCCACGCGCTGGATTTCGGTTTGCATGATAACCAGATCCTCGACGCTATGACCATGGTTTTCACTCACCGTGTCCAGAGGCAAGACATCCGTCATCTCAAATAGACTTGTGGCGAGGGTAAGGTCGATATCCAGGCTTTCGCTGATCGCCTCCAAGCTGTATTTCTGGGAAAGCCCGCGCACCTTCCAGGCCAGATCGCGCATCCGGGTCGGCATGGACAGCTTGATCAGGGAGCTTCGCAAAAAACGCTCGATGTAGGCGCGTATCCAGGGCACAGCATAGGTCGAGAAGCTGAAGCCCAGTTCCACATTGAATTTCTCCAGTGCACGATACATACCCATCAGACCTTCCTGGACGATGTCATCATGCTCAGAGGACAGCCTCGGGTTGCAAAGGTAGCATTGAGCGATTTTGGTAACCAGTAGTCGGTTCTGAATCAGGAAGATATTCTGGCTACGGCGACAGCCCTGCTTCGCTGCCATGAAAATTTCCGGCTTGCTACGGGTTCCGAATGCACTCATGACCATCCATCCTTTCGATCAGTTTTTTCGAATATAATGTAAATTGACAAACTGTCAAGGCCTGGATATATTTTTCTCGTTGTATCCCCCCTTTCTTCTAATTCATAGTGAAGAAAAGAAATAATTTGAAGTGGTCAAAAAATGGCTCGCGAAAAATCCAAACACCGAAAAGCGGCAGCGGCTACAGAGCTTGTCTATGGTTTTCCTGGAAACCTGTTGTCGAAATGGGAAGCGGAGCTCATTGATGAGAACCAGGGCCTCTACAAGGTGCACCGTAAGAACGGAAGCACCCGCATGGTCAAGCTCGATCAAAGCATCGAAACGCTGAACGGATCCACCATCGTGTCAAAAAACCCTAACGGCACCCTGATCGTTGGCGAGCACAGTGTGCTGATCGGGCGGAATCTCAAGCATGGGTTTCAGGCACGGGCCATGGGCAGGGGTAGCGTGACGTTCCTGCTCAAAAGTGACGACGATAAAACCCTGGGGAAGGTGACTGTCGGTCAATCCTTCAACGGAGTGCCGGTGACCTTGATTGCCCCACATCTGCTCAAAGTAGGTGAGGACATCTATCCTGTTACACCGAAACTGCAGGAAACCAAGCTGCTGGTGTATAAGACACCGCTGGAGAATGGCTACCTGTCTTATATCAACGTGATAGAGCCAGACAACCCTAGGAACGGCGACGATGGCACGCCGGGCACCTTTGTACCCCCTGCGTCGCCACAAGACCCTGGTATGTTCTATGAGGAATTTGCTGGCCAGAAAGTCCTGACTGGCCAGTTCTGGCTAGAGAAGGGCGATCAGCGACTGACCTTTCACGGTCGCGATGGCGCTACGGCCCTGGAGGAAATTCGGGTCAAGAAAACCATGCAGGCAGCGCTGGAAATGGCGGTCTCCGTGGGCATCGACCCCATGGAGTACCACGAATACAAGGAAGCCCACGATCAACTTAAGGTGCTGCAGGAGCGCTGGATTAAAAAATCTATGTATGTGCTCGATGGGGCCGAAATCTTCAAACCCCACGACATGCGTGCCGTCATCCAGTCTGGCATGGGCTTCTGAAGCCTTGGGGCTAAGCCAAGCCCCTTTTCGCCAGGAAGCCTGCGAGGCCCTTCGGTTTCTTCCCTGGCGCCTGTGGAGGTGCTGCAGGCTCCATCTTATCCACGATGACTTCTGGCTGCTCCAGCCCATCAGCCTCAGCGCCAGAAGTCAGCATTTGTGGCTCCAATTCGGGCTCAAATTCAAGCGCAGGCGAGGGTTCTGATACCAGCGCCGGCTCACCCACGCCCAAAAGCTCCATGACAGGAGCAGAAACTGGTGGTACAGCAGGAGTGCCGCCCTCTGGCACTGCCATTTCAGCTTCCGCAGGCACCATGGTAGCATTGCCTGATTCGATTGGGGTGGGCTGCATTTCCGATTCCGGGGTCAATACAGGCTCGTCATCGCTGCCAAAAGCCCAGGATGCATCCGGCTCATCCAACGCGACTTCCGAAGGATGGTCGTTAACAGGATCCAGGGCGGGCTCATCATCCATTACCATGATCATGACACCACCGTCCTCACACGCTGTGGCCTGCTCACTTGGCGACTCCACGATAATTGCAGCGACTGGCGCTGGAAGCTGTGCTGGGGCAGGTTTGTTGTCAAAATCAAACGCCTGATCGGCAACGGATTCGCTTGAGGCGGGCATAGCGGAGCTGAGCTCCGGCACCAAGCTTGGAGGCTCGCTGTCAACGCCGGGGGAGGGCGAGACTTCAGTGATGTCATCGACAATCACCAGTTCGTCGAGCATTTCCGGGTCAGTGGCAAATGTGAAGGTGCCAGCATCAAGCGCCGTAGTCTCCTGCGGGGCATCTGGATCAGATTCTTCGACCGTCAGGTCATGCAGCATCGGAAGGTCATTCTCATCGATCAGCACCCTGGTCGGTTCAAACCAGCTTGGGAAGAACATCGGAGCCTTGAAATTAAGCCCAGCAACGATCTTTTCTACCACTTCGCCTGGTTCATCGCCCGCCTCGCCAACAACCTGCGCCAGGAAGTCCCCATGCTCATTGAGCTTCATTGCTGGCCCCATGGGGCCGCCCAAAGGGTGAACCCTAAGCAGCAAGGGGCTGCCATCGTGCAAACTTTGAGAGGCCGCCAACAGTGAAAGCTCAGCGCGCCCGCCAGGGTAGTACTGCTGCTTCAGCTTTTGGAAATTCTTGGGCTCGCCATAGAACTTCTTGAAAACCTGGCCGGCGATATGGCATTCAACGGGCATGATCACCAGGCTCACGTCGTCGCCGATACCTGCAAGCTCTGGAATCAATTTGTGCAGCCAAGAGACGATTTCTGCGCCGTTTTGATAGCGCCTGTCTCTTGGGTTCCAGATGGGAATCAGCTCCGCGTCAATTTCGGGCAGGTACTTACCGCTGCTCAGTCTTGCTCGTACAAAAACACCGGTCACAGTGCTGTTGGTACCGCCCGTGTTGATGACATCAATGATCCACTGCTCCCAAGCTTTGGTGTCTGCGCTTGGAAACATCCGGGTGCGGGCATATTGGTAAAGTCGAAGAGAGTAGGCGAACCGCGTGGCGTCATTGAGGTCTTGTTCAAGCCTGACCACTCGGGCTTCCCAGCCAATCGGCTTGGCTTGCTGCAGGGCCTCGATGTCTGTACGGATGCCACGATTACGTGATGTTTCTTCGGCAACATGAATGCGACCGATGCCGATAATAGGGGCAGGAGAGTCACCATCAGCCACCAGGCGGTACGCCCAGCGTGCAATATAGCTGGTAATGCCTTTTCGGTTTTCCCCGTCAGGTTCGCAGCCTGTAAACAGAAGGATGCCCTGTCGATTTGTCGGAGAATTGTCGGGGGTGGCAATGCACGCATTCTTGGCCCCATAGTCTTCCCGCGCAAACTCTGCGATGCTCGGCGTGCCATCGCGACTGGCATATTTGCTGGCCACGCGCAGCTTTACGTTGACCTCCTCGCCGTCTGCAGTGACCCCTTGCACCGAATGCAGAGACTCGTCCCCGCGCTTGTTGTAGCTATGGGGGTACAGGATGATGTTCTCAGGGGATGACGTATTGCTAGGCATCGGTTGTCAATTTCCGTTTAAATCGTTAGACTGCGAGCCCATTTAGGCCTTTCCAATATTCTATGCAGTACAGGGTGAAAAATCCATGCGCATTCCTGATGAGATTGCTTCGCTGATCAGAGATCAGTTCCCGGCCTTCGATCAACGGGCAGTAGCACGGGAGCTCATTGACCTGATGCTGATGGCCCAGACGCCGGGCGAAATACCGTTCCAAAGCCAGGAATTGTCGCGCTCATGGGGCGTGGACGAGGCGCTGATCTGGGATGTGGTGAATGCCCTGACCGTGAAAGGGGTGATAGAGGTCGGCCAGGGAGTGGTTTCCAATGTGCTCATCTGCGTCGGCTTGAAGTCCTCGGCCAGCGCCGTGAAAAAACGCTCCAAGCGCCTGGACATGGATTCGGTCAAGAAAAAAGCGATCCAAGCACGAGCTGCCGACCTCAAGCTCAAGGATGTCGGGCCTGCGGCCATCACGGAAATTTCGCGCCGAATCCCCTTTGAAGAGCGCAACATCGAACTGGACATGGGCTTTCAGGGGTGGCTGCCAACCGCGCTGTACGGCCTGGATGGGGCCATCTTCATCATCACCCCGGATCAACGCCAGCAGCTGGAGCTGGAACACCCGACCGTGGACATGCAAGCCGCTTTCGCGCTGATGTACGATGATCTCAGGTCGGAGCGTCAATCCAGACCCACCGTGCCGAATGCCCCTTACTGGATTCGGGAGTGGATCAAGAAGCACGGTGCAAACCTGGCCCGGCAGCAGGACGATGAAGCGCCTAACCTTGAAGACATGGTAATCGAGGCAGAATATTGATGAAAATCACCATTCCCCAGGAGTTGGCGGCGGAGTGCCGCACACTCGCAATGCAGGTCGAGCGTCGCTACGGAACCCCCATGTTCCGAAAAATGTACGGGGAAAGTACCGCCTACGCCAACGATTGCGCGCTTGGCTTCATGCGCTCGAACATCGATGCTCAATGTGTAAAAAATATCCGCAGTTGGCTGCTTCAGGGTTTGAAGCCATTTGCTGAATACCCGCCGAATCTTGAAATGCTGATCCAGATAGGTCGTGTCCTGAAAATCTGTCCTGTCACCGATGGGCAAGTTCAATATGCCGAGTTCTGGTACAAGCTCGATGCCCACTTCTGCCAGGGGTATGGTCGCTTCTGGCGATTGGACAGCACCATTGAAAGCCTCCAGCGTGAACGTGTCTGGCTGGCAGAATTCGAAAACGTTCAGGCATCCATCGGCGAGCTGGAGCAGGCCCTGAAAAAAATCCAGGCAAGCACAGTCTTCCGAAGCTTCCCGCCATCCCTGGAGCAGTTCAAGGGAGCGCTACTGTCGCATCGAAAGGGCGGGGCACCGCTGGTCGAAGATGCCTGGCTGTTGGCGCTTAGTGTTCGCCCTGGTCAACCGCTGCACCCATTGATCGTCAAGGCCCGCGCCAGGATCAGTGCCTTTGACCTGAACACCAATGGGAAGAGTCGTGAAAACGAGCAGCGTTTCAAGGATGCCTACTTGAGCCTGTTGGTATCGGTGGAAGACAATGAACACTGGGATTTGTCAGGGGTGGTGCAGGAAGAAGAGGTTATTGAGTATGCCTCTACTGAAGACCTGCTAAGTACACTGCGCCAGTTAGGCAGCTAGACCACCCAGGCCGGCAAGGGTCGGATGTCGTCCGACCTACAGACGCAATGTCACTGCTGGCCTGCATCCTTCACACCCAAATGCCGTTTCAGTCGCGCCACTCCAGCCGCTTCCAGTTGACGCACCCTTGAAATAACCACGCCCAGCATCGCAGCAAGCTCCGCCAGGGTCTTTTTGGGGTCTTCCAGGTGCCTGGCAATGACAATGAGGCGCTCGCGCTCAGGTAAGCTGGCAATGCCTTGTTCCAGGGCCTGGTATTGGCTCTCGCTGTACTGAGGGTCTTCATCCGGCACGCAGGCTTCCTCCAGCACATCGAGACTGCTGGCGCTCAACGCGGTGCTGCTGGCATACCAGTAGGCGATCAATTGGCACAACCTGAACCGGGTGATCCCCGATTCTTCGCTTAGCAAGTCCAGCAGCTTGCAGGAGATCAGTTCGCCTGCGCGTAGATGCTTTTTGAGGTCGCGCAGTACCGAGGTTTCTTTGCGCGATAGGCGGGGCTTGTCAACAGCCGTTTGAGTCAGATAGGTGAGCAGCCGTCTGCGCATACATAACCAAGCATAGTGCGCAAATTTTTCCTGCATGTCCTCACGCCATTCGAACGTGGCTTCCCACAACCCAAGCTTGACCTCCTGCAGTGCATCTTCGGTCAGATCAGCGTTGTAGCAATAGTCTCTCACGAGGTCGGCGGTAAGGTGCAGATGAGCCTGCCAGAGGCGCGTTTGATGGCCAGAATCGATCAAGAGAACATCCCAAATGCATCGTTTGACTCAATATACGGTTAAATGTATGCTCTCACGACCTCGCAATGCTGGCAATCACCAATTTACGCCTAAAGGAGCCGAGCCATGTTCTTCAAGAACCTTAATATTTACCGAATGGGCGAAAAGGTCGACCGTGAGCGTTTGGCCGGATTCCTGGACGCAAACCCCTTCAATCCGTGCCACAAATCCCAGGAAAGAAGCGCAGGCTTCACCGAGGTGGTGGGGTTGAACGAACGCGTCTTCACTGTCAGTGGCTACCACCTGTTTTGCCTGATGGTCGAGGAAAAAAAGGTTCCCCCGGCAGGATCAAAACCGCCTTGAACAAGGAGGTGCAGGAGCGCGAGAAAAAGGAGGGTCGGAAACTCAAGCGAGACGAAAAGAAAGCCTTGAAAGAAGAAATCAAGGCTCGCTTGCTGGTGAATTGCCCACCTCAGGCCAAAGAAACCTGGGCCTACGTTGATACCAACACCCGACTGCTGGTGATCAACTCCTCGTCCAGAAAGACAGGGGACGCAATTGCCCAGGCAATTCGCGGGGCAATGGAATCCAACGTGTTGTATCCCGTTCGTCCGCAACACGAAGTGTCCAAAATGCTCACCTTGTGGGTCAGTGAGGACAAGGCGCCACAGCCGTTTGACCTTGGTCACAAATGCACGATTGGCGACGGTGATGGCACCATCGGATATCGCAATCGTGATCTTGCTGACGAAAAGCTCCAGGAGTACTTGCGCAACAACCTGTTTGTCTCGGAGCTGGCGCTGACCATGGGTGAGCGCAATTCTTTCACCTTGACCGAAGACTTCATGATCAAGGAGTTCACCCTGAGCGAGATCGCTATGGCGGATCACGACTCAGGTGGCGGCGAACCTATGGAAATTCTACAGGCCGACGTCATTCTGATGGCTGCCGAGGTGAATGCTTTGCTGGAACACCTGCTTAACTCGCTCGGTGGTGAGGCAAGCGGCGAAGAAACCCAGCTTGAAATGGATCAAGAATCGCAACTGGACGAGGAGTGAAATCTCGTTCACGCACCTCGCTTTACTTGGATATTGGCATAAAGTTGTTTAAGATAGCTTGAAATGACCAACACCCAAGGTTCAGTCCAAACGACGTGCAATGGCACCTGTGGCTGCTGTGACCATGATGAGGCTGGAAATCCTCGTGGTTCCTAGACTGATGTCGATGGATATCGCTGAGGTTCATCGCCATGAGCATCATACAATCGCGTTTTCCTTGCGGTGGGTTGAATTTCCAGGAGCGCTTTACAAATGAGTCTCGATTTAGATAGAAATTGTGAAAACCCAGAGCGTGCCAACGACAGTACCAGCGCCATCAAGATTCGTATGGCCTTGCGTGAAGCGGAGCATTCCGAGTTGGATGTCACGTTTGTCCGGGCGTCGGCGGAAGGGTCAAGACTCTCAGGATTTGTCAGCTCCTGGCTTGCCGATCCTCGCAATCACCACGAAGGCAAGTTCCTGCTGATGGGCAGGCCAGGTTTGGACAACGACGGGTTCAGAAATCACCCTGAATTCAAGTTCACAGAACTGTCGGATTCCGTAAAGATCAAGGACTTCTCAGAATTTTTGCTGCTTGGCAAAGAGGTGCTGATCGTCGATATGCGTGGCGAAATCAGCATCCATCGGATCAAGCAGCATGTCGACCTGGGGGTGAAGGCGGTTAAGACTTTGCGCCGCATCGGCCTTCTCGAAGCACAAAGGGCGAATTGAAATGAAGAACCAGCTCTTTCTTCTGATGATATTGGCGGCATCTGCTCATGCACAAGCCGAACAGAACCCGTTCCTGCCACCGCAAATGCGCCAGGTGACTGTTACATCAGAAGGGGGCTACCCATCCTCTCCTTCGGGCGTTCCAGGCGTTTCCCGCGCAGGTAGTCCGATCGTAGATCCCGTCGCCCAGCGCAAAATGAATGATCTCGCAGGGGCGAGGATGGTGGCGATCATTGATCGACAGGAGGTCTGGTACAAACCGGAACAGGGCCTCTATGTTCGCTATCCGGCTGACGGCACATCGATCAGCACTCTTGAAGCCCCCAAGCCTTCGGACGATATCCAGCAAATCAAGCAAGCCATCGCGCCTCAAGCGGGCAAACCGACAACAAAAAAAGACGCCAAAGGTAAAACATGGTAATCCACAAATGCTTCAAGCTGACGGCCTTGGCTATCGTGATGGCCCTGACTGGCTGCTCCGGCAACAGGATCCCAGAAAGCTCGGAAATGCCATCGCGGGGCGCGTTGACCGACGATATGCGCAAAGCCTGGGCTACCGAAACCCCAGCCATTCGCACCGTTGGCCTGGGGCATGGGTTTACCATTGAGGCGCCGCAGTCCATCCCCACGGCAGTGGCGAACAAGAAAGTTGAAGTCATGTTCAGCAAGGACTCCACCCTCGACGATCTGGGCGCAGTCATGAGTCATATGGGCTTCTACCTGGTTGTGCCCGACGACGCCCTTCGTCAGAAAAAAATCGTGATCTTCAATTTCCAGGGGCGGTTTGGTGATTTCCTCAACGCCATATCCATCGCCCACGGCCTGTCCTTCAGCTGGCTGCCCGGCAACATCCTGATGGTAACCGAAAGCAAGCCGTACATTCTGCAGATCCCGCAGAATGCGGGTGTGGCAAAAGCGATCGAGGACAATATCACCGGACTTGGCGCAACGGATGTCAAGGTGTCGATACAAGCAGGCACCATCCAATATTCGGCGAACCACCAGAATCAGCAGCGCATCGCAGAAATGATCGAGAAAATGGGGATCAACGCCTCTCTGGTCTCGATGCAAGTGGCGATCCTGAACACCGCGATCGACAAGGAGCGCAACACCGGTTTTGACTGGAGCTCGCTAAAAGCAGGACTCGGTGCCCTTGGGCTAGCCAATGACGAATCGGACGCCAGCGGTGGCACTGGTTCGGGCAATGGCCTCACCAATGGCAATAGCTCCGTAGTTGGCAGCACTACCACCGACACCGATGGCTCCGATGGCTCCTCCAGCAGCCCCAGTGGGCGCACAAGCGGCTTGTACCTGGGGCTTGGAAAAGATGGCTTGCAGGTCAATATCGGCTCGGGCAATTTCAGCTTCCTGTCGGCGTTCAACCTCCTCTCGACCTATGGCGAGACCAAGACAACCCAGTCTGTCTCCATGGACACCATTTCGGGTGAAGAGGTTTCAATCAAGTCGGGGCAGAAGATCCCCTATATCGACTCGATTGGCGTCAATACCGGCAATGGGTACAACAGCAACAACAGCAATGGCTACTCAAATAACAGCCTGGGGTCAACCAGCGTCAAGGACGTGGATATCGGCCTTGAGTTGAAACTCAACCCTTACTTCGACTACCGAACCCGGCTGGTTTCGATCAAGGTTGATTTGAAATTGAGCTCACTGCTGCGTTTTGTCGAACTTTCGGCGGGCAACCAGATCGGCACCCTGAGCCGACCACAAACCCAAGAACAGGCCTTTACCGACAACGTGAAGGTCAGGGCCGGTGAAAGCCTGATCATTGGTGGTTTGACTTACGATCAAATCACCGACACCCGCAGCAACCTGGCGGTAATGGACACGAAGGACACCGCTTCAAAAGAATACAAGATATCGCGAACCGCCATGTTCATTCTGATTCGCCCTACTGTGACCGTCTTCTTGGCCAAAGGAGCTAAATATGATTGATAAGCGCCTGGAGCCAGGTTTCCCCCTGGGGGAGGATGAGCTCATCGAGGTATCACCACGTATTTCGGGAAGATTCGGTGGATTAAACATTGATCAGGGGATCAGCGAAGATTTTCAGACGCGCTTGGCGCAAGCGACTGAGGCAGATTTTACTGAAGAGCTTCCTCAGTCAGCGTCAAGGCAAGAGGGGTTCCCAGCAGCAACCAATTTGAAAGGGCGGCACATGGGTCGCACCAGGGGTATGATGGAGCGGTTCATGCGCTGGGCAGACCCCCTGAACCACCCTGTGGAACCTGAATCGCCTGAAGACCCTGCGAATTGGCCGAAAAAGCTTCACATGGGATTCATGTCCGAAGTGAAGCGCAAAGACCTGCTGCGCTACATTGGCGAGTGGGTCATCGACAACGCCGAGTCGAAGACGGCCTGTTTCTATCAAATTGTTCCATGGTCAGGCGGCTTTGCCTATGAAGTTCAGGAGGGGGGTGCCGGCTTTGGCGTCCTCCGCTCGGCCTTGGAAGCTCTCGATACCCAAGGTGAGGTTACGCTGCCGGCCAATGACAGAAATGTCCAGCTGGTGCGCAAGGCGGTCGGTTTTGCAACCTACATGCCGAACGAGCTGGAGGAGCAGGTGATCAGTCCAAATCTTTTCTTCAGCGATCCGCTCAAGCCTGTGTATTCGCGCCACCATGGCCTGATGGTGTCTGGAGTGCTGGCATCCCTGTTTGGCGTGGTGGCTTTCCTCAGTGCATGGTTTGTCGTTTATCAGATTTATGGCAAGGACAAGGTTCCTGTCTACTCCCAATCTGCACATGAACTTCCATGGCAGCAACTTGGGAAAGTTGAGTCCGTGCTGCAAAAACCGGAAGCGTACCTTCACAAACTCACCTATCAAAACGGTGCCTGGAGGGTTGAGGAGAAGAAGGTTGTCCAGGAACAACCTACAGCCGCTCCAGCGCCCCCTATCAACCAGCCTGCAACGAGTGTCGATGCGGCAAGCCAGCGCATTGAGCGTGCGAACATCCTCAATGAGTTGGAAAAAACCATTTCGGAGAGCAAGTGATGAAGCGCACCAATGCACTCTACAACGCCTTGGTCGGGATTGGGGGGCTGATGGCATGCGCCATTTTACTGGTGTCTGCCACAGCACTACTGCTGAGCCCACGCCAACAAATTGCCCTGCAAGATCTGAAGACGAAAAACATTCAGGCCTGCACTACGGCCATGAAGTCTTCAGGTTTTGAGGTGATTCGCGAGGGCAACAGCCTTCAAGCCAAAATGCCTGGACTGAAGGACTACAAAAACAAGTTACTGCAAGGCTCTCTGGCAATCAGTGCCTGCGATAATCTGAAGCTGGTTAGTTACTGCATGGGCACCTGCAAAGACCCTTCCGACCCTAAGGGTGGATCTGTCAATGGGACGTTCCTGAGAATGTCGTATCTGGATCCTGTCCTTCAATAGCCCTGCAAAGCGGACAAAGCCCTCGAATGAGGGCTTTTTTGTGTCAGCAGGGGGAGCTTGCAGCAGGATGACCAAAAATTACCTGCTGTATATCGCAAACAAAACCACTGTCAATATTGATGTAAAGGAGAATCTTGATAAGATGATGACATTCAGAGACGAAAACCAAATAAAAACAACAAGAAAGAGGTTTTGCCCCCATGTTTGCACTGATTATCGCCATCATCGCCATCGCACTGACCGTCTACCTCGCCGTATCCACCCTGTTCTACGGCGGTGATGGCCTGTCCAACGGCTCGGCGCGTGCCATCGCTTCGACCTTCATCAACCAGGGTCAGCAGATCAACGGCGCCCACGTGCTGTACAAGAACGACAACGCTGGCGCTTCGCTGAGCGCAGCCGATGAAACCGCCTCGGGCGCCACCGCTGTCAGCACCGAGCTGACCAAGCTGGTCACCCAGAAGTACCTGTCCAGCGTGCCGACCCCGCCAAAAGGCAACGCCTACCGCATCTCCGACAACCTGTCGGCCACTGTTCCTGAGGCCACTGGCGTGACCGCGAAGGTGATCTACGACACCAGCGACGCTATTCCGGAAGAAGTCTGCACCATCATCGCCGACCAGGCCGCCAACAGCACCGGCACCTTCGGCTGCGTGACCGGCGCCGACGCCAACACCGTCTGGTACCGCCTGTAACACCAAGCAAAGAGAAACCCGCTCAGGCGGGTTTTTCTTCGTCCTGAATATTTCTCAATAACAGGAATTGACGATATAAAAATCCTAAAAACCCAATGCAAACAAGTTTGATGTCAATATTTACATAACGCGACTTCGTGTTACTATACGATTGTCGCCGCAAACGACCTAATAACAATAACAATAAAGGGCCTCCCCATGTTTGCACTGATTATCGCCATCATCGCCATCGCACTGACCGTCTACCTCGCCGTATCCACCCTGTTCTACGGCGGTGATGGCCTGTCCAACGGCTCGGCGCGTGCCATCGCTTCGACCTTCATCAACCAGGGTCAGCAGATCAACGGCGCCCACGTGCTGTACAAGAACGACAACGCTGGCGCTTCGCTGAGCGCAGCCGATGAAACCGCCTCGGGCGCCACCGCTGTCAGCACCGAGCTGACCAAGCTGGTCACCCAGAAGTACCTGTCCAGCGTGCCGACCCCGCCAAAAGGCAACGCCTACCGCATCTCCGACAACCTGTCGGCCACTGTTCCTGAGGCCACTGGCGTGACCGCGAAGGTGATCTACGACACCAGCGACGCTATTCCGGAAGAAGTCTGCACCATCATCGCCGACCAGGCCGCCAACAGCACCGGCACCTTCGGCTGCGTGACCGGCGCCGACGCCAACACCGTCTGGTACCGCCTGTAATTCACCCGGCTTTGCAAAGAACCCGCTACGGCGGGTTTTTTGCTTAGGGTTTCCATGGACGGGTGATAAAGGTATTTCGATTTCATGATATATTGACGCATCCAGCCCGTTATCTGGGCATACAACAGAAAGGCATTGCTCATGCACCCAGCACAGCTCATCAAACTCACAAAGCACCCCGTGATCGTCTGGTTTGACCGCATCGCGCCCGTCATCTGCCTGGCCCTGGCCCTTTATTACGGCGTGCAGGGCAGTTACACCTCGGCTGCCATTTGGGGGGCTACGGCAGTGCTGGCACTGGTACTGTCCGTCTGCAACCTCACCAAGATCATGCAGAAGGTACTGACCAAGGTCGTCGCCCGCAGGGGGTTCTGATGGTACACCTGATCGTTGTCATCATGGCTATTGTGCTCATGAGCTACATGCTGGTGAGTGGTATTTCCTACACCAATCCAGAAGTCCATGATGCCCGTGAGAAGGTTGAGCATTGGTCAGTGCAAAATATGGCCCTGTCCGCCGCCTGGAGCAAGTACCGCCTACTGTATGGCCGAAACCCCAGTACCCCTGAACAATTGTCATCTGAACTGGCACTGCCACTCGTGGTGCCTGATGGCTTGACACTCAGCCGGCTGACCTCCGCGTTCAGCGGATGGTGCTTTGCAGGCGAAGTCTCAGGCAGTGGGTTGGCGGCGCTCAAAAGCATTAGTACTCGCTTTCCCACGCAGTACGGACTTTCTGATCAATGTGGGTACGAGGGCGGCATTTCTCCTTCCTGGGCCCCAGCCCTTGATGGGCCTGAACCGGTGCCCGTTGTCCTGACTTTCAAGTTTTCTCGATAAAGGGTTATTACCATGCTCGTGATGTTTATTCTGGGCTTGATCTTGATTGCGATGCTAGCCGTTGCCGCGCAATCGCTTTCCGGGATGTATTCCGTGCTCAATGACCTTGAGGTGGCTCGCCAGGAGCGTCAAGTAGAGATGCTTTGGGAGGCCAGTCTTTCGAGTCTGCTGGTGCAGGCGGGCCCCAACGGCGAGTTTGTTGCACCACTAGGAGCGGCGCTGACCGACGTCAATGGTGTGGTGATTGGCCAGGGCCTCCCAAGCGCCGTAACCGGGCCCAAGGTAAACGCACGGGGCTACAATCCTTTGTATTGCGCACTGGGGCGTGCGGATCTTGACGGAATTGGCGACACCCAGGACATCACCCTTGAACCAGGTCTGAGCTATACCGTGCAGACCGTTACGGTTGGCACGCAAGCCTATGTGACCAGATCTTCAGCCATTTCGGCTATGGAGCGAGGATCTACCAGCATTGCCGCATTCATCATCTCGCCATTTGAAGCGGTCGATCGGCTTTCCTGCGCTGATATTCGTTATGACCAAGTCACTGGACAGCATACTGTTGCCGGCATCAGAGCCAAAGTCATTCCGATTTTTGGTGCCAATGGCGGTACATTGAGCAGTGCAGAGGCGGTCAATCGTTCGAGCAATCAGTTCATTGACGCCAGCGCCTATGACAGCATCAACGATGCCCTCGCCCCCTACCTCTCGAATCCCCCTGCGCGGCTGACCCTCAATCTTCCAGCCCGAACAGGTGGCTATCAGTTGACCCAAAGCATTGTTTTGGGGACAAAAACCGGGGGTGTACAAAGCCACCTGGTTATTGCAGGCCCTGCTGAAGGCGTCATCATAAATGGCGCGCAGACCCTTGCGGTGAAAAACGCCAGCCTCACGCTGCAAAATGTCACCCTGGATGGCAATCTCCACCTCGACAATGCCAGCGCGGCGTTCTCTGGATCGACCATTATGGGCATCACAGCGGTTTCCAGTCGTCTTTCGTTTGTTGATGTCAATGCCGTGGACGGGCCGATCTCCCTTGACGCAAGTGAGGTGTACCAGTCAGGCGCACTTTCGCTCAACTATGGCACTTCAAGCCAAGGCCCGCTTACGCTGACCACCTCCCAGTGGAAGACCAGTGCCGGCACCTTGAGCCTGACCTCGGGCAATTCGCTGTACGGCATTTGGATCGACCAGGCCAGTCGGTTTGTTGCAGCGGGATCGGCACTGACCTTTGGTTCGGGATATTCGCAAGCGATCAGGGTTGCCTCCGACTCGATTTTCACGAGTATTGGTTCGAACTTGGTATTGCAGGGCCAGGCCACAACCTTCCTGGATGTCAAGGGCAGGGCAGACATCCAGTCCGGTACCGCCAGTGCAGCAGGGGCCGTTGCCTACGGGGCGGTTTTACGTGACGGCGGTGAACTGATCATGGATAATGGCCAGCAATGGTTTAATGGCGGCACAGCTCCAGCAGTCGGTGTTTCCGACAAAGGCGGACTTGGCGTTGCAGGTTCAGTGGCGCAGATTGGCGGCCAGGTATGCTGGGACGGCTACCTGTTTGAGGATTCAACCGCTGGCCAGGTAACCATCAATGATAATAAGAACTTGAGTGGGAGGACGACGGCCTCCTGGAGCTGCAGCCCATGAGTTTGCTAAAAGCCCGTGCGATCGAGATGACGCCTAAAGAGCGTCTGCTGGAGAGGGTTCTTCTGGAGCGAAATCTCGCCAACGTTCAGAAGATCACTGCCGCCAAGATGCAAAGTGCGGTCACCAATGAATCCATTGGCACCATTCTGGTCAACGATGGGTTTTTGCGTCAAAGCGACCTGACCAGCGCCCTATTGTCGATCAACCCGGATTCCCTGGTTGATGAAGAGTTGATCTTGCCGCATGTCCCCCTGGATCTGCTGATAAACAACAAGATCATGCTGGCGGCGGAGACCATTGAGTGCATTTACGTAGCGTGCCTTTGCCCCACGCCGCAAGCTAAAAACCTGCTGGTCAAGTATTTTCCCAACCAAAAAATCGTCTTCATCCCCGCCTCGGTTGACCGGGTGCGTGGTTATGTTGAAAAGCTGCGCATCATTCACGACAGCGATTCTTCGATTCTTGAACTGCTGCTCAGGGAAGCCATCCTGAACGGGGCTTCCGACATCCATATCGAACCTCAGCGCAATACCTACAGCGTCCTGATGCGCTACCTCGGGGTGCGAACACTTGTCCACGTCAGTGATCTGGATGAGTACCTGGTGCTTGCTGCAAAAATTAAAGACCGCTCCAAGATGGACTTGGCCGAACGAAGAATTCCGCAGGGCGGTGGATTCTCCATCGAGTACAACGGTCGAATGATCGATCTGCGGGTTGAGTCTGTGCCAGGGGTTTTTGGTGAAAAGATCGTTATCCGAATTCTTGACCAGGAGCGTGTTCAGTTCAATCTTGATACGCTGGGCATTTCAGCGATTGAGCAGTGGAAAAAGGGGATCAGTCGATCGGATGGACTATGCCTGATTTGCGGCCCTACCGGTTCGGGAAAAACCACCACGCTCAACGCGACCAATCGCCACTTGGATCGATTCGGGCAAGCTATCTACACCGTTGAGGATCCGGTTGAATACAACACTCCCTACACCACCCAGGTCAATATCAACGAAGCGGTCGGACTGAACTTCCCCCGTGCGCTGCGCAGCTTCATGCGCGCCGACCCGGACGTCATCATTGTCGGGGAGGTGCGCGACGAGGATACGGCGCGCATTGCGATCAAGGCTGCAGAAACAGGGCACCTGGTGTTTGCCACGCTGCACACAGGCTCCATCCAGGCCTCTATTCAGCGTTTGAAAGACCTGGGTATTGATCCACACGAACTCAAGTACATCTTGCGCGCAATCATGGTTCAGCGCCTGGTACGCACCCTGTGTCCGGTGTGTCATGGCCAAGACTGAAGCCACGCATCTGTGCCCACTGTGGTGGACGCCGCTACGCGGGCCGCAGCATTGTCTCTGAGTGCAGTTATTTCCCAGGCATGAAAGACGTCAATGAATTGCTGACCAGCAATGATGTGAGGTGGAAAACCATGCTGGAAGATGCCTACGACAAGTACAAGGCAGGCATGACCGACGAAACCGAGTTTGTTCGCGTCTTCGGTGCCGAGGCGCAGGACATGATCAATCAGCATCGGGGTGGGAAATGAACGCTTGGGCCGTGGTGTACGAAGATCCGGTAAAACGCAAGGTGGTGGAGACCGAGGTCTATGCTGAAAATGCCAAAGAGGCAGAAAACAAGGTTCGACGGCGTGGCCGTGTGCTATCCGTCAAGAAAAAGCGCTCGTTTTCGCTAATCAAGGTTGGGCTCACTCAGGATGAAAGGCAGATACTCCTTCAGCGGTTGGGCACCATGTTGGAATGCCGCATGGGGGCCTCGGCGGCGCTGAACCTGATTGAGCGCACCTTCAAAGGCGCCATCAAGTCAATCGCCGGACGCATGCTGAAATATGTCGAGCAAGGCGATGATATTCCAACTGCCATGGAGCATATTGGCGAGCCCAATTTCCCCCGGCAAATGATTGCCCTGGTGAAAGCCGGGTCGAAAGCTGGTAATACTGGCAAAGCCCTGCTTCACGCGGCTGCCTTTGAAATGGAAATTGATCAGGTCAAGCGTAACAACGTCTGGGCCATGTGGTTTTCCATTATTGGCTTTCTCTTCGCGGCCCTGGTCATCTTTACCACCAAATACTACTTTGCGCCCAAGATCCTGGAGTCCGAGCTGATCAAAATGGCCGGCGACGCCGTAGATACCTCGGGAGCCTTGAGGCTCATGGATTTTTCAGTGGTGCTTATGGGGGTCTTTGGCCTGGGCTTTGTGCTGCTGCTGATTCTCGGAACCTTTGGGCGGCTGGTGCTGCCCTCCGAGTCTGACAAGATTGTAGTCAAAATTCCCTTTTACAAAGACCTGGTGCTGTCGCGCAATAACTACATCACCCTGTACGGCCTGAGCCTGCTGGTGTCCAGTGGCGTGCCAATGGAGCAAAGCCTGAGCCTTTCGGCTGAAGGTACGCCCAAGGGTTTGATGAGGGATGACCTCAACAGCGCCGTTGAGGCAGTCAGGCGAGGTCGGAACTGGGCAGAAGCCATGCGCTACCTGCACCCCACCGACCGTGCATCGCTTGCCTCGGTGCAAGACCGCGAACAGGCAGGGAAATCCTTGAAGGCGCTGTCAGACCAATACAGGACTATTTACGGACAACGGGTGAAAGCCACCACGCCCATTTTGATGTTGCTTGCGGCAGGTTTTCTCACCCTGTCTGGCCTGATTTTGTATAAACTGGGCGTTGAGCCAATTCTTCAGGTGGCGGCCAAGGGCGCCATATAAAAAAAATGATTGGAGTTCCCATGAAAAAAACCATCCTCCTGGCTTCATTGCTGGCAGCCTCCTCATCGGCTTTTGCGGATATTGAATCGCTGCAGATGCCTGAGCTGCAAGTGCCGCAGTTTCTGGTCAATCCCTTTGTCCGTTCTGACGTGCATGCCTTGGCTGCAGACCCTGGTAACGAGCAGGCGGCCCTGAGTGTGCAGGAGCGGGTGATTGAGTCGCCGGAATCAGCACGTACGGCGTTTCGCGTGTGGTCGGAAGATGAAAAGCAGGATCAGTATGCCACCTGGCCCGAAGTCGGCATGAACATGCTTCGTTGGTTGGAACCGGCCCGTGGTTTTGACTGGAAGCATGGCACACGAGCACCAGGTGCCAGCCAGGTCATCTATCAACAAGATTCCTTGGTCGACCTGGAAAGGGCCATGGCTGTTAACGTCACAAGTCCCATCAGTGTTGATGAGGGCTATGGCTATCAGGTGTATGACCCACTCAAGGGCAAGGCAAGAATCCCTGGCATTAGCCGCACCCTGCTGGCTCAAGGCTACGCCCCCATTGGCCCTGATAACATCCCCGTGCAGGTGTGCAGGATTGGCATGGGCAGCCAGGCGCCCTTCGTGGAGCTGAGTCAAACCCAGCGCCTGCGGTTTCAAGTGGCTACCGGGCTCAAGTTCACTGTATGCCTGAACGGTGGCCAGGCGCAAACGTACTGGAAATCGCGCTACGCCGACTTCATGGACAGTTACCATGACATCACAGATCGTCATCAGCCGGCAGGATCCTACTGATGAGCAAGGATCGGCGCAATCAAAACAGGCTGGGGCTGTTCTACGAAGAGGCTCAGCAGGCGCTCTGCGAGCTTGCTGAGCGTCACGGGGTTGAAATCCCCAGGGGGATGGCCACAATTGAGGGCCAGTGCCTACATTGGCGCCTCAGTGTGTACGCTGACTCAGGGAAACAATACTGGGATGAGCTGTGGAGGAGCAAAGTCGAATTGCTTGGCCTGCCCACCCATATCCTTCCCGGCGACGATGTCATCGATCCTGATGGCGAGTCCTGGTTGTTGCTGGGGCTTGATCCGATGTCCGAGCAAATGCCGGTTCGGCTGAAGAGCCCTGTGGGCGTGGATCACTTTTGCTCGATTGGCCAAGCGCAGTTGTTGCAGAAGGTTTAGGGGGAGGGGGCAACCCCTCCTCGGTCAAATCGACGGCTCGCTGACCTCTTTGGCTTTCGCTAGCTGAACGAACAGATCTTCCACGCCCTTGCCGAATTTCTTGATCCACAGTGTCGTAAAACCAGCCTCTACCAACGAAGCTGTGCTGTGATCTGTCAAACGTGCGAGCTTCAGAAGCTTGGCCTCGGTGGCGATTTCTGATTCAGAAATGTCCTCCTGGTAGGCCGTGTGCTTGCGCCAGCGCTTGAGCGCTGTCAGCACACTGGCTGACACTTCCTGTTTCACAGCCTCCGGAGTTTGGTCAGAGTCATGAAGCGACAGGGTCACTTTGCCACTGATCCAAGCTTCACCCCGACTGGTGATGCCATGACTCGCATCAATGAGCGATTCCTTGATCAGTAAATCGCGCCACCGCTCAAGATCGCCTACAGCGTAGTTGGTAAATCGCCCTGCAACCTCCACCTCAAGATTGCTCAGTGCAGCCGTAGGCGTCATGCCAAGCAGCACCTGCTTCCAGTGCACTGTGCCCGCCTTCGCAAGTCGATCAAGGGACTGGGCCAGGTTGATCAGGGTGATGGGGCGAATGTAGCGATGCGCGCCTTTGACCTGGTCTTTGGAAAAGGCTTCTGCCATACAGGTGTCGCATTTTCCACACCGGACATGAGCCTCACGGCGGCCAAAGTATTTAAGCACTGACCAGCGCCGGCACAAGCTGGTCTCGCACCACGCCTGCATGGCATTAACCTTTTGCCAGTTATTGCGCCGGATTTCATCCACCCACAGGTAATCCTCACCCGGCTTCCATTCGCCCAGGGAGTAAACGGTTTCACGCCGCGTCAGTTCCCCTTGGCCGACCAGCAGATTCAGCACAGCTGAGACTTGTGCCGGGGTAATTGCTTCGCGGCAAATGGTTGCCAGCCACCCCACGTTAAGCTCCTCAGGGCCAGAGCTCAGCGTGCGATAAATGATGTCCTTGATTGCCCGAATGGCCTTGGGTTCGGGCGAGGCCATGCCAATGAAGAATTGGTGGATGCCACGATCACCCGCGTTGTAGAACAGAATAGCCCTGGCTGGCAGACCGTCACGTCCAGCGCGCCCAGCCTCCTGAACAAAAGCTTCGAGTGATCCAGGCATTTGAGCGTGGATAACCAGGCGCACATTGGGCTTGTCTACACCCATACCAAACGCAGAGGTCGCCACCATCACCTGAATATCATCGGCCAGGAAGGCCTCCTGTACACGATTCTTTTCCTCGCTCTCCAGCTTCCCGTGGTAGCGTCCCACTTTCAACCCTGCGGTCAGCAGGTGGTGATAGATGCGCTCAACCTCCTTGACCGTCACACAGTAAACGATGACGCAGACACCAGGATTTTCCCGAAGGGTATTTTCAATGTCCTGGCTGCGATCCTTGTTGGCATTCACCACGGCATAGACCAGATTGTCCCGGTCAAAATCCTGCAAATGCACCTGGGCATTGCGCAAACCAAGCAGGTTGACAATGTCCGTCTGAACTTTTTCGGTTGCCGTGGCCGTAACGGCGATCCGCTGGATCGGGCGGCCAATTCTCAGCTCAACCGCGTCGATCGCGTGGCCAAGGCGCGAATAATCCGGCCTGAAGGCATGCCCCCATTGAGACGCACAGTGCGCCTCATCCACGGTGACCATTTGAAGGTTGGTTGCGCACAATGCGGCCAAGAAGTTTTCATCCTGGAAGCGCTCAGGGGACACATAGAACAACTTGTATCCGCCTGTCGAGAGGCGATTGTAACGCTGGCGAATTTCGTCCCCTGAAAGATCAGAGTTGACGAACGCTGCGCTGATACCCAGGCGCTCCAGGGCATCAACCTGATCTTTCATTAGGGAGATCAGCGGACTGACAACCAACGTGGTGCCTGCTCGGTGCAGGGTCGGAAGCTGGAAGCATAAGCTTTTGCCACCGGAGGTCTTCAGGATGGAGAGGCTGTCCTCACCTCGCATGATCGAATCAATGATCGGCACCTGGCCTGGGCGCAGGCCATCAAATCCAAAATAGCGCTTAAGGGTGTCCTGCAGCCGGGGTTGATCGCCACTCATTCGAGTATTACCTATATTGACAGTTTCGCCAATTCATTATATACCTATTGCAGTATTTATCACAGTGTCACCGGAGCACAGTAATGGATAACTCTAATAATACGGCAGTCGTTCACAGCTTCACTGAAAAGCGAAAAACCACTCAGGCTCACGTTGATCTGGATGGTGCCCGCCGCCTGTTGTCCATGCCTACCTTCAGCTGGAGCATGGCTGTACAGCAAATCCTGATGGTCGCAGGCCTGGATGTTTCCGAGGCGCTGCTGGTCGATGAGCCTCCGACCACCCTGACCAGCTCAGCCTATCAGCTCGGTCACAAAAACCTCAAATCGCTGATCACCACCGCAGAGGCCGAAGATGGCCTGGGCATGTCCTGGGACGAATTCCGCGAGAAATTGACCGCTGCGGTCTACAAGAAAAAATACCAGATTTCCGAAAACGATTTCCGTGAAATCAATGCGCTGGTCAGCGATGCCACCGATATTTTGGGGCGCGCTCCGATCGACATTGGCGAATTCCATGCCGCCAAAGAAAAAGCGCTGACCGATCGCATCAGCGCCATGTCCCGCGAGCATGATGCACGGGTGCGAGATCTGACCGAACGCCAGCAGGGCTTGGTGCGCGACCTGACCAAACGCCAACAAGAGCTCGACGGTGTCCGCAGCGACAATGAGCGACTTTCCCAGGAAGTCGTTCAGCGCATCAACGAAATGCGCCGCGAAACGGCTGAAAGCCAAGATCGCATCGAGCGCCAGGCTGATCTGCGCGTTGCCCAAGAAGTGGAGCGCATTGGCCGCGAACGTGACGTTGCTCTGCAGCAGCAGCGTGAAGCAATCAGTGCCGAGGTGCACCAGATCACCGAGCTTCGTAACGTCGCGGAAAACGCCCTGAGCGATATCAAAGCGCAGATTGCCAGCGGCATGTATGTCGAAGCGAGCGTGGTTCGTGGTCTGGAAGACCGCCTGCAGAAGGTCAACCTGGCAGAAGTGGAGCTGAACAACCAGCTGCTGTCCCTGAATGAGCAATTGATCCGGGAGCAGCAGGAAGGCCTGGCCCTGCGCAACCAGCTGGAAGCACTGACGCTGTCGACCGCAGGCGACAAGGAGCAGATTCGGGCGCTGGAGCAACGCTTGCGTGACGTGGTCGAAGAACGTCTGGACGGTTCGACCGAGTTCATGATTCTCCAGGAACGCCTGACCATCAGCCGCAACGAACGAGCCGCGCTGGAAGAGAGCAATGTGCAGCTACAGGACGCCAACCTGGTGCTTGAGCGCAAGCTGAGTGAAGTCAGGGGGGCACATGAGAACCTGAAAGTGCAAGGTCGTGAGTACTGCAATCACCTGCGCTCCATGAACGCCGAAGCGACCGAAACCAACAAGTCGTTGGTCAAACAGCTCGGCCAGGCCAAGCTCACGCTCGGTGTGGTGCTGGTCTCCGGGGTGGGGGCAGCCATTGCGCTGACCTTGTCGATGACCGGAGTTATCTGAGCGGGTTGATTGAAAAAAGGCCGAACCCAGTTCGGCTTTTTTAATGGGGGAGCAATGAATAAAAAAATAATGCCACACTGCCTTGCAATAGTCCTCATGTGCAACGCGATGATTTTCCTAGGTTTCTTTCTCGGCAGGTCGATTCAGGCGGGCGTGCTGGATTGGCAGCGCATGCTGCCCTGCCTGTTATTCGCGGTAGCGGCTGCAGTCTGGAGCACCTGGCTTTACCTCGACGTCAACGACACCAATCAAGCGCTGAGGCGTGAACTGTTTGATACCAAAGACGAACTGATGAAGGCCTTGAGGAAAACCGTGAAACCTTCAACTGTTGTCTCGGCCAGCGCCAGTTCAAAGGATCGACCGCGCAAGACAAGCTGGAGAGCTAACTGACCAAAGATCGACCATCCATCAGCCTAATGGGCTTGCCCTTAATCCAGTTCCAGGCCTCTTTGGTAAAACCCGAGAGGCCCACTACGAACACGCCATGAAAGTGCTCGGCGTGCATCACGCCATACATCTCCCTGACCACGCCCACGCCCACGCGGCCTTTCCAGTGCTTGCATTGCACAAGGTATTTCTTTCCTTGGCGACGAAGCACCAAATCCATCCCACCATCCGCTCCACCCAGGCCCTTAAGCTCCACGTGATAGCCCTGTCTGGAAAAGTACCCGGCACACACGTGCTCGAAATCCTGCCAGCTTAGCGATTCAAGGTATTCGATACCCCGATGGCGAGTGCGTTTATACAATCGTTGCCCGCGCTTTCTGCCCAACAAAAGCTCGATACCCGGCTCAATCAGCAGGAGCAGGGGCGCTAGGCCGATAAAGTAGGGGAGACTCGCACCGTCAATCATCAATTTATTCCTTAACCGCTAGAACGGTACGTCAATATCGGCAGCACTGACCCGGCTGGATGCTTGAGGCCTGAGGCGTGGCTTCTGAGTTACCAGTTCTTTGAAGCGTTCACTGGACAGACCGTGGGTGTGTTGCTCGGCCATGAAGAACGAGAGATGGGTCTGCCGTTCCATTTCCCAGGTGCTTTCCAGTGCCTTCTGCAGGGTTTTCGGGTTGCCCACAAAAAACACATGCTCCTTGCCACGGGTCATCGCCGTGAAAATCAGTCGCTTGGTCAGCATGTTCAAATGGTCATCCGGCAGCACGAAAATCACGCAGGGGTATTCTGAGCCCTGGCTCTTGTGCACCGTGGATGCCCATGAGTGGGTCATGTCCAGGTAGTTGCTAAACGGCAGGCACACCTCGCGATCATCCAATGACAGCACAATCTCCTGTTTGCGCTCGTTGAAATCCACGATGGTGCCGGTTTCCCCATTCTGGATGTCCTTGTCATAGCGGTTTCTCAACTGCATGACACGATCGCCCACATGGTAAAAATTGTTGCCCAGTCGCCGCCCTCTGGCCTTTTGCGTAGCAGCCATGGGGTTGAACACCGGCTTGAGCAGCCTGTTCAGCTCATTGATGCCTGCCTGACCTTTGCGCATGGAAGCCAGAATCTGGATATCTTCCCGCTGAATACCATAAGCCTTGGGAATCAGGGATTCGACGAGTTCACGAACTTTCTGCGCAATTTCTGCCGGGGAGTTGGCATTCACCAGATGCAGATCGCCGCCCTTGTCGCGAAACTCCGGCATCCGCCCCTCCAGAACAGCATAAGCCCCGGAGACAATCAGGCTGGCTTGCCCCTGGCGACGAACTTCGGTCAGTTCCGAAACCGGGTAGTGACGCGACTGGATAATGTCGCGAAACACGGCGCCGGCATCCACTGATTCCAGCTGATCCTTGTCGCCCATGAGAATCAGTCGGCCACGGTTCTTCATGTGCCGGCACGCGTTGGCCAACAGGGTTTGGTCGCACATGGTGGACTCATCAACAATCAGCGTGTCATGTTCGCCAAAACCGGTCAGCATGGACGCCGTGTTCGGCGCCATTCCCAGCAAGCGGTGCATTGTCTGGCAGGGCAGGCGAGTAAGCTCCGCGAGCCTTTTAGCGGCTTTGCCAGTTGGCGCGCCCAACAAAATGCGCCCATGCGGATGAATATGCCTCAGCTGCATGACGAGGGCATTGGCCGTGGTACTTTTACCCGTGCCAGGCCCCCCAGTGATGACAGACGTTCTATGGATCAGTGCACTGTAGATCGCCGTATTTTGTTCCCAGCTAAGCTCAATTGGCCTTCCGTCTGGACGAATACCACCGTTATAGTGCTCATGAACAATACCAGGACTGTGAAACCCAGAGCGAATGGATAACTCGCGTGCCAGCGACTGATCATTGCGCAGCAGCTTCCCCAGCGAGATCGAGTCTTCCCCACTAATGTGCTTGAAATCCGCCCGCCCGCCTTTGATCATCTCCAGAAACTTCGTCTCCACCAGTGCCCGCTTGACCTTGAGTGCCGAGGATGTCTCCGCGATGGCTTTGTGGAAATTGATGGCGGTATGACCGTTCTTGCCGACAATCGCATCCAGGTAGTCCGCAATCACGTTTTCCATGTCGATATGCACGCGATCAAGTACACCGGTTGCGCGGAAGTAATTGGTCTCCACATCGCTGCTCAGCGTGATGTTTCGCAACACCCGAAACGGATGCCGATCCATCGTTGAATCCTTGTTTTCGCGATAGGCGTCCACAAGCAGGTCAACGTACTTCATCTCGATGTTGTGGCGCAGCAGCATCCGGATTTCATGCCAGGTGTCGCGCAGGTTGCCCCATTCGTTTTTAAGGCGCATGAACGCATGGTCACTCAGCGCCAGCAATGATTGCACCGCCGCTTCGTCATGATCGAGCTTCATGAAAGCATATTCGCCGAAGGCGTCATACCACAGCTGGCGTTTTTCCTTGAGAAAGCCGAAGCGCCACGATTGCATGGTTTTCTCAACTATCCGGGTCACCCCAAAATCCCTAGAGGGGATCATCGAGTCAATCATAAGCCAGGGATTGCTGGGATCGAATCGATCAGTCACCCGGAACAGGCAGATATAGGCCTGATGGGTATTAACCTCACCCTTGAAGTTCAAGTGCCCCATCACCATGCCACGCGTCAGGCTTTCCCTGATCGTCGAAGGAAATGCCTCGTCGACAGGGCCAGGCATCATCATGAGCTGGCTGTCGCCGATCCGCGTCTGGGGAACAAACACGTGCTCAAAATGCTCGCTCGTGTAGCGGGCAAGGTTGCCAAGATCAAGCGGGGCTGTGAATACACCTGGCGGTTTCTGAGACATACGCGTAAAACCTTCAATAAACACTTTAACCGTTAAGGTTGTGTTTTTGTTATTATCAATATACCCATAATAGCCTGAGGAGACATCATGCTGAAAGTACTCAGTTTTCTCATGGCGGCAATGCTACCAACCATCGTTTGCGCTAATATGGCTACGAGTGACAGAGGAGCATGGCGGCCATTCGCAGACGAATTCATATTCGAAGGCACCGTGATTGAGGCGGACAAGGATCTGACCTTCTGGGTTGAGCCAGACCCCAGGTTCACCGATCTTGTGCGCAAGAAAGCCGATGAGATGTCAACCGCCTACGTCGTGAGAAGGCCGTTGCTCCTGCGCATAAAGCTTGCCGGCATCGAGTCGGGCGAGGAGGGTGGGATCGCATTGTCCCACGACGAATTCGACGAAAGTGCGCGGGCTGATATCCGTCAAACCCTGCTCAATGGCAATTACCAGCTCAGGTGCTATGGCAATTACGCCAATTACGTAATCCCATTTTGTTCCGCCATCGACCTGCAGGGCCACTCCATGGCTGTACAACTCATTGAAAAAGGGTTGGTCAGGCGCGAGGAGAGCTTCCTTGGCATCACCGAACTGGAGCACCAGATGATGAGGACGCCCAGAAGGCTGCCCAGGATCAAGGAGTCGGCATCTGGAAGCCCTTCCGGGTTATGTTCAGAGGGCTCAAATAAGCTACCCGCCACCTCGGTTTTGATGTAAATTGACAACCCTCCCAAGGCACGTGTTAGCGTGAAGCATGGGGTAAGCAGAACCCCCACCACATTCGAAACCGCCCCGGCAAAGCCGGGGCTCAGCATCTAAGCAGGTAAGATCATGACAGCTGTAATCAAGCGCACTGGTATCAAAATGCCTTTTGATGGCGAGCGCATTCGCAACGCCGTGGCCGCCACCTTCGAAGCCACGTTGGGCACTGACTTCAAAAAATCCTCACGCCTGCAGGACATCGCCACCCGTATTGTCGAGGGTGTGCAAAAGGCCGCTGAAAACCGCCCGACCATTGGCGTTGAAGAAATTCAGGATCTGGTTGAGAAGGGGTTGATGGCCCTGGGCGAACACGAAACTTGCCGCGCTTATATCTTGTACCGAGAAGAACGCAGTCGTCGTCGCCAGCTGTCGCCGGTTCTGACCATCAATTATGTTGATGCCAAGGGCAATCCGGGTACCCTGACCACCGATATTCTGGAAGCCTATCTGGCCGGCGCCTGCCAAAACCTGCCGGGTGTGTCCGCGCAGTACCTGGCCAAGGAAGCCATCAAGAACCTGTTCGAAAATGCTGAGTGGGGTGATGTGCTCAAGGCACTGGTCATGACGACCCGCACCATGATCGAGCGTGAGCCCGAGTACTCCTATGTCGCGGCGCGCCTGCTGGGGATGGAGCTTGAGGTTGAAAGCCGCCAGTGCATGGGCATCCCGGAGGGTAGCAGCTACGCTGATGATCTCGCCGCCGCGCTGGAGTTTGGTGTCAAAGTCGAACGCCTTGATCCACGGTTGATTGACGGTCGTTTCAACATCGAATTCCTGGGTAACCTGATCCGCCCTGAAGGCGACCTGCAGTTCACCTACCTGGGCTTCCAAACCCTGTACGACCGCTACTTCCTGCACCATGAGAACCAGCGCTTCGAACGCGCCCAGGTGTTCTTCATGCGTGTGGCCATGGGCCTGGCGCTGGAGGAAGACAGTCCAACCGTGCGTGCCGCTGAGTTCTACGAGCTGCTGTCTTCGTTCGACTACATGGCCTCGACGCCAACCCTGTTCAATGCCGGCACCTTGCGCCCTCAGCTGTCCTCCTGCTACCTGACCACCGTCCCGGATGACCTGTCGGGGATCTACCACGCGATCCACGACAACGCCATGCTTTCAAAATTCGCGGGCGGCCTGGGCAACGACTGGACGCCTGTCAGATCCCTGGGTTCGTACATCAAGGGTACCAACGGCAAGTCGCAAGGGGTGGTGCCGTTCCTCAAGGTCGTCAACGACACAGCGGTGGCGGTTAACCAGGGTGGCAAGCGCAAAGGTGCTGTCTGCGCCTACCTGGAAACCTGGCACCTGGACATTGAGGAATTTCTGGAGCTGCGCAAAAACACGGGTGACGATCGCCGTCGCACCCATGACATGAACAGTGCGAACTGGATTCCAGACCTGTTCATGAAACGGGTTATTGAAGACGGTTTCTGGACATTGTTCAGTCCTTCGGATGTGCCTGATCTGCATGACCTGACCGGCAAGGCATTCGAGGCACGGTATCAGGAGTATGAGCAGCAGACCGGCGAGCACGGCACGATCACACACTACCGCACGATCAAAGCCAATGATCTGTGGCGCAAAATGCTGTCGATGCTGTTTGAAACTGGTCACCCGTGGCTGACCTTCAAGGATCCGTGCAACATCCGATCGCCGCAGCAACACGTGGGCGTGGTACACAGCTCGAACCTGTGCACCGAGATCACTCTGAACACCAACAAGGACGAAATCGCGGTCTGCAACCTGGGCTCGATCAACCTGCCGAACCACATCGTTGATGGCAAGCTGGACACCGCCAAGCTGCAACGCACCATCAATACCGCCGTGCGCATGCTCGACAACGTGATCGACATCAACTACTACTCGGTGCCGCAAGCAAGTAACTCTAACCTCAAGCACCGCCCTGTCGGCCTGGGCATCATGGGCTTCCAGGATGCCCTGTACAAGCTCAAGCGTCCTTATGCCTCTGAGGCTGCCGTGCAATTTGCTGATGAGTCGATGGAGGCCATCAGCTACTTTGCCATCATCGCCTCTCACAACCTGGCACTGGAACGCGGCTCCTACCCAACATTCGAAGGCTCGCTGTGGTCGCAAGGCATTCTCCCGATCGACTCGATTGCCATGCTCCGTGAGGAGCGCGGGGCCCGGTACCTCGACCAGGATGAAAGCTTCACCCTCGACTGGGCGCCCGTGCGCGAGATGGTCAAGAAGGGCATTCGCAACTCCAATATCATGGCCATCGCACCGACCGCGACCATCGCCAACATCACCGGCGTATCGCAGTCCATCGAACCGACGTACCAGAACCTCTACGTGAAATCCAACCTCTCCGGCGAATTCACCCTCATCAACGCCTACCTGGTGAACGACCTCAAGGCGCGGGGGCTGTGGGACGATGCCATGATCCACGATCTGAAGTTCTACGACGGGTCGCTGCAAAACATCGACCGTGTTCCGGACGATCTGAAAGAGCTTTACCGCACCGCCTTTGAAGTCGAACCGCGTTGGCTGGTCGACTCGGCAAGCCGCCGTCAGAAGTGGATTGATCAGGCGCAGTCGCTCAACCTCTACATTGCCGGCGCTTCCGGCAAGAAACTGAACCTCACCTACCGGATGGCGTGGCTCAAAGGCTTGAAGACCACCTACTACCTCCGCGCCCTGGCCGCCACCAGCACGGAGAAGTCCACCATCACGACCGGTGCGCTGAACGCCGTGTCGGCATGATCGAGGCCTGAGGCAAATGTCGCCCCGCCCTTGTGGTGGGGCTTCGTTATATTGAATAATGAATATATTGAGAACAGGAAATTATCGTCCATGAGCCTTGGTATCAAGCCGATTTTGGAGCGTCCGCCGCAAACGGATGCTCAAATCCATCCGAACCCTCTAATTAACCGGATATTGCAGAACCGGGGCATTCAGAGCATGGATGAAATGAAATACCCGCTAAAAGGACTCATCAATCCGAGCGAAATGCACAACATGCAGCAGGCGGTGGAGCTGCTGGAAGAGCATATTCGCCGTGGCAGTCGCATCGTGGTTGTGGGCGACTTCGATTGTGATGGCGCAACTAGCACCTCGATTGCCGTAGAAGGCCTGCAGCTGCTGGGCGCCAAGGATGTGAAGTACATCATTCCAGATCGAATGGTGCATGGTTATGGGCTTTCCCCACCCGTGGCCAAGCTGGCAGGCGAGCTGGCGCCGGATTTGATAGTCACGGTCGACAACGGCATTGCCAGCCACGAGGGTGCCGAAGCGGTACGCCGTCTGGGCGAAGATACCGTATGCCCGGATGGTACCGTCATCCCAGGACATCCCTGCGACCTGCTGATCACCGACCATCACCTGCCCAGCGACAAGGGCCTGCCTGAACACGCCAACGTGATCATCAACCCAAGCCAGCCACTCTGCAACTTCCCAAGTCCAAGCATTGCCGGCTGCGGGGTGATGTTCTACGTCATCATGGCCTTGCGCGCACACCTGCGGGACAAGGGGTTTTTCGCCGAACAGGGCAAAGAGGTGCCAAACATCGCCCCCCTGCTTGACCTGGTGGCGCTGGGCACCGTCGCGGATGTCGTGGCGCTGGATCGCAACAACCGCATACTGATCAGCGCAGGCTTGCGCCGAATCAGGGAGGGCCTGGCGCGACCGGGCATCAAGGCACTGCTGCAGATCGGTAAGCGCGATGCGTCCAAGATTGTAGCTTCTGACATGGGGTTTGCCGTAGGCCCACGGATTAATGCCGCAGGTCGCCTGGATGACATGACCGTGGGCATTCAGTGCCTGCTGGAAAAGGACGAAGCCAAGGCTCATGAAATCGCCTCTCGCCTGAATGACCTGAACCTTCAGCGACGCGACATCGAACAGCACCATGTTTTCGATGCTGGTGTACTGATTGATGAGCACAAGCTCCTCGATCGCATGGGGGTGGTCTTGCACAATCCGACCTGGCATGCCGGCGTGGTGGGCATCGTAGCCTCCCGCATCAAAGAGAAAATCAACCGCCCCATCATCTGCATGACCGACAGTGCGGCGGCGGCAGAGGAGCGGGAAGCACTGAATCAGCTCATTCTCGCAAATGCCCCTGCTGAAAGAATCGCAGCTCAGGAAGAAATCCTGATGAGCAAGGACGCCAAGGGGAGCTGCCGTTCGGTTCCTGGCGTGCACCTTAAGCACATCCTCGACAAGATCAACAAGATGCACCCGGAGATCCTTGGTAAGTTTGGGGGCCATGCAATGGCTGCCGGCGTATCGGTGCCACTGAAGCACCTTGCCCAGTTCACACAAATCTTTGATGCCGAAGTAGCCAAGGAGCTTACCCAGGAGCAGATCATCGGCAGCCTGCATGTCGATATCAAAGACGTCAGTCCCCAACACATGACCATGGATTTTTGTCGGCAAATCGAAGAGCTGGGGCCTTGGGGGCAGCATTTCCCTGAGCCTGAATTCCATGCCAAATTCAGGTTGATCCGCGATGAACGCCGTAAATCACCCTGGCCGCTGCAGGAAAAGCACCTGAAGATGCTGGTTGAGTTCGAAGATCATCCCGGTGTTGAGTTCCCGGCCATTTGCTTTAACTGCATCGAAGATGGCCAGATCCCTGTGGGCGATCGTTTCGAAGGCACCTTTGCGCTGTCGATCAACGAGTTTCCTGCTGGTCGCTTTACCCTGCAAATTCAATTCAAAGCCCTGCAGGATCCTGATCTGACGCTACGCCTGGATCAAGCGGCAGAGGCCGCGAAACAACTGGCCATGAAGTCCGCTCGCACCCAAGGCCTCCCCAAACAGGATCTGAGTAGTCCCATTGGGCGGTTCAGGGCTGAATTTGGAAGCACTCTGGCCATGCTGGATGAAACCGTCACCACCCCCAAAAACCACCCTTCAACAGACCCCGCTCCATTCTGAGCCCAAGCAGAGGAAACCCACAATGAGCATGATCGTCACACTCAGCGGAATGAGCACCAGTGGCAAAACCACCTTTGCCAAGGCCATGGGGGATCACCCACAATTTCGAAAGCCGGTGAGTGTAACAACCCGAGCCATGCGTGAAGGCGAGGTGGATGGTGTCGACTATCACTTTGTCACCCCGGAAACCTTCAACGCCATGATTGCCAATGATGAGCTGCTGGAGTATGAAGCCTCGCATACCGCGATGTATGGCACCTCTGCCGCCGAAGTCGAACGCATCCTGAGCCAGGGAATGTCTGTCCTGCCGATTCTGGAGCCAGAAGGGGTCATCTCGATGCAGGCGATCGCGGCCAAGCGCAACCTGCCGTTTGTCTCGGTCTACATTGATGCCGACATGCCGGTGATCATGTCGCGTTTCTTTGGTCGGCTCGATGAAGAGAAGGCCAAGAAAGGCGAGGTGAACTACCTGCCTCATGCCAATCGGCTGAAAGTGATGCTGGAGCAGGAAATGCTTTGGCCTGAGCGCACTACCTGGGGCTTGGTGCTGTCCAATCTTCAGGCGCCTGGTCGCCTGGAGCAAGCCATTCGCACCCTTGAGTCCATCAGCGCCACAGGGGTGATACCACCCACCGAACAACCCGTGAAGCGTACCGCCATCACCCAATGGTCTGCTCAAGACCTGGCAAGCCTGCTCGAACAGCACTACGTGAATGCCTCCTCAGGGGCCAAGTTCTGGGCGCTCTTGAGTGCATCCACGCAGTTGGCCAAGGATCCAGAGCCCGACAGTCATGTCATCCACATCTAAAAAATTGGGGCCCGCAGGCCCCATTTTCTTAACGTCCCGATCCAGGTGAATCGTAGTCCTGCTGACCCTGGCGGGCATTGAGTCTGGCCTGGCCGCGAAACTTCTGAAAATCCTGGTGTGTCATAGATCCCACAGCATTGAGCACCTCCTGATCAAGGCAGTTGACGATCTCGGCGGGACTAGCCCCCTTCAGATCCTTGCGCTTGAGCACTTGCACAAATGCCTTGCAGGCCATCGAAACCCTCTTGCAGCTGTCGCGCATCCCTTTGAAGTAGCGGTAGACATGGCTCAAGGGGCCATGGTCACCCGTGCAGCGGACAATGGCATTGGCCACCGGCTTGAGGATATTCCGGGTAATTTTGCCTGCCAGCGCGTCGGCAGCAAACCCGATGTTCTTGAATTTCTGCATGTCACCACGAAACTCCGTGGCCCTGGCCAAGGCCAGCACAAAGCCCGCCGCACCCAAGGTGGGAATCTGATAGTGTTCAGGAACCAGCTCAAAGAGATTCTTGATCGTAGGGTTCACCTCCACGTCAGCCAGGCTCAGCAGAACACCGGAGTAGCTGAGGGTATCCACCAGGATGCCAATCAAGTCCGAACGAGCCTGTTTGGCCTTGCCCTGTTTCTCCTCCGTCAGGTTTTCCTCTTGAGCCGCGAGCCATTTTTCAGCCTTCTTGACCAACGGATGCGTTTCTCTGAGCACACCTTGGCTGGCATGCGACAGGGCTTCGCTTTGATCCAGGAACTGCTCAGTTTTCTCGCGATCACCCTTGAACACCCACTCGCTGAGCAGGCTAATGTTCATGGAGTAGAACAGTTCCTCGCTGGAATCAATGTCCGAGCGCTGAATGATGATGTCCAGTGGGGTGTTGCCGTTATTGTCCGGAATGGCCAGCGACCCACCCTCAGCCAGCAGGTCGAACAAAATCCGTTGAGGCGCATCACCGAGCACCCCCGTGAACTGATGTGCGGCATAATGCACGGCGCTGTACCCATGGCCGTTGGTGATGTTGATGTCCGCACCAGACTTGATCAAGGCGGTGACCGCCGCGTGATCCACGGCTTTGACCGCCAGAATCAGCGGTGTATGGGCGTCACTGGTTGCTTCATGCTGATTGACGCCTTCGCTGCTGTAGGCCAGGTACTGAGCCAATGCACCCCAGTGATGTTTACCTGCTGCTACGAGCGGCACGCGGTACCTGGGGCCATCGGCAACACCTTGTTTAAGCCCTGGGTCGATGTTTGCCGCCTTGATGTCGTACTCCAGGTAGGCTTTCACCAGTTCGGTATGGCCATGGTAGGCTGCGATGTTCAGCGGGGTTCGACCATTGTGGGTCACCCATTCGAGCAAGGCGCCCATCTTGATCAACGCCTGGTTGACCTCAACGCGGTTGAACTGCGACGCCACGTGAAGGGCTGTTTCATCATTGGTGTTGTCGGGGGTGTTGATGTCGATTCGGTCATTGAACCAGGAGAAAATGTCGACGAACGTTTCATCTTTAAGTCGCTCTTCCCGCATTCTCATGGCAAGGATATGAAGCGCCGTTTTGCCATATGGATCCGAGGCCGAGAGGTAGCGCTGGTACAAACTGGCGGATTCGTCGCCAAGGTTTTTACTTTCAATCAGGCATTGAGAAAACGCCTGGATGACGGCCAGGCTTGGCTCAGGCGCCTTTTTCAGGTAGCTGAAGAGGTAGTTGTAGCCTTGCTTGTTGAAATAGAAAGGGTCAATAAGTGGTACATCGTTCGCCCGACAGGTAAGGCTGTTCATCAGCCCCACCTCGCCCTGGATCATGGCTTGAACAAACAACGTCACCTGCTGGCTATCACGCATGCCTTTGTGCAACTCCGGGCTGGCCTTGGCGGCGTCCAGCGCCCCTTGAACGTTCCCTGCTACCAAAGCCATCTTGCCGATCGAGCCGTCTGGGAATACATCCATCCTGCGCTGCGAAACCGCCTTCTCGAACACTTTGGCAACAAAGGCCATGCGCTCCCCAGTGCTGGATTTGACTGCACGTTCGAGGGGAGTGGTCGAGTCATCAAGCACTGGTTTGGTCAGCGATTCCACCAGAATGTCGAAGGACGCCGAAGCAGTTTCGCTGTTGAAAACATTGCTGAACACCAGGCCCCAGGCTTCCTGCGCAGAAAGGCCGGCGGTCAAGCGTGACTGCACCTCATTTGAGGGCAGGGTTTCAGTGTCCAAAGCGCTGTCTGCAACCTGCAGGGTGTTTGTCTGTGGCATCTCACAATCCCGGTTCGTTATTGTTATCGTGGCTAGGCCTTGCGGCAGGTTTGTTCTTGGCTATTTCAACGAGCAGGGCGCTGCGAGCAAAGGCGAATTTCTTGTCATCAATGCCCAGTTCGCGGGGCTGAATGCTCTGCAAGACGCTCTTGATGTGGCCACTCAGATTTTCGTGAGCCTCGTCTTTAGGCTGTTTGATCACTGCTGTCAGATAGCCGAGCTGGTAGCGGTACAGCGCACTCGCGATGTTTGAATAATCGGGTGAATCGCTGGCCAATTCGTGGCGCAACACCTGCTCGACCAGGCGCTGCAAAGAACCTTCGGCGAGGAATTCGCGCAGCAGGCTCTTGTGTCGCTCGCGCATCACCAGATACATATCTGAAGGCGTCTCGACCTCAGCCTTTTTGGTCTCCTCGAAACCGACAAACTCATAGCTCTTAAGCGATTTATCGATCGTTTCAGCCATCCATACAGCGAAGTTGTCACCATGGTCTGCTTGAGCTTTATCCAGCGCTTCCGGTGCATATTTCTGCATGGCAGTGACGATCATGCCTGGAATTTCCTGGAGGGTGTTGTTTCCAGACTCCAGTGGGGTGCCATGTCGCGAAGCACAATAGAACATCAGGTCAAGCAGTCGCCGCATGTCAGTGCGCGGCCCCATGACCGAATACTCCCGGCTGGTGATCGACAAGGCGAAATTGTGCCGTGAGTGTGGCGACAACTCGAAATCAACGATGGATTTGGCATGGCGCTCCATGAAGCTGTCCATGCGCTGGTTGACGGTTTGTGGAAGGGCGTCGTAGTGCGCCACCATGTTCCCTGAAAAATGGCGTTTGGCCCTGGACTGAGCCAGGGGCAGCGTGCCCAGGGTGCGCGAGGTGAGCGGGGAGATGCGCACCTTTTTGGCCACGTCCCTGCCCAGGGCCAGAATGTCCTGCTCGGTAATGGCCTTGCCCTTCTGGTGAAAGGATTTTGGCGCAATATTGGAGGCCGACGAGTGGCTGGGGTAGTAGTAAAAGCGCGAAGGGTTGCAGCACGAAGGATCCAGGTCGATCCTGGATTTCAACGCCTCAAAGCAGGCAGGCCAGTTTGCGACCTCAATTGGCTGCGCCAAGCGCACGATCATGCGGTATTTCCACGGCGTTTCCGGGGTGAAGTTGTGCGTGGAGTGCACGATGTACTCGTAGCCCTCGAAGATTTGTTCACCGGTTTCCAGTGCGCCAGGCTCGTCAATGTCGATCACCAGCACCGTCAGCGCTTCGGTGTTGATATCGGCACGGTAGTGCTTGGTGCCTTTTTGCGACACCTGCAGCACCCAATCTTCCTTGAGCTTCATCATGACAGGAATGTAGCCAGGGCCATCCTTACGATCCCGGATCCGGTGGCGCATCACTTCGGCCTTGAATTCCTCCCATGAGGGCTCGTTGATGCCCATCTCGACATCAACGTCACGGGAACTTCCCAGGTCGACCAGGTAGAGGGATTCACTGACATCTTGCTGCATGGCATTCACGTTCAAAAGAGGCTATGTCACCATCATAGGCGCTGAGCAGCTGGTGACTCAATATTATCAATATGGCCAGGCAAGCCCAGATTGAAGCTCGACTAGCATTATGCTATATATTGATTCCTTTTGGAGGAGCTCTGATGAAAAAGCCTTTTGCCATCGATGTTGACGACGTGCTGGGAAACCTCTCTGAAGTCATGAACCCTGTATTGAACAGGCGATTCAACAAGCAAATCCCGGTCGCGGCCTGGTCGACCTTCAACATCTCCGGGCTCTATGGCATCACCGTGGAGCAATTCCTTGAGGTTATCATCGAAGAAAAGCTCCTGGAGCAAATGCAGCCCTACCCCGGCGTGAAAGAGGCCCTAAGACGAATCAAGACCTCTGGTCTGACGTGGTGCTGGTGACCTCTCGCGGTTATCACCCGGTTGGCCAGAAACTTACGGAGACGTGGCTCAATCAACACGACCTGTATTCCGATGGTCTCATTATCGTGCCTGAAGGGCTTTCCAAAGCGCAGGCCGTGGTGGGTCGCTACCCGAAAGGCTTTGAAATCATGGTGGACGATTATCCGCCCAACCTGGACAAAATGAAAGCCGCAGGCCTGGTCGATGAAGTCTATCTGATCGACAAGCCTTGGAACCAGGATCGCCCAGAGTTTGTCATGGGTCACAATCGCTTTCTCTCGCTGGTCGACGCGCTGCGCCACCACTTCCATCTCGAAAAAGGTCTTGACTTCGCCGTCGCCTAAACAGCCGCGAAGCCAGTATCAAATATAGCGCTTTAGCTGTATATTGACTGTTATCAACACTACGCAGGGTTTTGCCTCATGCAACCGAAATCTCTGGATAAAGAGCCGGACAATACCGCACAAAAAGCACCTCGCGGCCAACTGATGAATGACCTCGCCAAAGGGGCGTTCATTGTCTTGTGCCTGGCGGCCACTTACAAATTCATGTTCGCGGATGCAAGCAACGTGGCGCCAGCTGCAGCCCAGGTGCAAACCACCCCACTGCCAGTGACCCCAGCCAAGGCCGAGCAGGCGGGGGCGCCACAAGCGCCTGGGCAGATCGACGAGGCACGCCTCGGGCAATTAATCAAAGAACGACAAGCCGTGGTTGCAGCCCAGGGCAAAGTCGTGTTCGCTGCGAATAAGCCCGCGACCCCTGCAGCGACCCCGTCTGCCCCGACATCCGTGCCGCCCACTCCGACAGGCGCCGCTGCTGCGCCCGCTGTGCCCGCTGCGCCCATGGCAGGGCGGCTTGCACCGCCAGGCTACATGGCCAAAGTGGGCTTCAACAATGACGGAACAGCCATGCCAGCAGACCAGAAGCGTGAGCAAATCGCCAACGCACTGTCGAAAATCCCGGACAGCTTTACCGTCAACTGGAAAGCGCCCCAGGAAAAAACCGCCATCTACGTGTTTACAGACCCGACCTGCCCGTACTGCCAAAAACTGCATGCCGCGATCCCTCAGCTTAACGCTGCGGGCATCACCGTCCACTACCTGCTCTACCCTCGGGACATGGCAAGGCTCAATGGCAATGGTAGCAAAAGCGTGACACAACAAAACCTCGATAACGTGTGGTGCTCACTGGATCAACAAGCGGCGATGAATGATGCCTATGCAGGCTTCAGGGTGCCTGTAGCCGACTGCGCTGCCCTGCCGGCTGAACTCAAACGCATGGACTCACCGGTCGCTACGCATTACGAGCTGGGCAATGTCTTCAATGTTCAAGGCACTCCGAATGTCTTCACCAAGGATGGCAAAGACCTGCCTGGCTTCCAATCGGCAGAAAAACTCATCTCGGAAGTATTTAATTAATAACTAAAAATTGTAAGGGCTTGGTAACTAAAAACTCAAACTGCAGGGTTTTGACATTACCAAGCGTGTGTGAAAAAATCGATTTATAAAAAACAATAAGAAGGGTAAAACCCATGCTCCAGATCATCATCATCCTGATTGCTATTGTCCTGACTGTTCTGATCACCTTCGGCACCATCCATTATATGGGGGAAAGCGGTGATAGTGCGGCAAAGTCCCAGGCCACCAAATACATCCAGGAGGCTGCCCAAATTCGCGGCGCCATCCTGATTGCCCGTAATGATGGCCTGTACATGGACACCGAGACCAACCTCGAAGTCCTCGTGCCCAAGTACCTTGCTACGATTCCGCAGGACGGCGCGAACTGGTCTACCCGTGAAAACGAAGTGTTCAAGACCGGAGTCGGGGATAATGTCTGCGTGGCAGCCAACAAGTCCCTGGGCATTTCCTTTGTAGCGGGCGATTCGAACGTACGCGAAAGCGCGGATAATCCGGGCGAGTACATCCCATACTGCGCCAAGGATGACATGAACCCTAACACGCCTTGCTGCGACAATTCCGATGCGGGTGAAGTTGAAATCAACTGACCAGCAATTACCGGCATCAAAAAACCGCACCAGTGTGCGGTTTTTTTGTTGCCCCTTATAATCAAAAGCCAAATTCGATGCAGCTACCACCCGAGCTCTTTCTGATCCGCGCCTGCATGGCGGCATGAGCCTCACGATCAACGTCTGAAGGTTGGGCGATTACCAGTTCGCCCGCAGGGATTTGCAGACGGGCAGGGGTCAGTTTTGGCCCCGATTTGGTCAACGAGCGCTCGTTGAATTCCAGGCCTTTCTGATCGACGGTCATGATCAGGTAGACCTGAGAAAGCAGCCGGGCATCCAGCAATGCGCCGTGAAGCTCACGCTCGTAGTTGTCTTTGCCCACCAGGCGATTGAGCAGGGCATCCAGGCTGTTGCGCTGCCCAGGGTACAGGCGCTGGGCAATAGCCAAGCTGTCAATGATGCCTTCGCAATAACTCGCCAGAGGATTCAGACCTGCCACCTTGAATTCCATGTCAAAGAAGCGAGTGTCGAATTTGGCGTTGTGAGCAACCAGCTTGGCCCCGCGAATAAAATCGATGATCTCTTGGGCTCGATCAGCAAAGACGCGTTTACCGGACAGCCTCACCAGGTCATCGCGGGAGTGACCATGGACTTCCTTGGCTTCATCGGGCACATCGCGTTTGGGATCAAAATACAGGTGCAGATACCTGCCGGTGGGCTTGCGGTCGATGATTTCATAAAAACCGGCCTCCACCATTTTATCGCCTTCGTCCGGATGCAGACCAGTGGTCTCGCAGTCGAACGTTACGTGACGTGACGAAGCATTTACATCAACCCCGTCATGGGTGTTTTCATCAATGTTCATGGCAGGTCTCTGTTTTTTTCCATTATTCCACTTATGCCAATATATGGTCAAACCGCCATGTTAAAAGGGAATGTCCGGATAAGGCTGCTGTGGATCAAGCGGCAGTTCCTGACCTGAAGAGTCCACGGTTGGAGTACCCTCAGCGGCTTGCTGACCATGGTGGGAGGCCAAGCTGGTGGACTCCTTATCATGCTTCACCCGTTCGGTGCGTGACACCTTCGGCAGTGTGGTTGGCTGACCACCTCCCTGGTCGATGGTTTCAAAACGCGACTGGCCATTGGCAAAGCCCAGGCGAACCGTGCCCAGCGGGCCGTTGCGCTGCTTGCCAATGATGATTTCCGCGACACCCTTGTCCTCTGTTTCCGGGTTGTACACCTCATCCCGGTACACAAAGAGGATCAGGTCGGCATCCTGCTCGATCGAGCCGGAACTGCGCAAGTCGGAGTTCATCGGACGCTTATCAGGGCGTCGCTCCAGCTCACGCGACAGCTGGGACAGCACGACGATAGGGATTTTGAGATCACGGGCCAATTGTTTCAGGCCACGGCTGATCTCACCGATCCCTTCGTTGAGGTTGGCCAGGAAATGCTTTGAAACCGTCATCAATTGCAAGTAGTCGATCAGGATAATCCCGATATTGTGGTCGCGCTTGGCCTTAGTAGCGCGAGCCACTACCTGGTTGAGGCTCAGCGCCGGCTGGTCGTCGATGTACAGTGGGGCGGCGTCGAGTTTTTCGGTGGCGATGCGCAGCTTTTCCGTGTCGCCAGCCTTGAGTCGGCCCAGGCGCAGGTTTTCGAAGTCAATACCACCGATGCTGGCAATGGTGCGTTCATACAAGTCTTCCTTGGGCATTTCCATGGAAAACACCAGCGCGGGAATACCCTGGTTGACGGCGATGTCTTCGATCGAGTTCATCGAAAAGGTGGTTTTGCCCATTGATGGGCGACCACCCACGATGATCAGGTTTTCCTTGTGGTACCCTGTGGTTTTCTGGTCGAGATCCCGGAAACCGGTAGAAATACCTGGAATGCCACCCTTTTCCGCACGCTCCGCCAAGCGCGCCCGCCACGCCTTGCCCACTTCTTTGTAACTCTGGTTGGATTCGCCGCCCGCATTCAGACGCACATTGGTCTGATTCAGACTTTTGCTTAACACGGCGATTTCTTGATCCACCGGCAATTGCCCGTGCAGCAGCTTCTGACTCGACTCCCGTAGCATCTCGATCATGCTGAAACGCATGCTGAGGTCACGCAATTCTTCGGCATGACGCCGGATTGAATCCTGGCTTGGGAAGACCGTTCCCACCTCGATCAGATAGCTCGACAGCCGTGGGGTCTGGGAGAAATGACTCATGGCCAACGAAATGTCGATGCTCCGACCCCGCTTGCTTTCATAGACGATCCAGGCAAAGATTTGCCGCGCCGAATCGTTGATGAAGTCCTCAGGCTCGATGATCTCGGCAATGCCATTATACAGCTCGGGGCTGTCCAGCAGGGTGGACAGCAATGCCTTTTCAAGCGGCTCTGCGCTGCCATTGAAATTGATGGCGGGTGGGGATTGGTAGTCAGGGGTAGCTTGCACGGGCGAGGAACTCCAAATACGTCGTATCGGTTTCGGAGTATATTGGTTGCGTCGGGAAAGTCAATTAATGCTAAAATCGATTATTGCCGGGGCTAAGCAAGCCGCCCAAATGACAGCGCCAGGAGTTGCCACGTGAGTTTTGTCCACCTTTCCGTTCATTCAGAATATGCCCTGCATGACTCCCTGGTGCGGGTCAAACCATTGATGGCAAGGGTCAAAGAGCTTGGGCAGCCGGCCATCGCCATCACTGACCCGAGCAACCTGTTTGCCACCGTCAAGGCCTACTTGCTCTCGATGGAAAAAGGGGTCAAACCCATCGTTGCCGCCGAGATCAAGGTTTCCACGCCGCGCTACCCGTCCTCGACGCTGAGCCTGTACTGCCGCAACGGCGAAGGATACCGTGCCCTGTGTGAAATCATTTCCCGTGGCTATACCGAAGCACCCCGTGACAAGGACAACCATCCAGTCATACCGCTGGAGTGGCTCGATGGCAAAACCGACCATCTGATTGCCCTCTCTGGAGGCAGGGAAGGCGAAGTGGGCCGTCTGCTGATGAGTCAGCGCATGCCTGCCGTCAAAGAGGCCCTGGCCGACTATCAGCTGCTCTTCCAGAACAACTTCTTCATCGAGTTGCAGCGGATCGGTCACGTCGCTGACGATCGCTATGTGCGTGAGGCCGTCAACCTAGCCATTGAACACGCCTTGCCGGTGGTCGCGACCAACCCGACCCGATTCCTCGACACCGCCGATTTCGGTACCCATGAGGTGCGTCTGGCGATTGCCCAGGGTCGTACGGTGCGGGCACTGCGGGATGACCTGAATGCCCCTTGTACGCCACACCAGTACCTCAAGTCATCTGAAGACATGATTGAGTTGTTTTCCGACATTCCGGAGGCGATCACCAACACGCTGAAGATTGCCGGGATGTGCAACGTGGACTTGACCCTGGGCAAGAGCTTCCTGCCGGCGTTTCCAGCGCCGAACAAGATGACCGAGGCGGACTACCTGCGAAAGTCCTCCATCGAAGGCCTTGAGGTGCGCCTGCGGTACAACTTCAAGACCCCCGAAGCTATCGCCGAGAAACGACAGACCTATGAGGATCGCCTGAATTTCGAACTCAAGGTCATCAACGACATGGGCTTCCCCGGCTACTTCCTGATTGTGGCCGACTTTATTCGCTGGGCGAAGGAAAACGACATTCCAGTGGGCCCAGGTCGCGGATCGGGTGCTGGTAGCCTGGTCGCCTACGCTCTGGGCATTACCGACCTTGATCCTTTGCCTTACGACCTGCTGTTCGAACGCTTCCTGAACCCCGAGCGGGTTTCGATGCCCGATTTCGACGTCGACTTCTGCATGGACAAACGCGACCAGGTTATCAAGTATGTCTCCAATGCCTATGGCCATGATTCGGTGTCGCAGATCGTGACCTTCGGCAGCATGGCAGCCAAGATGGTGGTGCGGGACGTTGCCAGGGCCCTCGGCTACCCCTATCGGGTTGGCAACACCTTGGCCAACCTCATTCCCAAGGAGCCTGACATCACCCTCGAAAAGGCCCTCGCTCGCGACATGACCCTCAAGGTGCTACTGGAGACCGACCAGGAGTCGCAAAACGTCTGGTTCCATGCTACCAAGCTCGAAGGTGTTACCCGGCAAACCGGCAAGCACGCAGGCGGCGTGGTCATTGCCCCGACGAAGCTGTCCGACTACACCCCGGTGCTCTGCGAGCCGGACGGCTCAGGCCTGGTCTCCCAGTATGACAAGGATGATGTCGAGAAGGTGGGCATGGTGAAGTTCGACTTTCTTGGCCTTCGCAACCTGACCATCATAGACCATGCGATGAAAAGCATTAATGCCCGACGCCGCCAAGAAGGGGTTGATGCACTCGACATCAATGCCATCGACCTTGCCGACAAAGCCACCTATGAAATGATCCAGCGCTGCGAGACCACGGCGGTCTTCCAGCTAGAGTCGAGTGGCATGAAGAATCTGATCAAGCGTCTTCAGCCCGACTGCTTTGAAGATCTGATCGCCCTCGTGGCGCTGTTTCGTCCTGGCCCGCTGCAATCGGGCATGGTGGATGACTTCATTGACCGCAAGCACGGGCGAGCCGAACTGTCCTATCCGCACCCTAACTATCAGTACCAAGGGCTCAAGCCAGTGCTGGAGCCAACCTACGGCATCATTCTATACCAGGAACAGGTGATGCAGATCGCCCAGGTAATGGCTGGCTATACCCTGGGTGGCGCGGACATGCTGCGTCGGGCCATGGGCAAGAAAAAGCCCGAGGAAATGGCCAAACAACGCGGAGGGTTCATTGAAGGCTCCGTCAAGAATGGTATCAGTGAGTACCTGGCTGGCAACATCTTCGACCTGGTGGAAAAGTTCGCAGGCTACGGCTTCAACAAATCGCACTCTGCCGCGTATGCCTTGATCGCTTACCAGACCGCCTATCTGAAAACCCACTATCCAGCGGAATTCATGGCCGCCGTACTGTCTTCAGACATGGACAACACGGACAAAGTCGTGCGCTTTCTCCACGAATCGAAAAAGATGGGACTCACTATCCGCACCCCGGACATCAACAAGTCCGAGTGGAGCTTCACCACCCATGACGGTGAGATCGTCTATGGCATGGGGGCGATCAAGGGGTTTGGCGATTCGGCTGCCAAAACTATCCTGGATGACCGAAAGAAGAACGGCCCGTTCCACAACCTCATTGACTTCAACCAGCGTAACAAGGTCGGCTCTGCCGCCGTGAACGCCTGTATCCACGCCGGCATGTTTGACTACACCGACATAGCGCGTCAGGAACTGTTGGAGATCGCGCCGCTGGCTATGGCTGCCGGCAAGCAGGTGCGCAAGAATACCAATCAGGGGATGTTGTTCGACATGGAAATCCCCGTGATGCCACGGGCGGAGTTCATCCCGGTGGATGACGAAGTCCGCTTGGCTGGGGAGCGCAAAGTACTTGGACTTTACCTCACCGGGCATCCCTACGATCGGTACCGCGAGAGCCTCAAGAACTCGCTCACGGCGCAACTCATCGAGATCGCCGAAAGCGCCGAGCAGGACACCGTTGAAAATCCCCAGGCTCGCAACAAGTACAAACACGTGAGCGTGGCAGGCTTGATCAGCGATATCGACCCGCGCAGCAATTCCAAGGGCACCTATGCGTTCTTCAAACTCGATGATGGTACAGCCCAGCTGGACTGCATGATCTTCAACAAGCCTTACCACGAGTACCAGGCCTTCATGACCCCGGACAACCTGGTGGTCATGCATGGTGTGGTGCGCATCAACCCGAAAACCAACGGTGCGTCGCTGATCATTGACCGCGTACAGCCGCTGGAATCGTTCGTGGACACTCAGCCTGGCACCATCATCGTCGAGCAAACCAGCATCGCCTCCGTGCTCGGCCTGATGTCTGCGCACGACTCCAATGGCGAGGAGGGTAACCTGCAGGTAGCCGTGCGCAATGCCGAGGGTGACCTGATCGATGTGCCAGCACTGCCGATCAGCCGCAAATCCAAAACCTTGGCCATGATCCAGAAGCGTTTTGGGGATAAAGTCAGCATCTCCTACAGCAAATCCATGGGTCGCGCCATGCCGCGCAAGGACGCAGTCGACATCGAGGCCGAAACCGAAATCGAAGATCTCTCCAGCCATCTCTCTGAGCTTCGTGAGAAGCTGGAGCGCAGCCTCAGTGCCGCGAAGGCGGCAATGACCGATTCGATGGAAATGTCCTGATGGATGCCCTGCGAAACTACCGGGTGCACGATCCGCAGGACAAGGCGCGCTACTGCAAGGAAGGTGAGCTTCGGGAACAACGGTTTATCAAGATGATGAACGAGCAAAGCCACCTGACCCTGTGGGCCAACCCGGAAAAGACGGCGACGCCCAAAGGCAAATACGCCGCTGACTTGTGGGTGCCTGGTTATGGTTATTGCGACCTCAAAACCCAAGAAACCCCCTTTTTCAGATCGAAATCAAAATCCGGCATCCCGCCCGAAAAAGCCGTCACCTTCAATTCCAAGGATCTCGCCCGGTACCAAGAAATCTACGAAAATATCGGGATCTTCTTTTGGGTCAATTGGGTCAATAACGTGCATGACAGGTTTGGCACCTGCCCGTACCGATGGGGCGTGTATTTTATCCGGCTCCATGAGATCTACGAAATCATCAATTCCAATGCCACGGCAAGCCATGCTTATCTAGGCAGGCAGGAAACCGACAGCGATCACTTCCTGGCAACCAAGGGCATGAACCGTGAGGGCAATGCCCTGGACAGCTGGTTGTTGAATGTCGACTGGATGGAGCCGATCCTGGTCAGTCAGCATAACCCTTGGAATTAACAGCGTTATTTATACCGTATATTGACATAAGTGCGCAGTGCTTGTAGATTTTATGCAATGACTGGCAAAAGCCGGCATCCATAATAATAAGAAAAAACGAGCCCGCCATGACCTCCTTTCGCGCCGAGATGCACAATCTTTTCCTGGCTGCCATTCCTGCAGACCAGCTGAATAATCGCAATATCAACATCACATTCCAGCATTACGGCTGGGATGGGAAAGGTGGGCGCAGCATGCAGGATGTGGGTGAAGAATATTTCCTGACCCGTGAGCGTGTCAGACAGGTCGCCACAAAATGCTCCAGGCAAATGGCCGAACAGGCTGATAAGCACCTTTCCACGTTACCCGGAATGCTGTCCATCATCAACCAAATGGCGCCGGCTAAAGCCGAACGCATTGAAGCGCATTTGCGCGCACATGGCCTGGGCGATGATGCGCTGGAGGGTGTGCTCAACGCGGCGAAACAGTTCAATCGGGTTGGCAAACACTTGCGGGTAGCCACCGAGTTCAACCAGCGCTTTGTGATTCTGCCTGACATGGAGGGCTCCGCAGCCAAGGTGCTGGCCAAGGCCAGAAAGCTGACCAGCAACGTCGGCATGACCGCTGTTCGTGACCTGCTTCCCTATGTTCCGGGCATACCTGAGCGCCAGGCACTGGACTACATCCGCGATGTCATCGCCATTCGCGAAGATGCCGTCTGGCTGGATGAGGGCAAGAACTGGGTATGGTTCAGTGAAACGCCAAGAAATCGTCTGATTACCTGCCTGCACCGTATGCTCAGCACCTTCTCCAGCGTAACCCTGGAAGGCATACGCCAAGGTGCCAATCGCTACTACCGCAAAGGTGCAAAGACGCCTGCCGAGCTGTTGGCGCCACCGGCAGTGATCAAGAGCTTCCTGCTCTCCTGGGGTCAGGCCACCTGCTCCGATGCCGGCATCGTTCGCAAAAGTCCGAACTTCAACCCAAGCAAGGAGGTTCTGGATTTCGAGCGCCTGATTGTCGACTACATCATCAGCCGACCAGGCAAGGTGGCCAGGGAGAAGGAGTTGGAAAACATGCTGGTACCCGAAGCCGAAGACAAGACTCCCCACCCCAAAAAGCGCAATTTCTCCAATGCGCTAAACTACTCCCCCCTGATCAGCAAAGGCCGAAATCGTGGCGAGTACATCGCCAACGGCGCCATCTAGTCCCCCAAGGGCAAGCCCTGCTGGCCTTTGGTCAGCAGGAAGCGTCGATTCTCTCTGGAGCAGCATGCGCCCAGGCGATACGCGCATTTTTACAGGTCGTGGAGAACTCGTAAAAGGAGCCCTCCAGCCGAAGCTCCACGATCTGCTTAAGCTCGGTCGCCAGCAGGCGAAGTTCGAGCAACGGCTCCTTCTGTTCATGTGCACCACTTGCCTGGAAGGCGTCTTCAGCTTGAGCAAAGGCTTGGCGGACGGCGAAGGGATTGGGGTGACCGCTGATGACATCATCGAGCACATTCAAAACTGAACAGAATCGCCCATCATTGACGTGAATGAAGACCTCCATGGCTTTCACCAGCTGTCGAAGCTCCTTGCCACTCAGCGACACGAGATGGCCCGACAGCCGCCTCACCGGGGCCTGTGCTGGACTCAATTGCCCCCAGAGCGCCTGGATGGCGGTTGTTTGCTCCACATGAGGGCAGCGCAGCCAGATCTGCGGATGACCGGACTGCAGGTCAGAGAGCCTGTCCAGGCAGTGTTGCAATGTCGGCACGATCGACGGATTGAATTCGATTTTGAACATAACGCCCGCCAGAAATTCAGTAATGGATGGCTGAATGAGGTTGAAGAATACAGCCGGCCAGGCCGGCAGCGGGCCGGCCTTGTCGTTTTGTCAATAAATTGGTTGTGCGGATGATAGGAGGCTGGACAGCGCAGTGTCAATATATTATAAAAACGATCTTGAAAATCCAGGTTCACATGCCATGACGACTCCCAATGGTGGGGCCAAGCGGCCTCTCGATCGCATTCCTCAGACTGTCCTCGATGACATCGTCGATCAGAACGACTTGCTCGAAATCATCGGAAGACACATTCCCCTGAAGAAGCAGGGCAAGGACTACGTGTCCCTTTGCCCCTTCCATAAGGAGCATTCGCCGTCATTTTCGGTGTCCCCAGGTCGCCAGTTCTATTACTGCTTCGGCTGTGGCGCCAGTGGCAATGCCCTGGATTTCATGATGGCCTTTACCGGTCGATCGTTTATCGCGGTCGCCCAGGACTTGGCTGAAGACGTTGGAATTGACCTCAAGCCGTACCTTCGCTCAGCCAAGAAAGAGCAGCTGGACTTCCAGATGCTGCCGGCCATGAAGGCTGCCAATGATTATTTCGTTCAAGAGCTGTCTCGACCCGGTGACCATGCCCGCACCGCCCTGGAGTACCTGGCGTCACGGAGCATACCCCTTGAAATGATCGAGCGCTTTTCCCTTGGGTTTGCCGGATATGGCAAACACACCGTGGACAATCTAGTCGAGCACCAGGCGGCGCTGATTGAGGGCGGCGTGCTGGAGCAGAGCGAACGAGGCGTGTTCTCATTGTTCCGCGATCGACTGGTGATGCCGGTGCGGGACATGAAAGGCAAGCCCATCGGACTCTCCGGGCGCACCCTGCGGGCGGATGCGAAGCCCAAGTACCGCAACTCCAAGGAAAGCGCGCTGTTCTCCCGCAATAGCGTACTGTACGGGCTGTACGAGTCACTCAAGGCCTTTGGCAATCAGAATCGCCTTGAGCGCCTATTCATCGTGGAGGGGCAGTTCGATGTAATCGCCCATCACCTGATCAACCTGGCTGCCGCTGCCGCCATGGGCTCGTCGATGTCAGTCCATCAGCTGCGCTTGCTCTTGCGTTACACCAAGCATGTGACCTTCATTTTTGATGGTGATGCTGCAGGCATCAAAGCCTTGGTGCAGGTCGGCTCCTTGCTGCTGGAGAACATCACCGATCACGAAGTGGTCTTCGATGTGATCCTGCTGCCCGAGGGGGAGGATCCGCACAGCCTGGTCATCAAGGATCCCGAGGCGTACCAGGGTATCCTGGCACAGCCATTGGACTGGCTGGATGCCATGCTGCACAACTTGCCTGAAGCCAAGGATCTGGTCAGCGACCGAGGCCGCGCCGAATTCGCCAGCAAGGCCATTGAGCTGATCCATGAGACGCGAGACCCACTCCTCCGGCACCAGGCTCTGGAGCGCGCTGCTTCGATCTGTGGGATGCCTGTTGAAGCCCTGAGGGAGCGTCTGGTGTCGATGCCAACGGCCCGCAGCGCCTACGTCAAGCCGGAGAATGTCCTCAACGACAATGCCCTTCGACTGACACGAATCCTCTGGGATGAGCCGTTGTGGGCAGAAGACATGATCCATGATGAGCTGTGGAAAGCCGAAGGCGACGAGCTGATCCAGACACTGGTGGACTGGAAGGTGGAAATGCTCAAGGGTGAGCTGGATCTGTTGCCCAGCCATGAAGACCATTTGAAATTGGAAGAGAATCCCTACTACGCTCCGAAACTGGAAGTGCAGTGCCGCCAGCGCGGCGCGGCGGCCTCATTGGGTCGACGCTTGGGTGGACTGCAAAATCCGGCGATGATGGCCGCGCTGATGCGTGATGAGCCGGAGACCAGTCGCAGCACTGCTCAACATCTGATCCAGCACATTACGGGTGTGTTTGCCGCCCAGGCGATGCAAAAGCTGTCAAATAAGGCTGCACTGACGGGCCTGACCAGTGATGATCAGATGGTATTTGCCAATTTACACAAAATCCGAAGAGAATCTGTGATTCGGACGAAAAATGCATAACCCGTTTTAAGCAATATGTGTCTAAAATAGGGGATGGAAAAGGGTAGGTTACGATAATGACTGATGCATTTAAGAAGATGATGTGGCGCCTCAACACCCTCGACATCGAGGAGCCTTGGGAGCTGCTGATCAATTTGCCTCAATATTATGATGACTTCACCGTTCCCCTGAAAAGCATTCCAGCGGTAATGCGCCTGGATCTTGGGGCGACCTTCTACGCCGCCCTGAAGCTGGTGGGCGTCAAGCATTCGGACACCATCCGCGCTGAAAAACTCGCGAAGGGAATGCTGGCGCCGGAGCCCAAGCGTGAATACATGCGCATCGATTTGAGCGATGGCATGCGCTCCATTTCGGTGTTTACCTTCAGCAAGCTCAAGGAATGGGAGTATGCCCAAACGGGCTCGATCGGCCAGATCATCCATGTGTCCGGAAAGGTAACGCTGGATAAGCGCGATGAAAGCAAAACCCTGGGCAACCTTGAGCTTGTCCCGGTAGGTGATCGAAACCGCATCGTGGCACGGTACCGAGGCAAGCCAGGCGTCATTCAGCCCTCCAAGGTTGCAGAGCTGACGAAAATTGCCGCCCTGAATTACCCGCAGGAGGCTGTCGAGCACATGCTCGATGAGCTGGGGGTGGATGAGATGACCGTCCTGACCCATTGCCGCATTCCCTTCAACAGCCTCAAGCACCTGTTGATGACCTTGCACAATCCGCGACTGCCGGATGACCTGGAGAAGGCCATGCAGGCTGCGCGGCGACTCAATGCCTACTATGGCATTCGCAAGGCGATGGCGGCCACCAAGCGCGCTCCCAATCCGGATGCAGCCCTACCTGTCGATCGGGCGCTGATCAAGGCGCTGGTCGAGCAGCACCCCTACACACCAACACCTGATCAGCGCCGGGCAATCTGGGACGTCATCCAGGACTTTTCCCAAGAAACGCCAATGGATCGACTGCTCTCGGCGGACGTGGGCAATGGCAAAACACTCGCTTACGGCATTCCCTCTGCCTACGCGTGCTCGCTGGGCAAGAACGTGGTGATCATGTTGCCGACAGAGCCGTTGGCTGACCAGGTGGCCAAGAACATCCGCAAATGGTACCCCTCCCTCAACATTCACCTGGTTACGGCAGGTTTCAACGCGGAGGTTGCTGAGGGGTCGATGTTGATCGGTACAACAGCGATCCTCTCTTGGTTGAAGAAAAATCCGCACTGGAAGGTGTTCTTTGCAGTGACTGACGAGCAGCAGAAAATGGGTACTGTGCAGCGTGAGTCGATCAGCAGTCTGGGCACGCACGTGCTGGAAGCCACGGCAACCCCGATTCCGCGCACCATGGCGCAAACGATGTTTGGCAACAAAAAGATTACCGTGATCAAGGATTGTCCCGTCAAGAAGTCAATTCAGACGCAATTGATCGGCAACACGATTCCGGAAAAGCGGATTGTCATGGATCTGCTGTACAAGCGCGTGGCGGCAGGTGACCGGGTGGCCCTGATCTACCCCCTAGTGGCCGAGCAGAAAGCCTTCTTCTATCACGTGAAAAGCGATGACCTGAAGGAGGCGGAAAAGATCTGTGCGGTGTTGAAGAAGAAATCCGGATTCTCGGTGAAAAACCTGACAGTCCACACAGAATCCTCGGAAATGTTGGCTGGCATCGACCGGACAATTTCGGAAGGCTATGTGGTGGAGCTGCACGGTGAGGACGATGCCCACAATCGACTGACCAAGCGCTTCATGCAAAAACTGGGCGAAGTGGCAGTTTCCCTCGAATACCTGGGATCGCAAGTCGATGAAGACCTGACCTTGCGTAACCAGAAAACCATCCTTCAGGGTGCTGCCAAGTGGGAAAAACTCAAGCCCAACCGTGTCGCCGTGATTCACGGTCGATCCAAGCGCGATGAAAAAACCACCATTATTGACCTAATGAACGCCGGGGAAGCGGATGTCCTGCTGGCCACGACCCTGATTGAGATCGGGGTGGATATCGCCGACCTCAGAGCATTAGGGGTTATTGATGCCGATCACCTAGGGGCATTTACCCTGCACCAGCTGAGAGGGCGGGTGGCCCGTAATGGCGGCGAAGGCGATTTCTTCATGATCGCCAGTTCACCACTGGATGATTTGGATCCGGTGGCGTTGAACCGATTGAACTTATTGGTCAAATACACGTCTGGCGATGACATTGCCCTGTACGACATGGAGCAAAGAGGCTTTGGCAACCTGGCTTCGGGCGGCAAGTCGCAGAAAGGATTCGAGAACGGTCTGTTCCCGCAGCTCAAGCTTTCCCCATCCGAATTGGATCAATTCCTGCGGGAGATGGAGCGTGACCTGCGTCAAGCGAGGGCGCAGAAAGAGGGCGCTCTCGCCCCCTAAGGGGCGCAGTAGAGCGGCTAGCCTACTCCAATAGTGCCATTACTATGACGTCGTTCACTTGACTGTCAGATCCTTCGGGTTTCTATCAAATTGTGCTTGACGAACCCCTCACTTAACGGTATAAATTGATCCAAGTGAAGGCGAATTGCCAAAACGGCAAGGGTTACGCGAAGTGACTCACGCATTTTAAAAGGTCTTACCCCAATCGATTAAGAGTCTGTCATCCATCTGTTGAGACGCCCGTTGATGACAGGGGTCTGGAAGACAAAGGCTCGATGGATTGTAAATCGGAGGCATCATGAACACTCGCACTGATAGCAAATCGAATACCCTGGAATCCCGTGAGGCCTTGATCGCCCAGCTGGACGCCCTGGAGCCCGTTTGCGCGGATCTTTTGGCGGTCATGCCAGCCAGCGGCAAAGAACTCGCGGCCAAAGACATCCAATTTGTGCGTCGTGACCTCCTGAAGGCTCACAACAAAGTTGTGGAGCTGGAGACCCTGTATGTCGAGACCCTGGGTCTGGACTTTGTTTCTGAGGATGAAGCCCCGTTCATCACACAGGTTGCCGATGATCGCAAGGTCGCCACCGACGACTACTTCCGTGCCTTGCAACTGGAGTCCAAGCTGCAGAGCGCCTACCGCGAATTCTCGTCGCAGATGACGCCCGCCTCGCTGGCGCCGCTGAGCAGCAAGCTGGAGGACATCAAGGTGATTCGCCAAGGGCTGTTCGCCCTGTACTGGGCGCTCCCGGATCTGGGCATGACCTATGACGAGTGGAATTCTCTGAGCCCACTTGCCCGTCGCGGCTTGCGCCCAATGGGGCGTCCAGCGCTGCCCCTGGAGTGCAAGATCACCCAGGCTCACTTGGAGCGTGACGCCCTGCTGGCGGAAGTGGATCGCCAGTCCGGTGGTGAGCTGAACACATTGGAAAAGGCTGTGGAGGGTGTCGTACTGTCGGCAGCAGGACGCCCGTCCATCAGTCCGATTGGCAAGGATGAGCGTGCCATTGGCAAGCTCAAGCGTGACCTCGCCGCACTGAAGCCAGAAGACTTCCCAAGCCCCGAGGAAGTGGCAAAACAGCCCCGGTTGGGTGACACCTATGATATGCGTGTTACCCGCATTAAGGGCAAGATTGCCGATCTGGAGGCGCGTGTTCGGGCAGCCGAAGACGAACTGACCGGTGTTGATAAGCTTCGTCGGCAATTCGAAAAGCTGCGTGCTCGTCACCGTGATCTGGTTCTGGCCGAGGCAAACACTAGCGGCAAAGAGCAGGCCAGCTTGCTGCTGGAAACATTGCAGAACGAATACAGCCAGCAGGTGGTGTTCGAGCAGATCCATCAGCTGGATCCGAATGCGAAGGAAACCTTGACCCACAAGGTCAACCCTCGCGAAACCAAGAGCCGCATTGCTCGACTGAAGATGAATGGCCAGCTTGATCGCGCTGAGCAGCTCATTCTTCAGCAGATCGCCGAGAAGATCGTCGGCAATCGCCGCAGCGCTTAAGGGGTGAGTCAGGCCTGCCTTGCAAGAGGCAGGTCTTTTTTATGCGTATTGATCAGCTTTTGATCTGGGGTGGGCGACGACTGGTGACGCGCAGGTTGTGGTCAGGCTGTTTCCACAGGTAGACCTGGCACCAGAAGGTTTTGGAAAAGATCACTGCCCACGGGGATGTCGCATCCTTGAGTCGGATGAGGGTGGCCCCCAGCCAGGCTGAAAGGCAGCTTAGCGCGCCGGCAGCGATGCTGATCCATAGCGGGAAGACCTCGATGCGGCCTTTGGCCAGCAGGTTGATGCCGATGGTCTGCAGTTCCTTGTTCCAGCCACCTGCGTTCGCTTCCTGCAGCCAGAGCAGGGGTAGGGTGGACTTCAAGACGATGGGGTAAGCGGCAAACGCCATGATCAGCAGCGCCAGGACAATCAGCCCCGAGCCGGTAATCACGCGCCACAGAGCCCTGCGCTTCAGTGCATATTCGTATTCAAGCTGCTCGCTGGATACAGCGCGTGCCGAACGTCCAGAGACATTTCCCATGTATTCACCTGTTCAATAGAAGACTGTAAATGATTGATTTCGATACTGCACAGCAGGCTTTGATGCTCATACTGAGCACCATGGGCCGTGCAGGAGGATCCGGTTACGATAATTCTGTTATGGCGTACATGATGGGTTGCTGCTGGTTTTTCCAGCGAAAATGCCGCGATGTTCTGGTGCACCCCTGGTGCAGGTCGCTGCGCACCCCCAGGAATCATGCCCAGGCACCTGAGCGTGTCAATGCGGCTCATAAACAGCTGCAAGCCCTGGGCGGAATTGGCGCTCTTCAAAAGCTCGCTGCGCGTATGTTCCCAAGGAATATCCTCGCGCATTGGTCTGTTACTAAAGACTATAAGGCCTTCCTCGGTCGACCACTCCAGGGCGACAGGCGCGCCCGCAAGGGCTCGCTGGAGCATTGCCTTTTCGTCACGACTCATGGCACCCAGCCATTGCCCGATCAGGGTGCCTTCGGCGGAATGGCTGCCCCGGTTCAGGCGATCCAGCACATGGGCTTCATTCGGCCCAAGCACCGCCTCCAGCCATGGTTGAGAAAGGTAGTAGTGAGCCTGGCGCGACGACGCGGCATAGCCTAGGAAATTCCCGAGTAGAACGACCTTGTCCAATTGTGGCTTAAAGGCAACCTGACGCATCCAGAAACCCAGCGCAGGGAAGTGGCCGAAAAGCTCGCCAATGACAAACAGCCGCCCGCCCGATTGCAGGGTGAGGGTCTTGGTGTGCATATTGTTTTCCTTGTTATCCAATATTTTGCTAAAGATTGACCGACTTCGCAATCTATCTTTGTCAATATAAGCATTACTGTGTTTCAATGGCTGTATTAGAGACCTGCTACATGAGGGGCACCATGGGGAGCCTGAAAGCGATTTTCTCAAAGCGGTTTGGTATGCAGTTTCAGCCCATTGTGGACATGAAAACTCTGCAGCTCACGCGCTATGAGGCCCTCATGAGGCCACTGAGCTTTACCGGGGATACCGAAGCCCTGGTGAATCGCATGGAAAAATCCGGCGAGATCAGTGAGTTCGATCTCTGGGTGCTCGACACCGTGATCAACACCCTGAAGCAGATCCCGGACGGGCCGGAAGTCGCGGTCAATCTGTCGGCCAAAAGCCTGTGCGACCCACTGTTCCATGAAGAAGCCAGCTGGCTCCTGTCGCGCAAGCCTAAGGACGTCAAAATCGAATTTGAAATCACCGAGTCTGAGCCTATTCGCGATATGCGCTTGGCCAGGGCCTTCGTCGATCTGGTCAAAGCACAGGGCTGCAAAGTCGGTCAGGACGATTTCGGTACCGGATACGCGAAATTCAGCGTGGTTCAGGACTTGAACCTGGACTACCTCAAACTGTCGGCCAAACTGACGACCGCCATCCAGACCAGTGCCTCGGCCCAGCGCCTGATTACCACGGCGGTAAATGCCTGCCATGCGCGGGGCATGAAAGTGGTGGCCGAGCACATTGACAACCCCATGCAATACGCCTGGCTTCGCGATGCGGGCATTGACCATGGACAGGGGTGGCTGTTCTCGAAGGCGGGCAAGGAGTTGCGCCGCGAGATGTGCTACAAGGAAACCTTGCGGGCAGCGGTCGAGAAAGATCGCGAGGGCGCTGCACCCAGTGCAAAAGTCATCACCTTTGGCTCGCTCAATCCGCCTTGAGTCGAGCTGGCTCCCTCAAGATGGATTTCGAAGAGAAAGGTGCCATGAGGCACCTTTAGCTTTGGGGAGGGCAGGTAATTGGCACAAGCCATTCAAAATAGCCTGGCGGATGCGCTCCATGTTGCCGTCCTTGTTGCGCCATATCCGGCCATTCGTGATGGCCGAGGCTGCCGAATAGCTATAGATAGGCAGCGATAGTTCATAGCTTTTTCCTTGGTATTCCACAGTGATCCGACACTTGTGGGTTTTCTTTGCATTGTTGCTATTTCTGCGAACACCCTGGAACTTGCTAATTTTCACATCTTCATGGATGGTCATACTAATTTCTTAGGGCTATGCTCCATGAGATGGGGAGCGGGTTTCTGACTTATCGCTTACCAGGGGGATTTTTTCGAAAAACATCTTACAAGCGATCAAGCCCAGGGTGGTGGATGATATCAGTGTGAAACCCAAGCTAAGAAATCGCAATTTGTGGAGTTCGTCATCTGGGCTCGCAGAAAACATAGCAATGGTGTGCAATACAAAGCCGATAACCGCTAGCACCTGAATGAGTAGTAAGAACCAATCGAGGCCTGATGGCTTAATCTGCGTATAATTGTTGGTTTGCATGAATTCCTCCGATGAGTTCAGGAAAGGCTTTCTCTCGCGAGCATGCTAGCAAAATACCTGTAAAGTGTCCCAAAATTGTCATCTAAAATCCCAATGCAGGCGTGAGAACACCCGGAAGATGATGGTTTTTCCGCTGTCACGGCGCCTGGTGGCTGACGGGGCTGAAGCGACATGCAGCTAGAGCTCGTGCGTAGGAGCCGGCTCTGGGGGAGTCGCTTCTTCGCCGTGCCGGCTGCTGTTTTTGCGTACAAACGGCTGTATCAGCCCCCGCCACAGCCCCAGCAGGTTGGTCAGGATGAAGCAGCTCTCCAGGAGCAGAAGACCCCACGCCTGGGTCATGACGGCAAACACCGACATGCAGCTGCTGCTGACCAGGAAGCTGATCCAGCCGTAGGGGGAGTACTTGGAGTGACTGGCGACCATGGCCGCGCCAGCGATACCGGTGGCGGCGCCCATCCATTCAAAAAACGTGTGCAGAAGCATGCAATCACCCACAAAAAAAGGCCCCAGTGGATGGGGCACCATTGAAAATAACGGGAGCGGGCGCTTAGGGCTGCAATGACGGCTCTGCCGCCCGCGACACCACACCATTGATCACGCCAAAGTGCTCCTCAAGGATTTGATTCATGCGCCGCCAGGCCTTGGGGCTGCGCTTTTCCATTTCGGCCAGGCCTGTGCCCAGACCACCGAGGGGAAACACCAGGGTGTATTTACGGCTCAATTTGTCAAATCCCGAAGAGCCTGTTCCACCGCCTTGATTTCATCGTCCTGGTCGGAGAAATACGCGGCATCATACCGAGCCGGCTCGCGCTTTGTGGGAACGCCAAACGCATTGGGCATCGGGCGAATGATAGCCTGACCGATTTTCTTGCCCTTGCGTCTCAGGTTGTCACCGAAGACAAAGATCTCATTCGGACGGCTCTGAACCAATTTAATGGTAAAGCGTTCTTCAAAGCGCACTTTCATGGGTTACCGGCGTGTGCCGCCTCCTGTTTTGCCTTTTGTGGCGGGCTTGCCAGATGACTTACTGCCGGAGCCACCCGTGCTGCCCTTTGTCTGGGCGTCGAGAAACGCCTTGCAGGCGTCCATACGCGTAAAGACATCATCGCTCGGCTGCTGATCCGCTGGCAACTTGGCCGCCAGGCTTTTCGCGAACTTGATCATGCTTTCCGTGGGTGGGGCACTTTTGTATTGCGCGTCGAGGGCGGGCTTGTGTTTTTCGATGTACTCGCTGGCCAGCTTGCCGCTGGCGCGGATTTCATCGGTCACCGCTACCCCGCAGGCTGCCTCGATCTTGGCCACCAGCCCCAGTTGCGCGGCGCTTGGTGGGTAGACGCCGCCGTTGCCCGCTTCGCCGCCTTCACGCTTGGGCATGTGCTCATCCAGGAAGGCCTTGGCTTTGGCCGGGTCGCTGAGGGCGCCGCTTGGCGGCTTGATGTTCTTGCGCTCGGCGATGTTCTTGATGGCCTGCTTCATCTTGTCTGTGACCACCGAGGGTGCACGCTCAAGCGGCTTCTTTTCCACGGTGGCGTACTTGTCGTTCATCCAGGTGACGTATTCCTCCAGGCCCACCAGGTTGTCCTCGATAAATTGGTCGCGCATGGCAATGGCCTGACGATCGTCTTCCAGCAATGCCAGCTCACCCAGCTTACCCTCCCACTGCGCTGTGGTTTCGATCCGGTGCATCCAGTCGTGGCCGCTGGTGCGCTGATAGTCGATCAGCTCCTTGCCTTTGGGGGCCAGGAACAGGGCACTTTTCTCGACCGTGATGTAGACCCTTGCCTTGAGGATCGGGATGATCGTGTCGCGGGTGGCCGGTGTGCCGATGCCCATGGGTTTGTCATCACCGCTGGCCACATACTTGCGTAGCACCGGATCGTCCACTTCGCGGGCCGCGTTCTTCAGGGCCTCTTCAAAGTTCTGTTCGGTGTAGCGCACAGGCGGCTTGGTCTTACCTTCCTTGAGCAGTACCTGCTCCAGCAGGGCTGGGTCGCCATTCTTGAGCTTGGGCAGTTCGGCGTTTTTCTCGGCGCCCACGTTCATGATGCCACGCCAGCCGAAATCGACGGTGCGCGCTGCCTTGGCCACAAACAGCGACTGATCGTTGCCGAGCATGTCGATGACTGGCACGGCGAAGGTGATCTTCTGGGTGGCCAATTTCACCGGGGGCAGCAGGGCCTGGATGAACTGCTGGGCAATCAAGGTGTAGGCCACCCGCATGTGCTCACCATTGTGGCGGATGCTGTCGCCGGTTTTCTTCTGTGGCGACATGTTGGCCAGCACCTGGGCATTCACGGCGCGCAGGGTGGGGATTAAGCCATGGTGCTCCAGTTTCTTGGTGGTAAAGCATTTTGGCTTGAAGGGCTTGTACTTGGGGTCATTGCCGTCGTGAATAGCCATGGCCTGTTGGGCGGCAGCAGCGAGCCCAGGCACATTCATCACAGACTTGATCAGTGGGTTTCGCTCGTTGGCCGGGTACAGGTTGGCCGGGAGCTCACCATGCGCTGTACGCGGGTAGGAGATGAAGCCTTGCGAGGCCAAGTCCTCGATCACCGTCTGGGCAATTTCACCTGTGATCTTGGTGGCTTTGATCAACGCCGATTTCGCGGCAACCAGGTCGAAGGTAATGGGCGGGTGCTGCTCGCTTGTGCCCTCGGAGTACTCCAGCACCTTGGACTGGGCGGCGTGTTGCTCAAGGCGTTTGACGAACTGTTGCACCTGTTGCTCGCCGGTAAACAACGGCTTGTCCAACTTGTTGTCACCATCATTGCCCTGTGGCTCCCAGGTGACGCCATCAATGACGTTCTCGGTCATCTCGCGGGTTACCTTGGGGGTGTATTCGGCGTTCAGCGAAATGCCCGAGGTGTTGAAGTCGCCGGAGATGTTGAAGAAGGTTTTCTGCACGAAGTTGCGGATCGCCTCCTCGCGCTTGTAGATCATGTACAGGGCGGCAGACTGCACGCGCCCCAGGGAGATCACGCGCTCGCGTGGCGATCCGCCGCGCCCCAGGTGATTGCCCAGCAACCCGTATTGGCCGTAGTGGCTGAACACGCGGGTGATGTACATGTAGGCATGATCGCAATGGGCGCGAGCTTCGGCAGCGCGGGCCAGCGACTTCTTTTCAAAGCCTGGCAGCAGGTTGGCCATGGACTTTTGCATACTGGCCGGGTCTTCACCGGAGGCAAGCCAGCAGCGGCGCACGCCCTTGTTCCAGTTCAGGTGCTCCAGGATCGACCAGCCGATGTATTCACCTTCGCGGTCGGCGTCCGTCGCCAGGATCACTTCGTCAGACTGGCTGAGGGCTTGCTGGATGATTTTCAGGTGATCTTCGACACGTCGACCCTTGTAGTCGGGCGCGTCGACGATGGGGCGCAGTTTTTTGGTGCGGGGGATGTTCTCCATCGCCCTGGGGTTGTTCCAGCCAAGGCCTGGCTGGATTTCATCCGGTGCAGGAAGGGTCAGCAGGTGTCCCCGCGCTGGCACCATGTGAACGGTGTTGCCCATCCACTGCCCCGAGAAGCCCAGGGCGCTCTTGCTCCAGCCCATCGCTGCAGCCAGCTTTATGGAAACAGAGTTCTTTTCGGTAATTACCGTGATGGTTGTCATTCAATGAACCTTAACATACGACGTTTATTGTTTATCGCCACAACCTCGACTTTCGGGGTGACTGCCCTGGGCGTCGTGCGAGCCATAGGGGTGGAGAATTGGGGTTGGTTGCCGCCCTGGATGGACTGCTCAAGCGCTGCAAGCGAGGGGACGCCCTTGTCGGTAAACACCATCACGCCGGGGGCGACAGGGGCGGGGGTGCTGGCGGCAGGGCTGCCCCACCCAGTCGTTCTGGGCATGGCGGATGCTTCTTTGGGAGTGCCGATGACGGAGGCCAGGTTGGAGTAGGCGGCGGCTATCTTCTTCAGGTAGCGGGTGCGAAATTTCGGGGTCTTTGAATGATAGTTGCCCACGGCCAGCCATGGCTTGCCGGGCACCTCACTCAGGCGTTTGGACAAGATCCAGGAGCCTGCCTGAATGTTCTTGCAAGGGTCGAACACCAGATCCTTCCAGCTGTAGCCCAGTTCGGCTTTGATGCTGGGCAGGTGCAGGGTGTTGACCTGCATAACACCCAGGTCGTAGGAGCCATTTGAATTGGGACTGATGGTGCCAACCCGACCGCCCTCGACCGCAATAATGGTCTTTAGCATCACGGGCTTTAGCTGGTAGCTTTGACTGGACTGATTGACGCATTGATTGAGCACCGCCATGGACACGGGCTCTTCTTTGAAAACACCTGCGTGGGCTAGCAGCGGGCTGCCAAGCAACATGGCAGTGCTGAGGATCAGTCTTCGAATCATGGTGGCTACCGATTATTATTATGGGGATGCTTTTTTCGGTTTTCTGACTCTACCTGTTTCCAGGATTTCGATGCCAAGAATGTCCCTCATCAGTCGACGCTTCAAACGGTACTCCGGGGTTCTAAACCCCTTGACGTCCTCAACGACTGTCACATCCTGTTTTTTGTAAACAAAATCAGCCACATAGGTGCATATGTGAATACCACCGGCTGTCAATTCGTAGGGCACCTGGCGCTGCAGATCAGTGATCTCACCTGCGCGCAGCATCAGTTTCAAGTTCAGATACCGCTGATACTCCATTTTGGAGTCGAAGCGGCCCTCACTGGTGGTGATGACAATGGCATTGAATTTGCCATTGCGCCCCTTTTTACCTTTCGCTGCCTGGCTGTTCAACTCACGAAATTTCGCGGCGCTCATGCGATTGTTCGGCGGAATGTCGGAGGAGGGGCTGGCCAGGCGGGACATGCTTACTCGCCTTCTTCTTCGTTCGACAGTGGCATCACCACTGGATTGCGGCCAGATTTACGACGCTTGGCATCTTCTTCACGTTGCCAGTCGTCCATGCAGTCTTTGTCGCACCAGCGCGGACGCTTGACCTTGGTTGGGTCTTCTCCCGCCGCAGGGGATGAATGAAGGGGTTCGTCACAAAAAAGGCACTTGCCGGTAGCTTTGGGTGAGTCAGAAACCTTTTTCCGCTGGGCTTCAAGGCTGCTCGCCAAAAAAGCTTCCTGGAACTCGCCTGCTACATCTGCTTCATCAGCCATTTCAAAAATCCGTTGTAAATCATATTGTTAGTAGGGATTCGATGGCTGATGCAGCCTTCGAGTAATGTATGTATTGACGTTTGAGCTGTCGACCCGGACAATCTGCCAGCCGAACTGATTCTTGTCAATATACGCTATAATTGAATTATGACCCAGACCTGGGCGAGAATAGAAGCATGAATGCACCAGCGGGAGCCGGCATGGCACAGGCGATTACACTCAAAGACATCGTGGCACTCGATAGCGAAGAAGAGCGCATCGAGCTATTGATGCAGGGGCTCAATGAGCGGCAGCGCGAATGCGCCATGACCCTCAATGGTGCAGTTGCGGCGATTGCTGGCCCAGGCGCAGGCAAAACCAAAACCTTGATCGTGCGTACCGCGCACCTGCTGATCAAGGATGTGCCGGCTACTTCGATCATGCTGGTGACCTTCACCAACAAGGGCTCCGATGAGATCAAGGAGCGCCTGGAGACCATGGTGGGCGAGGTCGCCCAGTACATCACCGCAGGCACGTTCCACTCGATCATCTACAAGGTGATTCTCAAGGCCAATGCCAACCACCCGTACCTGGAATCGATCGGCATCGATTTCAACGAGTGCACCATTTTCGATGAAAGCGAGTCTTCAACCTTGTTCGAGGAAGCTATCAAGCAGCTCGACAAGGATACCCAGGAAATGATCGACGAGAAGCGCTGGGCCAAGAAGATCGAGGAGCAAATGGCTGCGGCCAGGGCCAAAGGGCATACCGCCGAAACCTATGCGCGGGAGATGATCGGTTTTGGCGATCCTTCTGACGTGCTGTATCGCGTCACCAAGGATGCCTGGGATCAGTACACCCTGTTGTGCCGTTCGGCCAATGGCATCGACTTTGACGACATCCTGGTCGTGGCCAATCAGCTGATGATGCGTGACCCACGCCTTGGCCAGGAGTTGGCGGAGCGGTACCGCTACATGATGCTGGATGAATACCAGGACACCAACCCGGTGCAAATGCGGATCATGGATCAGATCGCCAGGCACCATGAAAACATCCTGGTGGTGGGTGACGAAAAACAATCGATCTATGGCTTCCGGGGCGCGGACATCCAGGTGATCTTGACCTTCATGCAGCGCTACCGCAAAGCGGTCAAGATCGACATGAACATCAACTACCGGTCAACCCCGGCCATCCTCGAAGCTGCCAACGTGGTGGCGGCCCGGATGAACCAGAAGCTCTCCGATGGCGCCGTGTACAAGGATCATGACCAGTATCCGCAAGGCGCACCGGTTTCGATCGTGGCCTTCGAATCGGACAAGCAGGAGGCCGATGTCATCGCCAGGGGGATCAAGCGTGATCTCGCCAACGGTATCCCAGGCAAGGAAATTGCGATCCTTTATCACTCGCGCCAGGCCAAGCCGGCGATTGAGCAGGCGCTCGTGCAGAATGCGATCAACTACCAGGTGGTGGGCGACATCGGCTTCTATCAGCGCGCCGAGGTGAAGAACGCCATCGCCCTGTTGCGCTTCACGTTCCGCCCTTGGGACTCCATGGCCGCGTGCCGGCTGCTCAAGTGCACCAGCTTTGGGGTGTCAGACAAGAGCGCCAAGAAAGCCATGGCCCAAGGCAAGACCGCGCACGCCTATCTAGTGGAGATGGCCGCGAAAACCAATGCCAAGAAAGAGCCCTCGGCAGTGTCACTGAAACTGGCCCCGCTGCTGGACTCGATGCTCGCCATCCGCAAGCTGGTGGCCTATGGCGAACACGTGGACTACATACGCACGGGCGTTGAGCGCCTGTGGGAAACCTACCTAGGCCCAGGCGTCCGCCGCGCTGCGGCACAGAAAGACAACGTGCCGCTGGACGATGCCATTGCCAACTCCCTGCAGAACGTCGCCTTCCTGCTCGACCGCTTCTTCCGCGAGCTGGAGGAAGGGCGCAAGCCCGAGGATATCCTCGAAGAGCTCAGCATGCTCGGCGACATGAGCCGGCAAACCGAAGCGGATCAGTTGCAGACCATCCGCATCATGACCATTCACGCCTCCAAAGGGATGGAAATGGGGCATGTGTACCTGCCGGCGCTGGACAAGGACACCACCCCCGGTGAAAAGGAGCAAGACAATGACGTCCTGGAGGAAAAGCGCCGGGTGCTGTATGTCGGCATGACCCGAGCGAAGCACAAGCTGGTGATGTCCTACGCCAAAACCAAGCGTAAATTCGGTCAGCTTATCGTCACCGAGATTTCGCCGTACCTCAAGGAAGTGTGCTCGGGGCTTGGCAAAACCCCCTTTAACTACAAAGCACCGCAGCAGGATGGCCCGAGTCGCTGATCACCGATTGGTTTACCTGAAAATTGGCTCCTTGGAGCCAATTTGCATTTCTGTGGTGCAGCCGCATGCGCGAAAATAGCGCCCCCCTGAAATACGAACCCTCATAAAATTGATTCAATCGATTAACATGCAAATTGACAAAATGGCAATTTACCTTATACTTTCAACATCACACTGGAGGATTCACCATGTCGACTACTGACGCTGCTGCAGACCTCAAGCAGGCTATTGAACTGGAGGGTCAAAATCAGGCGGATCTGATCCGTCTGGGTACCGAACTTCAGCATCACGAGGCTCAGGCTGCCGAGCTGGCGGCTCAGGCCAAGGCAGAAGGGTGCAACACCCTTGACGAGCTGCGTGCGCTGTTCACCACCGGCAATGCCGAAAACCTGCGGGCGGTCGCGGAATTCAAAAACACAGTCAGTGCCCGCCGCACCAAAATCAGCGAAATTCGAGACCAGCTCAACCGCCTGAATAACGCGCCTAGCGCTCGGGGGTAAGCGATGACTCTGCAGCCTACAGTGAACCCCCTCGACGAGCTGAACCTGTTGACCGCGACCGTCCAGCAGCTTTCCCGTGACGAAAGCGAGCTGAAAGGCGTGGCTCGGCAGGCCATGAACGACATGGCGCGGGTGTCGGTTGAAATCGGCGCGTGTGATGCCCTGCTGATGCGTAAAGACGACATTCAGCATGCCCTGCTGGCGCTGCAGATGAAAGTGCAGGCCAAGAACAAGGGGGTTTTCGAAGACCTGCTGACCTCCCTGATTCATGAAATCATGCCTAACAAGACCGGTGAAAAGATCGTTTTCACCAGCTCGATGCGCAACAACCTGGCGGCGCTGGATGTGGACATCCTTTCCAACGGCGATCTGGAGAACGTCAGTCGTGACCGGGGCGGCAGCATTGCCAACATCGTGGCCATGGGCCTGCGCTTCGTCGTGTTGGCGCGCCACCCCAACCGACGCGTGCTGTTTTTGGACGAAGCGGACTGCCATCTGGCTGAAATGTACATTCCGGCCTTTGCGGCGGTCATGCAGCAGCTGGCGCACCGCCTGGGCATTCAGGTGATCTACATCAGCCACAAACCCGCTGCGTACTTCTCCGGCTACTCGCGAATCATCGAGATTTACAGCGAAAATGGCAAAACCCACTCGCGTACCATCAGCGATGAGGTGGTCGATGACAGCGTCGAGTACCCTGATAACGCCCTGCGGTACATCCGCCTGAAGGACTTCGGGCCGCACGAGAACATCCTGGTGGAATTGGGCCCAGGGGTGAACGTGATCATTGGTGACAACGACCTTGGCAAGAGCAAGTTCATCACCGCCGTGTCGGAGTTGCTGGACAACGACGGCACCGAGACCCGGATTCGCCACCATCGCCCTCACTTCGAGGTGGAGATCGGGCTTGAAGAGGGCATGAGCCTGATCTGGAAATACGCCCGTAAAGGCAGTAATCGCACCAGCCTTGAGCTCAAGGACAAAAACGGGATGTGCATCGAAAGCTCGAACGCCGGCAAGGGCAAGGTGCCCGAATGGCTGCACACCTACCTGGCAATGGGGCGAATCCATGGCCAGGATATTCATGTGCATCCGCAGGATGAGCCCAAGTACCTCCTGTCGAGTCGATACACACCGATGGATCGGGCCAAGATGCTGCCACTGGGGCGTGAGTCGCGAGACGTTCAGCGCATGCTCCAGCAGTTCACCCAGCAGATCATGGATGCCCGCCAGCGCAAGGCTGCGCTGGAGATTGAGCTGAACCGGATCAAGAACCAGCTCAAGATCTTGTCGCCCTTGCTCGACGAGGCACCAGATGACGATTTGCTGTTAGGTCACGAGCAACTGATTCAGCAGTGTCAAAAAATGGCGCGTCTGGCGAAGCTGGATGCCAAGTTAAACCATGCCGAACAAGCGATCGGCATTTTGAAATCCGGAATTGAAGAGGTCAGTCGCTACTTCTTGGTGCCTGTCCAGCTGATGGAAACCCAGAAACTACAGTCATTGATTCAGGGCATTGAGCGCAACAGCCAGGTGGTCAACATCCTTAGACAGCTGCGTAGCCTGCCTGGAGCGCCGGCAGTGCCAGTGCTGCATGACTCGAACAAGCTCAAGCATCTCGGGGTTCGCTGGGGCAAGAGCATCAAGGCGATTGAAATCCTGCAGGCGGTGCACGCGCTCCTCCCCGTAGCAGCACCAACCCTCAAGGACTTGTCGGCCCAGGCTGACTTGATCAATCGCCTGGACAAAACGTCCGCTGCTGTGGACGCCTGGAAGGGCAAGATCACAGCCTGCCAGCACGAAGCAGTCGCCATCAAGGAACGCAAGGACGCCTTGATTGCGCAACTCGGTGGCATCTGCCCTACCTGCCAACAGACCATTGGAGCGCATTCCCATGCTTGAATTGAACCCGCAAAGCATTGAAACCTCCGTGATTACCGGCATGAAGGGCTTTCTTCTGGTCGGTGACCCATGGTTGGGCTCAGAGCGCCGTGTAGGGCGCGTGGACAACACCTGGGACACGTCCATGGGCAAGCTGGTGAACGCCTTCGAGATCGCTGCTGAGCGGCAGCTGCTGCCTGTTGTCCTGGGTGACCTGCTGCACGAAAACCGTGATATGGGCAAAGTGCTGGAGATCATCAATGCGGTGAAGGGGCGCCAGGCTGTTCTGGTGCCCAGGGATGGCCGCTGGCTTGACCGTAGCAAAGGGCATATCGCCGCGATTCTCCAGGCTTCGGGTTTGGCACATGTCGCCGGATACAGCGCCAAGCGTTATCAAATCCAAGTCAATGACAATGGCCAATGGCATAAGCTGGAGATGGAGTGTCACACCTCCTGGGGTGGGCACAATCGACTGGATCAGGGCAGCCGTGCCCGCGTGGTGATTCCCGCCCTGGGGATTGTTGCCGAGCCCGATTCCTCGATTCCAACCATGGAGGCCGAGCAGGGTCATACGCTCATCAAGGCAGGCCGTCTGATCCGCCTAACTGCACTGGAAGAGTCGCTTGAGGTCAATGTGTTCGCCGTCACCCAGGGGGGTGTTGAGCGCATCGCACTTAAAACTGTGCCAATCGTCTTCACCGACGCCTCAATGAGTGCCGATCAGTTCCAGCAGGGGTTGGTCAGGGATAGTCAGTTCGTCGAGCGTTTGCGTGCTTCGACCGCCGAAAGCCTTGAGGAGGAGGGAAAGGAAGGCATGATCGAACAGATCGATGCCATTTGCACGGAAATCGGTGCCGATGACTATGTTCGCACCAAGCTCTATGAGCTTTCCAAAGACGCGGCTGCAGCGGTTTGATCAACCTCCAGGGTTGACTGGGCGCGCATCATGGGGCGTACCGTAGTAACAGCATTGGTGCCCCTAATGCCAATCCGTTCACCCACAAAGGGTGCCCTCTGTAGGCACGAATACCAGCAAGGAGTCGGCATGAGTGCAAAATTGGTCATGCTGACTGCAGCGGAATTCAAATGGCTGCAACAACACCAGGCCCGGCAGTCTTCCAGCCGAACCCGATGGGGGCGACGAATCGCCCATGTCGCAATGATTGGCATTTGGTCGCTGGGGGCGCTGATTTGGCTGCAGGCATTTGAGTTTCAGCGAAATCCCGTACTGGACGAAGTTTCAGCCCCGTTGTCCTGGGTACTGGGCATCGCTCTGTGATGACCTGGCTGTAGTGCTATGCGTCACCCAATGGCCTGTAGCAAGAGTTCACCAACCCATTGTTTCTGCTCATTTTTCTCGTTGTCCGAAGCTGCCCCGAAGTTTAGGGGACGTCGTCGCTTCGTTCGCTTGCGAACGGCTCGCTTTTTGTTTTTTCGGGGTTTTTTTGCGTCCAAAATATGAGAGCATGACAAAGCGTCAATTTCGGCGCATGTAGAGATAGGTCATGATTCGAATTCTCTGGATCTTCCCAGGCATGTGGGTTTCTGGGATCTTGTACATGCTGGTTTCCCGCTATCTGGAAATGGGTCACGCTGCTGGGTTCAGTCCGGTGCTTGGGATAATGCTGACAGGTTTTTTTGGAACGATAATTGGCCTACTGAAAGTCTGGATGCGCCCTGATGCCTCGTCGAGTGGGGCTCAGGCATTGGCCGAAGAAGCCCAGGTGACTAGGGTTTTCGGCGATGAAAAGGACGATGTCGCTGAGGAGGGGGCAGCGATCCCCCGGTGACCCCGACCTGAGCTTCAGGGTGGCCTGGTCAAAGGCTCTTGATTTATTCGGTGGCTGTGCGAACATGTGGTTGCGCCAATTTAGATGTATATCGAGAATTGCTCATGCTAAAAATGCGTTGGATGATGCTCGGATTGTTCATGCCACTCACTGCGTCAGCTGCCGAGCTAAACAAGCTTGATGACAGTATGCTCTGGACTATCGCCATATGCGGGCTGATCGTCTTTGTTTGGACGAGTGCAGCAGTCTGTAGTCAAATGGGTGAGCGCACCGAATCAAGCGGTGGTCGTCGTAGCAATCAGAGCGACTCAGGTGGCGGCACAGATGCTGGTGGCTGGGGTGACGGAGGCGGTTGCGGCGGTGATGGTGGTGGCTGCGGCGGTGGCGGCGACTAAAGCCGTTAGCATCCGCGTAATGACATTTCGCCCTTTTTACAGGCGATACCAGGCCCGGTATTGCCACTGATCCTGCCAATCCTTTCGAGGTTCAAATGCCTGTGCTAGCCATTGCTGCCATATTGTTTGGCCTGTGTATCTGGGCCAACGACGCGTGGGGGTGTTTCGCGGCTTGCCGACACCAGTGTTGATTGTCGCCTTTGTTTTCTGGTTTTGCATGAGTGCGTTCTTCCTGTGGTTGAGTGCTCCCACGAAGTCCGGACACAGTGGGAACGCCCAATCCGGAGGCGATGCTGGCGGGTATTTCGCCGACACAGATGCTGGTGGTGACGGGGGCGACTAAGACGGCCCGCCTTCGCCATCACCTGGGCTGGGCGCGGGGCATGGGGCAGCCATCCTTGGCTCTCCAGACGTTCAGGCCAACTGAGCGTAGTCGTATTCGTCCTCGAATTTACGCTGTTTTTCGACGTGATCCTGCAGGGCTTTCCAGCCGGCAGATGAGATCCGGATCAACACCTCTTCATGGTGCGCCAGGTTGAAAAAGCCGCGCTCTGAAAGTGTCTGGGCCCCAGCCAGTAATTTTTGCGGGACGTCAATCATGAGAATTTCATCAGGTTTGCGCTCCACGCGATTAACCTGCCTCACGATGCTCTGCGCAACCCTCAGCTCGGTGGGAGAAAGGTCAGCCATCAGGGCCTTGTGCTGCTCCAGGCCAAAGACAATGGCTTCGTGGGCATTGCGGGCAATCACCTTGTACAACCAGGCGTCATCGGGAAAATCTGGAGCAATGGCCTTCGCGTCCCACAGGGTGGTGGTGGGGTCATAGGCAACGAACCAAGTCTCTTTCATTTTATTGTTCTCCTCGACTTATACTAATATTGTCTTCCTTGAGCACCCTTGCGGACAAGCCATGATTACCAAAGTCTCCAATATTCGCGCAAACAGCAATCACGCCATTTTCATTGGGCGCAGCCGCGACCCCTATCATTTCGGGAACCCCTTTCCGATCGGCGGTAAAAACCCTCTGCATGAAAATCAGGTGTTCGACCGTGCGGGTTGCATCCTGGCCTTCCATGACTGGCTGGCAGGAAAGCCTGGGTACGAGAAGATCGAGCAAGACCGGCGACGCTGGATCCTTGAGAACCTGGAAACATTGCGCGCCCAGACGCTGGGCTGCTTCTGCGCACCGAAAGCCTGTCACGGGGATGCCTATCGCGTATTTCTCGGTGAAATCACGTACGACGATCTGCTGGACATTGTCCAGGGTCGCCCCAAAGTTCAGGTGGCCCCGGCGCATGAAGCCCCGCTACAGGGCAGCCTCCTCTGAGCCCCTCCGACTGAGGGGGAGGTGAATATCAAGCTGGGGCGGGTTGCTCATCATCTGCCTGAACTGCTCGATCACAAGGCGCGCCCGAGGCTCTGCCAGATGGTATTCGTACCATTCAAGGGAAAGCGCACATTCACCGATGCGCTTAACCACCTCTGGCTGCGGGATATTGCACTTGTAGCGGGGGTCGGTGTTTCGGGTGAGGATGATCTCAGCATAGCCAAACTGGTCTGCCGTAAGATCGAGAATCCAGCCCTGCTCGTGTTCCAGCCAGGCATGGGCTGACCACTGCTGATTCCTGGCAAGCATGCCCCCTGACGGATAATGATCATCCACCCTGAATTCATCGACAAAAGGCACGCCCTCGCGGGGCGTCCAGCCCGTCACACCCGCCTGGGTGAACAGGTGCAAGAGGTAGGCGGTCGTCAGCAAGCACATGTTTTGCGAGAGGGGGTCTCGCAGGTGATCGGGATAATTCCGCTTGAACCAGTCCCAGTCTTCACAGAGCAGGCCCCTGATGGGCACCAGGGCGTTTTTCAGCCTAACTCTGTGAAAGATCATGGGTAGCCACTCAAGTCGGCTCAGGGGACTCTTCACGCTCCCTGCTGCGCTCGTTGCTGCGCCCCTTCGAGAACATGGCCATCATCATCTTGACGATGCTCTGGATCATGGCGATGACTTTATCCATGTGCTCCTTGGCCTGCTTGGCGCATTCGCCTACGGCACCGGGCTCCTTGGCCTTTTCATCAACTACCGAGCGCACCTTGCGCAATGACTGGTCAGCCGCCCCGACAGATTCGGCCAGTGCCGGCGAGCCTTTCTTCGCGCCGAACTTGTGGGCCTTGGTCACGTCCTCCTGCAGGGATTTCATGCTGTTGGTCAACTCGCTCCAGCCACGCAGAGTCTGGTCGGCGCTCAGCGGCTTGCCGTCAGCGTGCGTACCGGTCTCCAGCATCGAGGTCAGGCCGTTGATGTGGTTCATCTTGGCATTAATGCTGTTGGCGGTAACACCCGGATCAAAGGCATTGCGCGAGAACACACCAGGCCGAGACGACAGGCCTTTGAAGCTCGGCGTCTTGGGCAGGCCGAAACTGATATTGAACATCGGCGGGGGTGGTGGCGGCATGCCCATGCCGCCCATACCGCGTGGCATACCACCCATACCACCCATACCACCCATGCCGCTCATGCCCATGCCTGGGAAGGCGTCCTTGGGTTTGGTCGGATCTTGAGGCCGAGGAGCAGCCGCCCCTTTCGGGGCCGGAATGTGTTGGCCCGGATCAATCAAACGATCTGCTGCTGCCGCTGCCCCTGCTGCCGCTGTGCGGCGGGTTTGCGGATCTGGCTCACCTGGAATGTAGGCGTCACTGTCGGCGTCCTGGAGGGCAGGATCGTTGTTCTTTTCCTCAGCGCGTCTTTTGGCTTCTTCGATCGCCTTCGGATCCTGGGGTGCTTCGTTGATGTCCGTGCTCATACTCAATACCTCATCTGGATGAAAGCTTCCAACATCCAGGTTGTTAAGAACCAGTGTGTAGCGCCCCGAATCATCGTGAATTTTCTCAATACGAGTCGGCGCCTTGATTTTCGCCATCAGGCCGTCAGCCAGCTCCGCCTTGACGGCGTTCGCGAAGTCGCGGGGCACGTCGAGAATCCGGTTTTTGGCAATTTCGCCACGGTTCACCGAGCTCAGCACGAAATCCTTGAGCGCCCAGTCCTTGAAGCCTGCATTGCGGATCCTGATTTGGCGCAACGGGCCTGCCTCAAACTCCTTGAATGCCTTGTTGTAGCGGGCCAGGTCATAACGTTTGGCCTCCATGCAATTTCTATCCAGCGTGGCAGCTTCCTCGGCGTCAGGCTCGTGATTGGGAAAATCTGCAGGGCCTTTGCCGTCAAAATAGGCCTTGGCCCACCGATCGACATCATCAATCGATCGCTCAAAAGACTCGTCCCACTCCATGTCGAATTTCGGGTCAAGCACAGGAAATTCAGCAAGGCTTGCTGGTACTTTTTCCACCGCCTTGGCCAGTTTGATGGCTTCATCCTGCTGCAGCGCTTCGATCTGGGCACGCATTTGAAGAATGTCTTCGCGTTGCTCAAAGCGCGCATTTTCCTCCGCTGCCTGGGCGCTGAGCGCCTCTATGCTGTTACCAGCATTAGCCGCCTCCCGCGAGCTGCGCTCCAACTCCTCAATGCTTGAGCCAGGTGCGGGCGCCATGAACTGCGCTGATGCTTCCTGAAGCTTGGCATGGATGCCCGAATCACTGAGCGCCTGCATGTTCAGTTCGGCAATAACAGTCTGTAGGCCAGCGATTTTCTGGCGATGATCAGGGATTTCCCCTTTCTCAGCCATCATCCTGGCCATGTCGACACGATCCTGATCGCTCCAACGATCAATGAACAGGTTGTCGACGGTGAAGGGTGGATCATATTCCACCTGGAAATGCCGCTTGTTTTCCAGATCGTAGACGCCCTCAATGCCCGCATAGGCAAACAGCTCCTTCACGCGCTTAAAGTCGATCTTCCCCTTGTTGTCGGACAGGTAGTCAATCTGATCAAACAGCTGCGTTTCGATCTTGCGCGGCAAGTTGGCGCTTTGCACCATGCGCTCGATCTGATCCACGGCGATTTCGAGAGGCTGCTCCCCACGCGTCGAACGCAGAGGCTTGTCGGTCTCGTAGTCGTAGTAGTTCTTGATGTTCGATTCATCAATACGGGCAATCCACTGCTTGAAAAAGCGCTCCTGGTAGGGATTGCCTTTCAACAGGTTACGGAAGTAGTACGCTACGCCAATATCATAGGATTTAGGCACTTCCCACTTGGGCAGGGATTGGGGCTCACTCATGGAAGCAATCTCTCTCATTTTCTCTATCGTGAGCGATGAGCAACAGTGCCATCAAGCCCACTCACATTTTATTGGCAGGGTTGTCGATGACGCCCAGCACGTATTTGGCCAGCAACTGTTCTTTGATCAGGCTGGATTCGTACCGATCAATCATTTGGCGCAACTGAATCGACTTCATGATCGCACCTTCGCGGTTGATGGCACTGGTCGTGTAGGTGTTGTCCTGAGTAACCCTGGTCACCCAGCTTTTCCCGTCAGTTGCCAGAGCGCCTTGGTCGGTGAAACGCAGGGCTGTTTGCGCTTCAAGTGCCGTCAACTTGGAGGGTTGTCCAGGTTCAGGCGGGGTACGCATCTGAATGTGCCGGTTGATGATAGCCCCCACATCATTCACTGCGTTCTTCATCCGCAGCTCTGTCAGGATTTCCTGAGGTTCGGTGGGGTCGGTCGGATTGAAACGCACGTACGGAGGGTAGGTGACATACGCATACGTCTGGGCCATTTCCAGGTCTTCGGGGCTGAATTGCGGGTTGTAGTTGCCCATGGGCATGAGAAGCCGAGGGTCGCTCGCCAATTCGCCTTTGCCCGCATCCCCCCAGGCCTTGATTTTGTCAAAAGTGGCGATCTGTTTGGCCAGATAAGCCGCATAGTTCTTCTGTGATTCAGTGAGCGTCGCTGATGCACCGGACGTTGACGCACTGGTGACCAGCCCGGTAATCCCCTGGCCTACGCTTTTGGCCTTGGCGTACAGCCCAACCACGTTTCCTGACACGGTGTCGATCACGTCTTGATAGGTGTCCAGCACCGAGCTGTCGCCACATGCCAGGTCGGAAATAGCAGTGCCATTGATGGTTGTCGTGCAGGCGTCGCGGGTCGGCAGTGATCGCTCCAGCTGGCGCTTGTTATGAATGTCGGTAAGCACCTGATTCATGCGCGCTACGGTGTTGGCCACACCATTGTTCATCGCCATGATCGAGCTGTCTTTGCCCGTGTGGTACATTTGCATTATCGAATCGAGGTGTGCATATTCGATCGCCGCATGCATCTGCGTTTGAATGTCTTCATAAATCTGCTGGGCCAGCTTTGCGTAATCGTTCACTGGGATCAAGAAGGCGTTGGCTCCCAGTGACAGCACCAAGCAGCCAAGACCCAGCGTGTTACGCATCTTGCGCTTGAAATTCATGTTAATCCTCCGGAAGCTGTTCGCTGCGCGACATGATCAATGAATCGGAAATCGCCCAGATCCAGGCCAGGTGATGTTTGGCCTTGTCTCTGACACGATCGAATGAAAGGGTGATGTCCTGAAGCGGTAAGTTACCCTCATTCAGCCGATCCTTCAATTTTTCCTCAAACCGAGAAAAATCCATATGCTCATGCTGTGCCAGATAGGTTTCTTTGTCTTCATCGGACATGGCGCTGATTTTATCGATCAGGTCAGCTCCCGCATCTTCCCATGCCTCCGACATTTGGCTGTCGATGTGCGCAAGATAATTGGATTTCCACCGAGCAGCCTCATCCGGGAGTAAGTCCGGAATCTTGGTGTTGTCGAGGTAACCTTTTGCGAGGGTGCGAACGCGCTCAATCAGGGCCTGAGCGTCCTCGTCTTCATATCCCATGTCCAGCGACTCAAATGAGTTTTCAAACAAGGGTAGCGGCATTCCGGGATCACTAGGCAGATACTCGATCGGCTCCAGCTCTTCCATCACGCATTCACGATAGGCTTTTTCCGCAGCGTCCAGGCAATGGGGCAGGGCGCTGCTGAAGAGATTCTCCTTGTCGGAAATCTGGGAGCGCTTGCTCCAGCTGTACGCCACGTCTTTCGCCAGGATCAGGGCAATTTTCGACAGCTCCCTGAGGACATCTTTCGGCTCGTGCGCACACCACAGGCCATCCAGTCGCGACTGGGTTTTCAATGTCGCGGTAAACAGTGCCAGCTTGATCACGAGGTTGCCGTCACCGGTGGCATTTTCAGCCATTGAGTTCTCAAAATCACTGCTCTCCAGCACCCATTGCTGTGCAACCTGAACCAGGCCGCTTAGGGTCTCAATGGGGGTGTCCACGTACAGACTGGCCAGGTTTTTGGCCAGGGCCCTGCGCATGTAACGCAGCAAGATGTCCTGGCTGTCGGCGTTGTTGGCCGTCAAGCACAAATCCACCAAGCTCAGGTGCTCCTTGCACTTCTGGGCGACCACCTGCTTCAAATCATCATCACTGAGGTGCGGGTTGCGTCGACGTTCACCCACATACAGAGGGGCTGCTTCAGTCATGGCCTGCAAAAACCCCTGCAGCGCACGGTAATACTGGATGCGACCCTGCCCCTGATCCAGCGGCTTGGACTCAGTGGAGGGTTTTGGCTTCGGGGTTTCCAGCTTGGGCTGCTCGCGCCAGTTGGCGGGCGCGCGTTCGCGCTCTAAGGCGCGCAGACGCTCGCGCTCACGCACCCGGCGCACAAAGTGGTCATTGCTGCTGTCACTGCTCTCATCGGCGTCATTGAATCCTTTCTCCAGGTTATCCACCATGGAGATGGGATCATCGTCATCATCGTGACTACGACCGGAACCGCGATTAGAGGCCATCTACACCACCCTCCAGGCCTGCCAGGCGCTCGAAGCGCTGGCGCTGCAATTGCTCCATCTCGAAGGCCTTCTCGCGAGCCTTGTTCAAAGCCAGGAGCGGCTCCGCTTCCATCAGCATGCCTTGCAAGTCGGACAAGGCGACCATGTTTGCATCCAGAAGCGGCAGGCCTTGGCCATCCTGATATTCCTGGGTGATCTTGAACAGACCGTGGATGACCATGTTGTGTGGCTTGATTTTCACCAGCTTTTGTTTGGGGTCAATCTCGAAGGTGTCACCGATCGCACGATCCAGAATCATGCCCATCAAGCCACGGGTCAAGGTGTCCAGGGTCGCCACCTCGCGCTCCTGGCTTTGCTGGATATTGATGTCGGTTTGCTGATCGAAACTCAAGTCTTCGAAGTGCTGAATGATCATTCCGCACGGTGATTCGTTGCTGACCAAATAGCACGCATTGGGGAAAAGCCGCACGCCATACACAAGAATCGCAATCTCCTCGGCGCGCATGGCCAGTCGAGATAGCAGTACGCCGGGGTGAGTTACCACCTCAACCGGGTGTTTTTCGTTGTCCACATCGACCTTGTACGAGCTCATGTTCAGGCGCGCCATTGAGGCGTTGAAGGCTTCGCGTATGTCTTCGATCGATTCGATCGCAATAGCTCGGGGGTCGTTTGACATGATACAACCTTGCTTTGTTTTTTCTTTGATTCTAATATCTACCCATTCAATAAACAAGAAAATAGATAGCTCATGGCCAGAGATAACAACCCGCTTGAGGGGAAAACCCCTGAAGAGACCTTGCTGCTCAACCTTGGGCATGAGATTCTGAATTTTCGGAGTGATTTTCCAAAAAACTCGTTGAAGCATACCTTTGTGCTTAGCCCTTATGGCTCTTCCATGTTTGGACTCATGCCCTCGAACGGACAGGTGTATTTGGGCATACCCAAGCGATTTTACGAGAAATTCAAATCCGCGAAGTGGCTCTATGCTGCGCGGGTGACGGGGCAATCGGGCTTGTTTTTGGTGATGCAAATCGGTTCAGGGGAAAGTGCCCACCCGATTGGCCTCAGGATTTTTGTCCGGCTGATGCGACTCGATGCCCTGGGGGACGAGATCAAGATGCTCCGGGCAGTACCGATGGACAAGAAGGGCATCACCCGTGAAAACGATCTGCTGCAAGGCTTCAATTTGAAATTGATGCAGGTTAGTCGCTATGTCTGGGAGTTCTCCGAGAACGACGACTTCTAGGGGGCTTCGATCATCTCCACGCTGATCAGCCAGGCTTCTCCGCTGCCCCCGATGTTGCCAATCCAGAAGTCGGCACCTTGGGTAACGTATGCCAGCAGTGCGTGCGGCATTTGGAATTGAATGGAGCGCCCTGTGCCTAGCATGAGGGTCATTGCGCCATGTTCAATGGCGGCGGTCACAGGCATGTCCTGCGCATCGACCAGATCGGTGAAAAAACCGCAGCGAGGTTTCCCGGTTTCCTCGTCGACACCGATAAAGGTTAGATGAGAGTCCAGGGTGATCATGGGGTTTATTTCTCCGATTCGCAGGGTACACAATCAAGTATGACGTCCAGGTGATCAAGATGAAAGCCAAAGATCTGCTTCGCAACGCGATTGTGCTTAAGACGCAGGGCCAAAAAGGCCTCTCCGATCGCCTAACCAGCCTTGTGCGAGACATTGAGTTCAAGGGATTGTCGACCCTGGCTGCCTATGTCATGGCTTTGGTGGACAATGAGCGAGACCCGGTTGTTGGCCTAATGCGTCAGGCCAGCACGGACGAAATGGTGCGAAAGAAGCTGCTTGGCAACGCCATTTTGAAAATGTCCACCTTTAATAAAGTCCTGAACATGCGATTCGCCGTCCCAGGCACACTGCTGATGGACGCGGACGACCCAGCACTGGCAGACATTGTTGCGGTGCTTCCACCCAAGCTGATCAAGGACGTTCGCTTTAAAAACCCTCATCTTGACCGGTTTGACGAAGTGCTCACTGCCACATTCCGTTGGTCGGCTACCTGGAAAGCCTGTCGCAGTACGCCAAGGATCATCACCTCTACAAGCGCGCTCAAGCCGAGCTCCACCACGAGATTGGACAGGGCAAGAACTACAATTCCTTCGCGAGGATGGCCTTTCTGCGGCATGAGCAGCAGGACGAGTGTGCCCATTCATTTCGATTTGAAGGCGAGGATGGCTTGCGCTTCGCCGCACTGAAATTTTCGCCAAAATCTGTAGAGGCTTTTGCCCACACCTGGTACCCCCAGGATATCGCCAAAACCTATCTGTTCGGACATGAGCTGGGCCATTGCCTGACCTCAAGCGTGCTTCACGGCGAATCGTATGATCAGTTTGTTAGCGATGGCAATCGTGACAACCTGACGTTTCGCGAAGAGCTTTTTGCCGACATCTACTCCGCATGCCTTATGGCCAAGATCACTGGCTCCTGGGACTTCCTGCCATTGTGCATCCTGCCGTTCAGGGCTTCTGGCAGTGTGACCCACAATACCTTTGATGTGATGCAAAGCCTTCCAAAGTCCGGGGTTGATCCGAAATCATTCCAGGCGCTAAGTGATCGTGATCTGGTGATGGCTGCAGAGAATATCTACCGTGAGTTTGCTCATAGTGCCATGAGTACGCGGCACAAGCCTTTGCAGGATGCGGCAGCGTTGATGATCACCTATTCCCATCGAGGGGATCTGCACAGCGCGCAAGCCTTTGAGAATTCGCTGCGCACGGCAATCACCGCCGTTGGGGTCACCTCGACTGCAGATAATCAGCAGCTGGTAGTTCAGTTCATGATGAAGCGTGTTCAGGCTGAAATTGACCTGATCGGCATGCGAGGTCAGATGGGTATCTCATCGCAATGGATACGCGAGAGCTTGCTGCACCTTTCCACCACCATTGATGCCAGCGGTAACGCCTGGGCCGCCAATAACCTGGGCAGAATTGCTGGCCTGGAGGATGACGCCATGCGATCTGAAATGATGACCATTATGTCCGATCAGGCGCTTTCCTCGTTGGAAAACTACGAGCAGACGGCCATGTCGATCGAGGTATTCTGGGAGGATTGGGGCAGGGATGAGTTGAAAATGGGTCGAAAGCCGGGCCCTATCGCTGAGGAAAGGGCCCTCGATCACTGAATCAGCCGAAGATTTTCAGAATGCGCTCACTAACGGCGGCGATGTTGGCTGCCAGCGCGGACATCGACTTGGCCAACTCCACAGCATCCTTGCGATACGACTCGTTTTGCAGGCGAAGATTCTGCGTCTTTTCATCGAACATCCGCGAAATCAAGCGGTTGAATTCCAGCATATCCTCACCACTCAGGCTCATGGAGTCCGCCGACTGGGACGGTTTCTCAGCCAGTTTCTGAGCCCGTTTTTGTGGTGCTGGCGCCGGGGCCGGCATGGCTGCTGGTTGTGCACCACTTTGCCCAGCTTCTGCTGCGCGGCGTTCAAGCTCCGCCTTCGATGGGCGACCGGGTCTGCGTCTTGTTGCTACCGGTTCGGTGAGCTCCAAGACAGGAGCAGCCTGTTGTCCGGCATCGACCTGTGTATTTGTGGCGGTACCAGCCGAGGCTGCTTCTGCGGCCCGGCGCTCGGCCAGCTCCTTGTTGGAAGGGCGACCGGGTCTGCGCTTGGTTGGGGTGGCGGTGACCCCTTCACTTGAAGCAGGAGCTGCTGCAGCGGCGACGGCTTTGACAGATTCCGGCTTGGGCAGTGCCTCGAAGAACGATTTTGGGAACTCAGTACGGCCTTTTTCGGTGAGTTTGAAGGTCATCTCATCCATGATTTTGTCCTGGATGACCAGTTCATTGGCAATGAGGTCGCCCAAAATGGCCTCATGACCATCAATTGCCATCAATTCTTCTTCGCGGCGCGTTTTGGTATTGAGCAATTGCAGTATTTGAAGGCGCGGCTCCAGGGGGGAGGGTGATCCGACTGGCGCGCCAGCCTGGGCAGTATTGGCCGAAGAAGCCGCCTGTTTCTGGCGCGAGCCTTGCTTGATATCCACCACCTTTTGGCCTTTGCCCGCTTTACTCGCAGGCGCGGCTTTCGACCCGGCTTTGGCAGCGTTTTTCGAGGCAGCTTTTGGGGCGGCTTTTGCGGCAGCTTTCGGGGCCGGCGCGGCGCTCAGCTGGAATTTTGCAGCGCCTTCAGCCATTTCAAACTTGGGTGGGCCGGGCTCAGCGCTGTTGGTCGCAATCAGGCCTTCCTTGAGCATCTGGTTAAGCGGAATGTTGACCTTGTTGCGCAAAGTGCCCAGCGACTTGGCGATTTCCTCAGCGGTCAAGGGGGTTTTCGATTTGGACAGGGCACCCAGAATGTCTTGGTGGGTAGCAGTGATATTCATGATGAGACTCCGTCGTACTCGATTTGGTGTGTTGCCGAGGCACGCTATGTTTGATGGAGCATAGAATGGCGCCGGAAACGCAAATTATCAAGTACTCGGAGACTCAAACGGTAAATAAGTGTCAAAAAAACCCTATTTCTTTTGCGCTTTTTTCACATTGCGCGGTTTTTTCATCAGGGTCTGGCGGTTTTTCAGCACCAGGTCGATGAACCCCGCCAAGGGCACCTGGTTCTTCAGCGGCAAGCTCAGTTTTTCGTAGATGCTTTCGCCGAATGCGGTCATCGAAGCATCATCCAGCAATGCCTGGGAAACCTCTTCTTTGCTTCTGGCCTTGATCAGGGTATTTACTTCTTTGAGGATCTGGCTGCTCAGTCTGATGTTGGCCATACCGCCATTGGCCAGGGCTCTGGCCGCACTCATAACACCCATTTTCTTATCTACCTTTCTGTTTTTATTAGGGTTTGTGAAGTATGTAGTCAACCCAGTTTTTCGTCAATAAGCATTTAAATCGGTGATGGCGAATTGTCCAGATCGGTGTGGCCAGGCGCCGGTTCGGCGACCACTTCGACCGAGTGTTGGGGCGGAGTTGCCGGAGCAGGAGAGTGTCCTTTGCTTTTGCCAGTGCTGCCGAGCGGCGCCTGCTTCAAGACCTTCCAGGCCGATTGCAAGCGGGCATCGATTGAAAGTCCAGGGGCCTTTTGCGTCAACACCTCTTCGATTTTGACAGCCACCAGGGGCTTGACCAATTCAGGGGAGCGCTCGGCCACAAGCTTGAGCATCAATTGCCCGCGCCCGTTAACCACGCCATAGCGATCCAGGTAGTTATGGGCAGTTTTTTGCGCATGAATCTTGATGGTCGAGGGTCTGCCGAGCTCCTCCCTGACCAACCTTTCCATCACCACATGCCCCACCTCGTGACGCCAGAGTGAAACGCCAGCCTGGTGAGTGTCTGCAGGTCGCGCCAACTCATTTCTCAGGGGGTGCTTGAGGTCGCCAATGGCATCAGTGTCACGCACAAATTCCAGGCTGCCCTTCCAGGATCGTAAGACATGCTCCCATCGCCGCCCGTCGTCATTGAGCTGAAGCTTGCCCGTTTCACGGGTAAACACCTCTCCCGGCTCCCCCAAGCGCATGCTGTGCATGGCAATGACGCGCAAGACAGCTTCGTCGGTAGAAAGGCTGCTGGTTGGAATGCTGGAGTCGGGAACATCTTCGACCATGGGCATGACTGCTTCGTGGGCTTCGTAGGAGCGGGCCAGCTTCTCCCCTTGCCGAAAAGCAGCCACCTCTCGGTCGAATGGTCTGCTGTAGACCTGCGCCATCCTTTCGGCCCAGCGCATACTGACTTCCCCCAGTTTTCGGCTGTCAGAGCGCGGGTAGCTGAGCTTCCCCTTTTCATAATTGCGCTGAAGTGACTCCAATACCGAATTGAGGGGTTCTTTCAACGATCTGCAGCAAAGCGACAATGCCTCTGGGCCGGTGAGGGGTTTGCACTCAAAGACCTGCTGCTCCTGGCGGGAAACTTCAATCACCGGGGTGGGCAGCGCATGCAGGAGACCAAGCACCGTCTCGGCGTGCACCGATTGCGTGGTAGGGAGGCGCATGATCGCATGCCAGCCATCTGGCAATGCCTTGTCAATCACCACTGCTTCAGCAGGGTCATCCTGTAAACTCCTGACTATGGGCGTTGTGATGCGCCCCATACTCATGCGCCACTTGTCATCCTCAGCTGTCAGCATGAAACCCAAGTGACGATCGAATAAGCGCCGGGCTTTGGCCGCACATACCCGGTCGGCATCAATTCGCATCCGATTGATCTCTGCTTGCTCAACATGCTCGGCAGAAAACCCCACCAGGTGCACTCGGTCGACAATTTGATCCTTCAGGCACAGGTGGGCCACCTGGCTGGCGATGAGCTCCCCCTCGATATCGCTATCCGTGGCAATCAGGACTTCATCCGCCGATTCAATGAGCCCTTTGAGCTTGCGAATCTGATCGGGTCGCTTGGCTTGCCAGGCAACAATGTGAGGGTTGTTTGGGTCGAGCGCCAGCCGATCTTCGGGCAAGTCATAGAGCCGGCCATAAGTGGCAAGGATCCTGTCGTGTAGGAACCCTGCATCCTTCAGTGCGGCACGTAATGAATCAACCTTGCCGGGTGCCTCGATGACCCAGATCCGGTTTTTTCTCATCATTATTGGCCCGCATTTGCAGCCGCATTCCTGATTTGTTCGGTCACCATGTCACCAATGTTGGTATTGCCACTGTTGATGACGTCGATGCCGCCAACTTGCTGCGACTTGTTGTTGATACCGTTAACGGTGTCGTTCATTGCGCCACGGATCGACGAGTTGACAGTGTCTACCATGGAGCCAGTGACAGCCTTGACGATGGAACAGGCGTTGATTCCACCACCAGTGATCGAACCGAAATCAGGCAGGCCAGGTAGCTGCAAACCGAGGTCGCATCCGCCATCCGCATTCACATAAACAAACGGGTTGTTGGCCAGGCTGGCGTCGGTGTTGATGCCAACACAGGAGTCCTTGATCAGGTTGCCGAATACAGCGTTGGCTTTGTCGATGTAGGTCTGGCATGCCCCGGCTGACGCAGGCTCTGCATTGAAGAGCGTCAATGCGCCGCAAAGCGAGATCAGGGCGGTGAGTTTCAGTGAGATCTGTTTCATGTCAGTAAATCCCTAATCAGTTGGACTTCAAAGGCCATTGAGAGTGCATGCCGATGACCTTTCTCACCCTCATCATCGTGGCAATACGCTCGACCAGCTGCTTGGCCAAATCGTAGTGAGGATGGTCAATGACATTGTTGGTAATATTGGTTGCTTCGAGGTAGCACAAGGTGCCCCAGCCGATCGGACTGTCCCCCGCCTGATGATTCAGCCAGTGAATGGCGAACACGCAGGTGCCGAAGGGCATACTTACAAGCAGAGGGATCAATTTCACCAGGACATCCTGGCTCTTTTCATCAATGGGCAATTGGGCAACGCGGGGCAGTGCGTGGGCCATGCGGATGAAAAGCTCGGGAAGCTCCTTGAAATTGTAGGTGAACGTCTCTTTCTTCTCGAACATCAGGATGCAGGCCCGAGCGTCAGGCTGCATGGATCCCCAAAACTCGGCGACAGCCTCCGGGGAGAACAAGGTTGGTGCGGCGGAAATTGAGTCCATGACGACCTCTTGGCCATTCTTTTTTTCATATATTGACTGATTGACGGGTAAATAGCCACCCCGTATGATCATCAATATAAGAATAAATAAGTAGCGGTGGGCCCATGTCTAGCCTCGTCCTTGCAAGCTTCCCAGCCTTTCCCTATACCCTCGAAGAAGTCGCCTCACCCGACGCGAGCTATAGCGGCAGATCGCACAATCTCGAAACCATCAAAGAATCTCTCGTTGGCTTGAACAAGTATTTCGAGTCCTTTTGCCGTGAGCGTCAGGTTGCCGATCTGAGCAGAAACCTGAACCTAGGCATCGAACTGGCCCAGTGATAGGAATCCTCATGAAAACCCTGAAAAAATACAAGATGCGTGGGCTAGTGGCGGCCATGGCTGTAACGGGCATGCTGTCTACCCAGATGGCGAATGCACTGCTGCCTACAACCGACCCGGCGCTCCTGGCGCAGGCCATTTCGGCGAACATTCAGCGTGCTTTCGAGTGGGCAAAAGACGAGGCCATGCAGCTTGCGCAAATGGATTTAATGGGCGCTCTTTCGGCATTAGAAATAGACTCGCTGAACAACGGGTTCGCCAACATGATTGCCCGCTTCGGCAAAACCCAGCAGGATATCCAGAATACCGAGCAGCTGGAGAAATCGGTACCCGCCCAGGACGCCTGTCAAACTGTCACGGTTTCCAACATCCTGAACGATGCCTTGTGCGCCTCCGACAGTCAGGTAGAAATCATGGAAGCGACCCGCAAGGCCATTTCGGACATGAGCCGGGGTAAACCAGTGGGGAATACCGGCAAGGGGCCGACTGTCGAAGATGTTCAAGAAATACAGGTGAAGCAGTCGATTCAGACGCTTGAGGTCTGCAAAGGCCTGGTGGATGCCAAGGGCAACTCCCTGTGTGAAAAACCCTCGTTGGCAATCAGCCCGCCTGGTGGTCAACTGGACGCCAATGAATACAAGGCGGTGATGATTCAGAACGAGCTGGCCGCCAACGCCATCACCCCTGTTGTGGCCCTGTCTGCAGGGTTTGGGGTGGAAACCGGTACCTACAAGCAGGCCAAACTGCAGGATGATCGTCGAGAGAACGTGCGCAAATTGGCGCTGGCTTCGCTGGATGAGGTGACCATCATTCGCGATGGTACCCTGGAAGCCGATGGGCAGACCCGCAAACCGGGTGAATTGTTTGCCATGCAGAAATTCGCTGACGACCGCTTCGGCAGTGCCGACTGGCTTTGCCAGATAACCAACTCCTGTGCCAACAAATCAGCGAACAGCGGTTATGTGTCGCCGGATGAGCTCCAGAAACGTGCCGCAGAAATGGATGCGTTCATGCTCCATCTCTCCGTACAGCAATACAAGCAGTCCCTGCGTCAGGAACAGTTGATGGCAAACTTGGTGTTGATGAACCTGGATCCCGTCAAAAACAACGCAGACACCGCATCCGCACGCTCATCGAAGTGAAACTAATGCCATGAAAACAACAAAAAATACCCCTTGGCTGGCCGCAATGGCACTCTTCCCCGGTTTTGCCAATGCTGCTGATGTGGACACGGTTGGCCAATTGAGCTCCCTGTTTTCAGTGGTGCTCGGCCTCGCTTCCTTCCTTGGCGTGCTGCTTTTCGCCAATGGCCTGATGGCCGTGTATCAGTCGCAAACCGGGCGCAGCAACAAAACCATTGGGCAAGCGCTCATCCACATGTTCGTCGGCACCTTCATGTTATCGGTAGGCTGGGTCTACGGCCTGATGAGAGCCTCATTTGTGAGCGCCAATGCAACCGGCGTCAGCTATGAAGGACGGGGCACCCTGGCGTTGGACTCAGCCGCCATCTCGGCGGGCAATGCGGCAGCTGCCACCGGCTTTGGCAAGTTCATGCCAGCACAGACATTGCAGGCGGTCTTCGCCTTCGTCTTCCTGGTTGGGCTTATGGCCTTTGTCCATGGCATCTATCTGCTGAGAAACATTGGTGCCGATGGCGGTAGTCCGGACATGAAACGCGCCTGCATTTACCGAATTTTCGGTGGGCTCGTGTGTATGAACATCACCTGGTTCAGCTGCCTGATTGGCGGAATTCTAGGCATTGAAGCCATGTGCTTTGGAGAGTGACAATGGGCTTGTTCAACGAACTAAGAACCATGAGCCAAACTCAGATCAAATCGAATCTGAAATTCAAGTCTCTGGCCGAAGATGTGAAGGCCCGCGTACGACAAGAAGAGGATCTGGCCGAAGATCAGGAATGGATGGAAGCCGATGAATTCCGCTTGCGCTACCGCAATGTGAAGATAGCCGCGCTGAGCGCGGCATTTTGCGCGCTGGTGTCATTCATCATGATCGCTTTCGCCAACACCATGCAGGAATTTCTCCTCGCACTGCTCTCGATGCTGGTGCTAAAATTGTTTTACGTGAAATTGAGTTTTTTGCTGTGGGCATCTCGACAGATCTTGGAGACAAGGGAAGTCAAATTCCTGCGCATTGGCGACTATTTTGCGGCAGTGTGTGCAGATCCACGTCAGCTTCTGCCATTGCCTATCGCCCCTAAGGTGAAACAATAATGACAATAAGAAAACACCTGGCTAATTTGCTGCTGTTTGTTTCATCGGTTTTTGCATCTATTGGTGCATACGCCGCAACAGCCGCTGAATCAGCTCAAGCCACGAGCTTCATGCACGATATCCTGGGTGCGACACCATCATCTACCGACCTGGCCGACCAAAGCCTGGTCATGCTGTTCGGCACCTTCATCTTTAAGCCCTTCGGTGGCTATCCCGGCACGGGCGAAGTCACCACCGTGCTGTCCCAGGTACTGGGCTACTCCAACATCGTGGCCATGATTCTCGGGGTCGTGATTCTGTCCTATACCATCCTCGGCGGCGCGGTTAAAACTGCCGCCGATGGCCAATTGCTCGGCCAGGGGTGGTCAAGCGTCTGGCTCCCCATGCGCACGGCCACTGCCTTTGGCTTGATCACACCGGTTTCTGATGGCCAGGGAGTCTTCTCTGTGGCCCAGTCGCTGGTGGTCTGGATGGTCATCGTGGGCTCGAACGCTGGCACCTGGGTGTGGGAAAAAGGGGCTGAAGTATTGACGGTAGGCAGCCCTGCCATTCCGACCACGGCGGTCTATGATTTCAACGCTTACCGCAATGTTGTCGAGGTGTTGCATTGCTCGGTCGTTCGCCACAAATACCTGGTCTCCAAGGGGGTTTCCGGGGCCCAGACCGGCAATCTGAAATATAGCTTGGGCAGCAACGCCACGGTGAAGAAATTCTCCTATTCCAGTGGCTACACCCTGAATTTTGCTGAACTGAAAACCCTGAACTCGATCAGCTTCACTGATTGTGGCACCATCGCGTTCCCGAACAACACCAACGTGATGGGTGTCTACAACAGCGCGACATCCGGCACCACTGCTGAAAAAACCACGCTCAGCCGCATCCTGAACACCCAGAGCTGGGAAGACACCATTCGGACGAATTACGAAAGCAACATTCCGACTGCTTACCTGGCATTCCTGAACAACGTGCTGGGCAAGGTTGTCACGCTCTCTGATGGCCCAACCCGTGGCGAGATTGAGGCGGCACTGACCAACTATTCGTCCAATCCGGCTGACAAGGCTGTCTACGACAAGGTGGCTACCAACGCTGCGACGCTGAACGAGATTGGCAGTGCATATCGCACCTACATCGCCGAAGCCAAAAACAAGATTGTGACCCCGGATATCGCCAGTCAATGGAAAACCACCATGAAAGAGGGTGGGTGGATGGCTGCAGGCGCTTGGTTCTTCGAGGCCTCCAGGTTGCAGTCGGTGGTGTACAACTACCTGACCAGCCTCACCTCCAGCGCCACGTATGAGGGTAAAGCGACCAATTACGTGACGGGTTGCGGCTTCTTCCACTTCACCAGTTGTGATTCAGCAGCCAAGGATCAGGAGTCGCAGCTGCAGCGGATCGAGGCCCTTCAGAAAGTCGCCAGCACCTCATCTACAGGTTCGAGCAGCACCCAGGTCATCGAACTCTCGGCGGGCGCTTCGGGCACGCTGGACGCTGGTTTCTTCAGCAGTGTGAGCAGCGCCATCGCCACAATGTTTATGAATGGTCTGATGAACTTTGGCAGCACCCAGGCAGTTGGCTCCAGTATTGGCCTGGTTAGCGGCATGACCACCAACACCTCCGGGATGCTTTCGCCGTTCACCGCCATTTCGTCCATGGGGCGTGGCCTGCAAAGCATCAACGAAACCATCTGGGCGATCGGTTTGGTCGCAGCAGGCATGGCAGGTGGTGCTGACAATGCCGCAGGTGCACTGCCGTTGCTTGGCGCGGCAGGTGGTGGTGTAGCGGGCGTGCTTCGTTACTTGATCGCCACGCTGGTACCGCTGATGGGCGCCTTGCTCGGCATGTCCTTTGTGATGGCCATGGCCATTCCATTCATGCCTGTAATTACTTGGATCATGATGTGCTGCGGCTATCTGCGACCGTCATCGAAGCAGTGGCAGCAGCGCCACTGGCTGTGATCATGATGGCGACCCCGGAAGGGGATGGTATCTCCGGGCAGAACATGCAAAAAGCCCTGCAAATGATCAATGCCATCATCCTGCGGCCAACCTTGAGCATTGTCGGCCTGTTTGCCGCGATGACCCTGTCGTATGTAGGGTTCAGCTTGATGAACACGCTGTTCTGGAAAGTGGCGGGCATGAACACCTCGCTGGGCTTGTATGAAATTATCGGCCTGATCACCATCTACATCAGCATGACGATGAAAATGTGTGAATACATGATTTCGGTTATGTACAAGATCCCGGATCAAATCCTGGATTGGATGGGCGGCGGTGTCTCCCGTCCGTTCGGTGAGCAGGAATCGATTGGCGAAATGAAAGGCGCCCTGGGCAAAGGCTCCAACCTCAATGAAAGCTCGTTCAAAGCCGTCAAGGGTGAGCATGACCGCAGCGTGGCCAAAGCCCGGTGGGAAAAGCAAAGGAAGTTCTATGACAGCATGATGGGTGAGGATGACAAGAAGGAGTAATCCTTCAGTCGCAACCCACCAGGGTGGCCGTGAGGGCCACTCTTTCGTTTGGCCAAAGAAAAACCGCCGAAGCGGAAGCCAGGGCGGTTTGTTCATTGCAGGCAGAGCGATCAGGCGGTTTGCGTTTCACCCTGAGCGCGATCGATCAGGAAGCGTGGCGGCTTGATGGCCCAGCACAGCAGGGTCACAACCACATAGAATCCCAGCTGGCCAAAGATCGCCGCGCTCGCGATAAACACCGAAGAACCCTCTGGCATCATCCAGGCCAGCAGTGCCACGGGGGCCGTCAGGATCTGGAAGAGGGTGGCGTAGAGGTCGACATTATCGCTGGCCAGCAGGTCGAAGGTGCTCAGCAGGCCGCCAGTGAGATAGGTGCTCAGCTCCGAAAGCGATGCGGCATCGTAGAGGATGCCCATGCACACACCGGCAGGCAGAACGAAGAATTTGAATACATACCAGATAACTGCAATGGCTTTCATGTCCATCTCCCTGCCGAGGCAATAATTTGTTGGCTGTCGTCAGTTTATGTTTTATGGCCAAATTGTCAAGGGTTTTTTGATGGTCGTTCCTGAGTATTTTGCATTGGTCGGGTTTTTGGGTTTGACCATTTATTTATGCGTATATTGCAACCTGACAATCTCCCCGTGCCATAATGGTGTTAAGAACCTTGAGGAGCATTCCTATGCAATTGTTTTCAGGCCTTGGGGCCAATACACCCATTGATCAGTACCAGGTCAAAAGCTGGTCTCAAGCGCTCGGTCGTGAAACCGTCATGGCCTCGTTGGAGCTCGATGAGCACGGCATCCTGCACGTGAGCGCTACCGACGCAGGGGCGGCATACTATGCCACACTGGGCCTTCCGGAAGCTGCTGATGGTGCTTATGTCGTCAACCTGCACGAAGCTCCCACATCGCTGATCGCCAAGGCCTTGGGGTTGCCAGGTGGCGATACCGCCTTCGAGCGCTCAATGGCCAAAACCACGGGTGAGTCTCCGACCGGGTATGACATGCTGGAAGCTGCCCTGCAAGGCCATCCTGCGCAGAGTGGTCGCTTGGTCGCAGGGGAGGAAAAGGGTTCCCGTTTCGTGAAAATTGACGAGAAGCAGTTCGTTGAACCCAATGCCACCAGCCTCCCGGACTTGGCCAGTTTCTATGTCAGGTCGCAAGACACCTATCAAGGCATGGTCAAGACTGACGTGCTGATCAAGGATGGCTCGGAGATCATCCCGGCCTACATTGTCTCGGTGCAGCCAGGTGCGCATGAAAACGCCAGAGATCGCCTGGCCATCTATGCAGCAACCTTGCTGGAAGCTGAAAAAATTGGCCATGTCGTCGCAGATAAAATGCGCGGTTTCACCACCACCGCTGATGGCCTGCCGGCCCTGATCTGTCAGGACGCGACCCGCCCGACCTTCGGGATCGTTGCGATTGGGCAGTCGGCCAGAAATCCCAATGTCGCCCTGGTCTCTGTCGAGCACGCACTGCTGCATGCCAAGTCCTCAGTGGAGCCTGCCGGCGCCTTCCAGTTCGAGCAGAGCCAGGAAGTCATTCGGGCCTTGGCCAAGGCCAGCGCCCTGCGTGAATTTGCACAGGACGCCAAAGGCCTCTCGGCAATCCCACCTGGAAAACTCGACGGTGGTGTGCGCATTGGCAGGCTGGACATTCCCCGCCACATGACCATTGAATACCTGTCCCTGACTGCCCAGTCTGAAGCCCACACCCTCTCAGGCCCTGTGGCTGCGCTCAGCAAGCGCATCTCCCTCAATGCCACCGAGGTTGAAGACCAGATATCACAATTGCTCAAAGCCGTTTCACGCACGGCTGCGGGGCTGGTGGCTGAAATCGATCGTACCGTCTCAGCGGAAGTTTCTGCGCCAGAGCCGGAAAAACAGGTCAAGGGTCACAACGATTACGGGCTCTCCTGAGCAGGTCAGCAAGAAGAAAAAAGGGGAGCCTAAGCTCCCCTTTTTCATGCAGCGGTGGCAGCGACCCATCATTTTGCCACCTTGACCCCCTTCAAACCGCCATGGGTGCGGTCAGCACACCGTGATGCTGGTAGTCTTTGAGGGCAAAATCACCAGGTTCGATCAGGTCGAGCCATTCCGGCTGGTATACACCGGTCACCGCAAAATCAGGCACGCGCTCACTGATCTCCAGGGTAGGAAGTGGTAGCGGTTCACGAGTCAATTGCTCGCGCACAACATCGATGTGGTTTTCATAGATATGTGCATCGCCACCGATGATGTAGTTGATCCAGCGTGGCGTATAGCCGGCCAGGCGGGCAAACAACGACAACAATGCGGCAGCCTCAGCAAGATTCATGCCAAGTCCGAGGAAGGTGTCATTCGAGCGAAGGTAGAGGGAGATGGAAAGCTCTTTCTTAACCGGGTTCGGTAGGAATTGGTACCAGGCATGACAACTCGGCAGGGCCACACTTTCCAAATCTGCGGGGTTCCAGCCGTGGAAAATGATGCGCCTGTCCTGCGGGTTGTGCATGATCTTGTCCAGGCATTCGCGCACCTGGTCAATTTCCTTATACAGCACTACGCAGTCTTCATTGTCCGGGTTCTTGAATTCAGCGAGAATCTCATAACCCCGCCCCAGGGCATCCTTGATTTTCTCCAACTCGGTTTTTTTCAGTCGTTTGTAAGCCGGCCATTTGCGCCATTGCACCCCGTAGATAGGCCCCAGGTCATCATGCCCTTCGCGGTAGGGGTTGTTCAGCCATGCCTGGTTCTCGTTGGCATTTTGATCCCAAACCTTGCAGCCCAGGGCCCTGAATCCTGCTGCACTGGAGGTAGCACGTAGAAAGCCTACAAGTTCTCCCATTGCTGTCTTGAAGGGCAAGCGACGGGTGGTGATGGCCGGAAAACCCGCCTTCATGTCAAAGCGCATGGCTGCACCTGGAACACTGAGGGTTTTAACCCCGGTTCGGTTTTCCACCAGGGTGCCTTCACCCAAAATGTGAGTGAGTAGATCGTGGTATTGTTTCATCGCGAAAATCCCCAGGCTGAAAAAATGTCCACCTGGTGGGGCCAGGTGGACGTGATGGCTAACCCTGGCAATTAGGGCTGATAGTCGAGTCCCGTCACGTTGTGTCGGGATTCACGGTTTTTCCGATCGGATTCGATCATGCCGATCTCGGTGCGACCAACCTCCGGGGAGGTCGATTTGTTCTGCAACTCGGCACTCAGCTCCTTAAGCGACTCGATCATGGCGAGGTTCTGCTCGACGAATGCCTCCATTTCCTTGACCGCACGCTCCTGGTCAGGGGTCAGCGCGGTGCTGGCGCGCACTTCGAGCAACTCCGCCTGGTACATCGCGTAGTTGCGAGCATTCTTCGGAGGGTTCTCCTTGAACCAGGCATTTTCAAGGTGCTTGACCCACTCGCTGAGCTCTTCTGGGGTGTATTTGTCGAGGGCAATGACCTGGTCTGCATGGTTGGCCCACTTGGCGCGCAGCGAGAGGTCAAAAGCGCGCAGGCGATCCCTTGCATTGAGGGTGGCGAGCTGGTGGGGATCGGTGCTGATGATTTTGGGCTGCAAGCCTTCAAGTCCCTCGGTTTGCACTGGGCGGCGCAGGGATGAACGCAAGTTCTGTTCGTCACGCCCGAACATGCCCAGGCTGTAAATCCCTTCGTACACGTCCTCACAGGGCGGGAAGACACTCTTCATGCCTTCCTGGAGTCGCTCCCTGAAGCCTGGATCAGCCTCGATCATGGCAGCGTGCTTCAGGCAGCGTTCGATATCCAAACCAGCGCGCTGGAGCACGTCCTGGCGCTGATTGAAGATGTTGAGCCCACACACCAGTGGCTGCTTGTTGAGGGCAATGGCGCGAATCGAGGTGATGCCCTCGCCGTCGCCCAGGTCATTGATGCTGGTGAACATGCGGCGGTTGATCTCGCTGGGCGACAGACTCAGCAGCTCGGTGGGATCCTCGCGCAGGTCAATGCTCCACATCTTGGTCTTATTCTGCACGCTGTCCATGATCACCGGCAGCATGATCGACAGGTGCCCTTGCTCACGCGGGAAAAACGAATTGATGACAGCCAACGGCTTGCGCTGCAGCACCAGGTCACTGGCAACAGTTTTGTCCGACAAGCTCAGGAAGTAGTCGAACAGCTTCGGACTGTTCTTCTTGACCAGGCGAAGCAGGTCAAGTGTCGCCATCACGTCGAACCGGGCGTCGTGCGCATACTCAAGCTTGATGCCGTTCTCCGCGCACAGATCGCCGAGCTTGAGAGTGTAGCGACCGGTAGCAGGGCTGATCGGCCAACGCAAGGTTTCCGGGCGCAATGCAAAGGCCAGCATGATCAGGCGCATGGCATCACCACGGGTGTTGCCGTTTCGCCATTCATGCTCGTAAGGATCGATCATGGTGCGGTAGAAAGCATTGCGCACCATTTCATCGTCGTAACCCTGCGAGTTGAAGCCCATCATCATCGAAGGAACGCTCGACCCCATGAACCACTCGCGAATACGGCCTGCCGCTTCCCACTCGGTTACTCCATTCTTGAGCAGGGACTCGATGGAAATACCGTGAATGGCGAATGCCTTGGGCCCTGGCACAACATCCGCTCGGGGCTTGACGTCGATCACCAGTTCGCTGCCAGGGATGATATTCAAGTCCTGGTCGACCTTCAGGCCGGCAAACTGCAAGATCTGGTCATGATGGTGCGAGAGCCCTGTGGCCTCAACGTCATACAGCGCAAATTCAATAGGTTTCAAGGTGGCATTCGCTCTGGAAATTGACAATATAGCCCTAAATGAAATGCTTGCAAACTATCATTCTGGGCAGATAGGTTTAGAATAACATGGGAGAAAACCTCTTTGGATCAATAACAATGAAAATCATACCCCTCAAAGAAAAGCACAAGCTGTCCGAAACGGACATTAGCAACCTCAGTCAGTGGATGATTAGCGGCAAGAGTCTGGAAGAGATGGCTTACAGCTTCAACGATCGCATTTCCGTGCCGCAGATCTTCATCGCAGCCGGGATCCTGGCCAAGGAAATGTATGACACCACGCTCGCCGAACTGTGCCCTCACCTGGTAGAGGAGCGCAGGGCGCTAAGTGAATCAAAGCATGGCCAATGGCAGGAAAAAAAGACCGAAAACCGCGTGCTGGACATGCTGCGCAAGCTGGTGGAAGACCTGACACTGTATGAGTACGAGATGATCATACGCCCAGCGTAATACCCCTGAAAAAGCCTGCTCAATTGCAGGCCTTGTCAGGAAAAGTGATCAATCGAGCTTGCGAAGCTCGATGGGCAGGTTGAGCTGAAACGCTTTGCGCTGCTGCAGCAGATCGTTCTTCAGGGTGTCTAGCGGCAAATTCCTGGCACGGATGGTGCCGGCAACGGCCTGGGTATCCAACAGGGCGTCAACCACCAGCCTGGCCTTGGCAGCCCCAGGCTGGGTCATCAGCTGCTGATGGAGGGCCATGCGAAAGCTCGAAGACAGCAGTTCCCTGACTTCTTCGGCGGTGAGGGTACGAGCCGCCATTGAGCACAGTCGCTGAATGGATTGAATGATGTTGCCGGCATGCATGGTCAGCAGCACCAGTCGACCGTCAACCGCTGAACGCAGGGCCAGGGCCGCCGTTTCCGTGTCCCTGACTTCCCCGATCATCATCATCGCATTGGTCTTGGCGGGATAAGCGCGTAATGCTCCGCGAATAGCCTGGGCAAACTCTTCCTCACCGGATACAGGTCTTTGGAAGCAAATGCCCCCGCCATGATCGCCCTGCAAAGGCATCTCGATCGGATCTTCAATGGTGATGCAAATGCCTGAGTACCGCTTCAAACGCTCAACAATGACCGAAGCCAGGGTGGTTGACTTGCCGTGCCCTGGGTTGCCCGATACGATGATCAGGCCGCCCTTGTTCATCCGCTCTGAAGTCAAATGATGGGCAATCGGTGGGGGCATGCCAAGATCCTTCATGGAAAGGATCTCCGAGGGCATTTTGCGCAGGATATACCATTCACCATTGGCGCTTGGGAAATAGGTGCAGCGGAAAGCCACTCTGCCGTCAGACAAGGTGCAGTCTTCAAGGCGCTTTTTCTTGGCCTGTTCTACCAAAAAAAGAGCACCTGCATGCATCTCGGGTGTTAGAGGTCGTTTCCCTGGATAGCTGTACCCAGCCTTGGGGTTTTCAATGGGCAGGTAAAGGTCTGTAACCGTCTCAAAGGGTGAATTGATAGCGTGCATCTTCAGGCCTTTTCTGTATGCGAAAAAAAGGGCAGCCTCAGCTGCCCTGATTTTTTGTTAGCGTGCAGTCCAGGACATCGAGACTTCGCCCGAAGAGCCGCAGCCGCTGGTTGCTTGGGCCACGGTGGTGACAGTGGTGGTGCCGGCAACCGCTTTGTCGAAGTGACGGAAGGTGCGGGTCATCAGATCGACGCAGGTGGCGGCTGGAACCTTGGTGAAGGTCACAGTGAAGCTGTCATTTGCCACGTTGGTGGTATCCGGCACGATGGTCACAGCGCCAGTGTTCTGGTTCCAAGGGTGGCGGAAGCGCGAGGCAGTACCCGAAGCGCCACCAGTGCCAGAACGAACCAGCATGTTTTCTGGGACGTTGCCGAAGCGCATCGCCACATCAGCGGTCAGGCCGGTGTAGTCACCCTGGGTGGCAAACTGGTTGCGGATCACGGAGGTCAGGGCTGTGAGGCTGGCGGTGGCTTCCTGAACCTTGGACGATTCGTTAGCCGAGTTGAAGTAGACGAGGGCGCCGATGGTAATCACCGCCATCAGTGCAACAACCATCATGGTTTCGATCAAGGTCGCACCGGCTTGGCGACGGAAATTTAGCTTCATAGCATTACACCTTTTCTTGTTTTTATTGTGGTTGGGTAACGGTTCAAACAATATCACCTTAAGTCGAATCCTTCAAGCCAATATATGGCTAAAGCATAATTTTTTGCTGTCCGTCACTATTGGCGTTTTGACAATGGCATCAGATGTTCGCAGCCTGGCCCATGGCGTTGGCAACTGCGTTGAAGCACATATAAATCCACCCGACATAAGCCGTAATGCCGAACATGGCACCCGCGTTGATAAGGCTTGAGATGACCGAAATCCTTTCGATCCCGCGCTTGACCGATTGGCGACCGATTTCATTGATCGCCTGCTGGAAATTAGCGTTATTGCTCATCATGTGCACGCTAACCATCATCTCTTGCGAGAGCAACCCAGTGTCCATGGATTCTGATAGCGACAACCCGTCCGCAATGTTGACGATCATCCGATCAAGGTGGTCTTGAAGATAAGCATCTGAATATTTGCTCAATTTCCCCATTGCATCCACGAACGGAACCCCTGAGCGCATCAATGCGGCGAGGGATATCAGCAGGTTGGCGCTGTGAAAGGCCTTGTAAAAGCTGTAGGGTGGGAACTTGTCCAGATACTTGCGCAGCGTGCCGGTTGTTCTAGGCAAACTCCACCCAACCAGCACAGCCAATGCTACGAGCGCCAGGCCGACAAAAATCCCCTTGTTCTGCACGAACATGGCTGTGGAGTACATGCTTTTAGAGTTTTCCGGCCAAAGACTTGGGTCAATCACCTCGGCGATACGCGGAATGATTTTCAGCGAGAAGAAGTAAATAAGCCCAATCAGAGCGAACACGAGCACCACAGGGTAAGAGAGCTTGTTAACAATCACCGACTTCATCTCTGTGGCAGCACCCACAGCATCAATGGTGTTCTGCATGCCACTGACTGGGTCACCACTTTCCATACCTGCGCGCACGGACATTGCCTCGTTGGCAGGCACCCACCTCGAAAGTGCCTCCGAGAAATCAATCCCCGAGGACATTTGCAAAGAAATGTCTTCGAGAATGGTCACCTGATACATGAACCTTCTTGCCTTCGCTTTCTTGATCGAAGTCGACAGATCGGTCACGATATCGTTTATGGCCACACCTTGCTGGAGGTAGTCCAGGAAGGACTGGTACATATTTTTACGCGCATCAGCGCCAAACTGAAACTTTGTCCACCACTCTTTTGCCGCCAAAGTGAATGTCATAGTAGGCTCCAAACTTCATCCATAGCCCGAAGGTTCAGTCTTCGGACTGGTCTTTCGAATCAGCTTTTGCTGGCTTCTTGGTTGCTGTCTTGCCTGCTGGCTTGACCCCAGTTTTGGCGGTCGCTTTCCCAGCGGCCTTTCCTGGCGCTTTCGCTGCCACCTGACCCTTGGTTTTCTGGGCACGAGCCACATCCAGGCTTTTCACATTGTCCTTGGATGCTTGTTCAGGGGTTGGCCCTGCGCCAGCAAGCAACTTCGATTTATAGGCCCTCGCCGGTTTAGCCTGAGCCTCCTTGGTCGTCTCCACGGACGGTGCTGTACTTGCATCAGCGCCAACTGGGGTCTCCTCCGGGAATTCGGTGGCTGCAGGCTTGCGACTACGAGCCTTACCAGCAGCGCCTGATTTCAAGGGAACCACGGAGGAGGGTTTTCTGGATTTTGCAGGCGCAGCAGGCTTATCAGCCAAAGGTGTTGGTTCCACCTGATCGGCGACCACTGCTGGCTGATCAGTCGGCAACCTGGCATCCAGGAAGGCCTGAACTTCTTCAATCGTCAGTCCAAACACCCGGACTTGCTCCGCTGGGTTCAGCGCGCCAAAAGCGTCCTGCAGGTTTGCAGCCTGTTGTTCCGGCACCAGGTCACTGGAGAGCAGTGCCTCAATGGCTGGTGCCGACAACCGGCCTTTCATGAACCGCGCACTGAGGTTGAAGCCATTTCGAGCCACTTCGGTTTCCAGGACTGTCTGAAGGGCTTCGAGGAATGCTGCCTCACAATCAAACTTAACCGAGGGCTCCGGTTGAACAACCTCAGACACGTCAACCACGGGCTCCTGTGCAACCAACTCAGGTGTGACCGGGATAACTTCAGCGATGGCCACCTCATCAACAACCTCAATCACCCCAGGCTCAGATGCGGACACCATCGATTCCGAGGTATCAGAATCCAGCTGTGCCCCAGCATCTGCAGCACCAGCCGCTTCAACATCTCCTTCACTGACACTCAGGTCAGGCACTTCCGGATCGTTCACCTGCGCTGAGGTGAGTGGTGGTGATTCAGTCTCAGCCACCTCTGTATGAGCAAGGGTCACAGAAGCCACCAGGGTCTCCTCTGCTGGGCTCGGGTGTGCTTGCTCCTGGGTATCTGCAACGAGGCTCGCTCCCGCTCGCTCTGCTTCAGGCGCCACCACAGGAGTCTCAGGCACCATGGGCATTAAGGCCTCTACCGGTCGCAGCGGGGTGGCAATTACGTCAGCGATCGCACTGGTAGGTGCATCGGGTTCCACGGGAGGGGATTTCTCCAGCGAGATGGCGGTTTCAGCGGGCTGGCCTGCCATGTGCGCAGGCAGAATCAGGGCGGGCGCTTCCGCTGGGCGGGTCACCGAGTCGGGCAGGATGAGTTCGTTGCTTGGCACGTAAATGCCACTCTCGCTTTCGACGACTCAGTCACCGACGAAGCATCGGTCAGTGTTTTTTCAATCCCGCTGATATGGACAAAATGGCGCACCGAAGCCTGCATTTCTTGCAAGGCAGAGATGCGATCAAGCTTGGTCTCGACATCACGCACATCCACCAAGCCCTGGATCAGCTTGTCAATGCCATGATGCAAGGCCACTTTTCCGCCTGTGTAGGCGTGGTACATGGCTGCGTCGATATCCTGGCGATCTCGGAAGGCCTTAAGCATGAATGCATCGGGCAGAATGACTTCCGACGCAACGGTACGGCCAACAACCCCTTTTTTGCACTTTGGGCAACCGTCGTAATTGCGGAAGCGGATGTTCTGCACCTGGTTGTTACCCAGGTGGCGATACAGCCGCACCACCAACTCTTCCTCCGCCTCAGATATGACCGTCTCTTTAAATGCGTCGATGGTGGTCGAGCAATGAGGGCAGACGACTGGCAACAATGCCTGATACATCAATGCCGTGACAAAGTTTTGGCTGCCTAACACATCGTCGGGAATGCCCTGGGAGCGCAAGCGTGCAATGATATCGATGCCACTGCCCGCGTGTGTGGTGGTATAGACTTGGTGACCCGATTGTACCGCGTGGATCAGCAGTTCTGCCGATGCATGGTCGCGAACCTCACCAACCATGATGATGTCCGGGTCGCTTCGCATGGTGGCACGTACAGCTGCAGCAAACGGGTTTTCTTTACTATCGCCGGATTTGGCCGCTGAGCGTGAACGCACAACCGGCACCTGTGTCGCACCGTTCAAAAGGTATTCAGGCGGATCCTCAACTGTGATGACTTTAATGCGACCATCGTGAGCAGCAATTTTCTCAGCAAGCATCGCATTGAGGGACGTCGACTTACCAGAACCGGTGGTGCCTGCCATGATAATCGCGCCAGTGGGTTTGGCCACTGCACGTCGCGTCTTGGTAAGTTGCTCTTTGTTGTACCCGAGTTTATCCAGGTGAATGTTTTCACCCGTCTGTCCCATCTTGAGCAAACGCATGATCATGTCGAAGCCCGAGGGATAGGCTGGCAATGTGGCAAGACGCACGCGAATCCGTACACCATCGCCTAAGTCTCGATCGATGATAGCATCCTGGGGGCGAGAGGAATCGAACGCGGTGTCCTTCTCGTCAGCAATTACCATGTAAATTACGCCGGCCATGACGTTTGCATTGCGCACGGCCCATTGCTCAGGGTCGCCAAGGTCGCCATTGACCCGCATACGAATCTGGGCCTGATCGCGGCGAACCTCCATATGGATATCGCTCGCCCCTATTTTTACGGCGCGCAGCAACAGCTCATCGAAGCTTTTCTGTATTTCTGTCGCTGCTTTTTGCTGCTCTTCCAGGGAACGGCGCTGCTCAGTCAGCTCATAGATAATCTGCAGAATTTCTGGACGTGCAATGTGCTTGCTACGAGCCCGCACATAACCAAGGCGCTTGAGTCGATCAACGATCGCCATATACTCGTCGTCAACGCCTGCCCGCTTGATCACATCCAGCGTACAAATGACCTCGACCTGCTTGCTTTCCTGACTGACCAGCAGCACAGCATAATTTTTTTGCAGTTCGGGGCTTAGCGAAACGGGGCCGCCACTGATGGAAAGAACCGCAGAGTAGGGTGGAATGTCTTCTTTCTTGGATATGACCTTGTAGGGAGGCTCTCCACCGCGATTCTGAATTTCGGTGGGGCCACGCTCAGAGGCCTTCTGAGGTGCTGCAGTGACTTGTGCAGCCGGAGCAATGCTCTTAGGCTTATTCCTGCGAAAAAAATTCATCGCCAGCTCTCTTATTATTTTTCTACTGGCCAGGTATGTTCCCGGTTTTTGTCAATATACAGCAAAAGAGTTTCGATCTAAAGCACTAAAACCGCAAAAATGAAAAAGGCCAGCCGAATGTGCTCGGGCTGGCCTCTGGAGATCCGCACTCGGATTAACTGCTTATTGGGGGTAACTCACAGACGTGGGCGGGAAACCTGGGCTCATACCGTTAATGCCGTTGTATTGCACGGGACTTTTACCAGCATTCTTATCCACCTCGGTGAACGAACGGGCTTCCGCCTGTTTTTCGGTGGTCAACAAGACGGTACGCGACTTGCCCTTGTAGGAGAACACCGCGCCATTGTCGAGAACGCGATCCATCCTCACGCCATCCGTCACAATTTGACCCCGCTTAACCTTGACGATGCTGTTGTTGTAGTAGACCGTCACCACCTCTTCGCCGCTAAAGCCGTAGATCTGGGTGACATAAACCATTTCCAAGGGCGATTTAGGCTTCTGGGCCGCAGGTGCGGCGTTCTGCGTCGCCTGCTCGGCAGCCGCCTGGATTTCGCTTGGCAGCTTTTCGCCATTGAGCTTGCGGATTTCGCTCTGCGTGCGGGCTTTTTCCTGGTTGATTTTCAAAATTTCAAGCTCGGCCTGGGCTTGCTCGCGTTGGCGGTTGAGCTCATCGAGTTTTTTCGAGTTTTTTTCCGAGGTTTGCAGCTCCTGCTGTTGCTCGGGAGTCGTCTTGCTGTAGAGCGTGGCTGGCGCCAGCTCTTCAGCCTTCAATGATTCCAGTGCAGCACCGCCGCTGACGACCACAGGGGCAGGTTTGGCCAGGGTCGGTACCGCCGCAGGATTGTCTGTGCTGACGGCCTGCACTTGAGGCGGAGGCGGTGGTGGTGGAGGCGGCAGGGAAGTGTCTGCACCGGAAACATCAGCGAAGCAATGGGCTGACGCGAGGGCGAAGATGGCGCCCGCAATCAGATTCTTCTTAAAGATAGTGTTCATCATTTCCTCATTCTTCGTACAAAGTGCCGGTGAGTTTCCATTTCACAGATGTTTGCGAACGGTTCAGTTCGATGGACTGAGGCAGGAAGTTTTCAGCTCGCTGCATCACACCCATCAGGACAGTAAATCGATCCAGGCTGTCGCCAGTAATCTCGAATTGGCGGGTCTTCATCACCAACTGGGCCATGTTCGTCATGGCGGGGTTTTTCAACCCCTCAATCGGTTGCTTGCGGTCTTTCTGCTGAGTAACCGTCGAGACAAAATCCAGCTTGTTGTTGAACAAATCAGTCGCAAAAGCCTGGTGGCCAATACCCTTGCTCCTGAGATAGCCAAGAATATCATCAACCCCACGCGACCCGAGCGAAATCTTGTGCCCGGTACGTGACTTACCCATTTCCGGAGTGAATGACATTGACACTTCGCTGCCGAAGGCTTCGCGCAGCAGCTGGGGTGTCCCATAGGACTGGCGCACCCAAAGCGCGGACATCTGGTTGCTGCTTTCGGCGTCGAAACGTACAGTTGCCAGCTGCCAGCCGTTGATGAAACGCGGCAGCTCCTTGTTCAGGAAATAAAACTGCTTGAGCGCTGGCAGGGTGTTCAGGTGGTTGAAGCTATCGCGCAACCAGGTGATTTCCTCTTGGCGTGCACGGCGCAACAACTCTTCATCTGTCGGGCCTTTCGCAATAACCTTCTCCACCGTCACTTGTGACTCGATTTTTCCCAGGTCAGCTTGATCCTGGGCAATCAAGGCATCGAGTTCACGCTGCTTCTGGATTTCCTGATACTTCCAAAAACCCCCCATCAAGGCCACAACCGCAACCAGCGCCGCCCCCAGGTACACAGCACTCGGAATGCCAATCAGGTTCCGGATCTTGGCACTCTCACCTGGGCTTTCTTCCGCCAAAGCGTCCAAAGGGCTCTGGTTAGTGAGGTTGGACAGGCCAAAGGTGTCAACATCGAGCTCCATGGCCACTGACGATTGCATCAGTAACTTCATGTATTCCAGGGATATCTCCTGGGATAACTCCTGAAACAGCGACTTGATTTCCGTGCTGGAGGCGATGGTATCAAAGCCCGGCAAGACCCGACCGTCCTGGGCTACGCACAGCCAGTAGCTGTCATCGCCGAGTTTCTCGATCGAGATAAACGACTGATGATGGGTGGCCAGGTGCCCCGCCGCCGAGTAGAAGACCCCCTTGAGCTTCTGGTGGGACAGGCCCACCTGATTCACCGTGCTGACGTCTTCAATTTCAATGGTGCGAAGCACGCCGAAGCGCACCCCGGCACTCTTAGCCTTTACCTTCGCGGCCAGGTTCACGTCCTTACCGGTCAGTGGAACCCACTCAAGACCGGTAATGAAACGCTTACCCCCTACATCAAAGATGCGCTCCATGGGTGCCCCTTATTTTTGCAAGATGTAGGGGGTGAGTACGATCATAGTCATAACCTTTTTCTTGCCCCCTGCCTGGGAGCCACCGAGCATCCAGGTTCTGCGCCCAAACATCGATTCGATGGTGGACTTGTTGGACGTTTGCTCCAACCCGGCAATCATCAGCGGTTGACCGCTTCTTACGGTGACCAGCTGGTTGTACTTGTTGGTGGAGCGGTTTGGCGTTTGAATCTGAGCCCCGCCGTCCAAGCCGTAGGCGTCGATCGAGTTCAGGCGCGAAGAATCCATCGCCAGTTTCATCTGCACCCGCCCCTCGGAGTTGATCCGGGGGATGATTGTCATCGAGAAGCCCTGGCTGGTTTTACCGGGTTTAAGCGTAGCCAGGTTCGAGTCAGAGGCAGTGTCCGAGCTCGCGCCAGCTGTCTCGATCTGCACCTCGGCGAGGTAGCCAATTTCATCCAACTGCTGGAAGGGGGTGGGCTCACCGTTTTGGGCATAAATCGTCGAGCTGGTGACCTGGGTCACGTTCTTGTTGGTGCGCAGCAGCTTCATCGCGGCTTTGGAGTCGCCCGAGAATTTGTTGTCCGAAGCGCTGTCATGACCACCACGGGAGAAGGTCAGGGTGTCATCGGAAATGCCCAGTTTCAGATCGCCCCAGTCGTACAGCGCGGACAGCTGCGGGTCAAACTCGCCATTTTCGTCCGACGAAATCTCGTAGATCTCGGTCTTGATCGCGACCTGTTTGCTGGCGATGGCGTTTTGAGTCTTGATGTAGTTATCGACGCGCCTCAATACCTGAGGAGTGTCAGTAACCGTCATGTTGCCAGTCGACTCGGCAATGGCGATCGAACCACCCGAGCTGAGCATGGACTGCACGCCACTTTGCACCGCCTTGAACGCAGAGTCGGTCTTGATGGTCGACTTGACCGTGTGTACCGAGTCCGACGTCGAGGAGCTTTCAGAGCTGGAGCCGTTAGTCGACAGGTCGGATTTGATTTCCGATTCGAACTCCACCCCGCCTGGCGCGACATCCAGGATGAAGGTTTTGGTTTCGTAGCGACGCAGCACGATCTCGCCGTTTTCATGCTTCCAGAACAGCCCGGCCTTGGTCGCCACCAAGTCCAGAAGCCCGGCTGCAGTACCTTTGTAGTTGAGGGTAAAGGTGATCTTGGATCCCGCCTCGGTGCCGGCATTCATGGCCTTGAAGATGCTTTCTTCGTTCATGGACGGCGGTGGCACACCCAGGCCTGAAGCGGCTGCATCCGCAGAGCGGTCTTCCTTCTTCGCCGCCACCACGCCATTCGTGTAGTCGATGGCGTCCTGGGTCATGATGATCTTCACGCCCAGGTCATTGCTGATCATGCTGATGATGTCTGACGCGGAGATCGGGTCGAGTTGCTTGACCGATACTATACGCTTGAGCACTGCCGGCGCATTTTCTTCCTGGGAGACATGGAACGGGTCACCGCCCAGCCAGATGCCATCCGTTTCATCAACGGAGCTCGCTTTCATCTTGCGCGCATCAGTGACAGAAGACTTCAGGTCGCGCATGTCCTGACGGCCTTGGTCATAGGATTTATCCACAACCGTACAACCTGCTGACAACGTCGCGGCAGCCAGTGCTGATAAGCTGAAAATCTTCTTGAGCATCATGGATACATCCCTCAATTAATAGGCTTCGGTATCAGTCATCGGAGTGCCCGGCTGATGCTCTGGGCTGTATCCGGCTTCGGTGATGACCACTACGTTGTTGCCACGATAGAAACGGCCTGTCAGCGGCGTCTGGCGATCGGCTGTCGCACTTAACACACGGTCAAGCACGCCACCTTTGCCTGCAAACGGGCCAACCAGGGTGGCGGTATGGTCGATGGGGTAGTTCATTTCGGTTTTCGACCAGTCGATCTGCCAGTTTGCCTTGGCAGCCCAGTCGTTGAGATTTTCGCGCAACGACTTGCCGGCCTTCAGCGTCCACACCTGGGAACCGGGCTGGGCGAGTTTTTGTGCCATGTCGGCAGTGCGAGATACCGAAATGCGCTTGGCTTGCTCATTGACCGCAATGACCAGGCGGTTGTTTTTCGAAATCTGGTCAAGCGCATCGCGCCAGTTGGCTGCGTCACGCCAGGAAACAGGGGTGTTTTCAGTGCCTGGTTCGAAAACAATCGACCACGACTTGCTGTTCGGCACTAGATTTTCAAGAGCGGCGAACAACGGCACATTCTTGCCGAACGACATTTCCCCGGTGCGCTTGGTCGACTCCATCTCGAATTTGCCATGCACGGTTGAGGTGCCCACCACTTTCTGGGTGGCAGGCGCGGGTACCGGTACGGCTGGCGCAGGGTTATACGGCACGGGCGCCTTGGTCAGATCGGTGAAAGAGGGCGCTGGAGCCGGAACGTCAGCGGGCTTTTGGTAGGTTACGCTGTCCCGCACGACGGGGGAGATGTAAAGCTCAGCGTGCACTGCGTTTGAGCATGCCGCACCGATGAGCGCAGCCGTCAGAAGTTTCAGCTTGCGGGGCATTGTGAATGTCCTCTTATCTTTAATTGCTGTAGTTTATTATCAATATTGAAAATTGCATAGCTGTTTATGCCATATATTGGTCAGAAAACCAATATCCTCATAAAGCCATTGGTCGCCGCCAGGGCGAGCGAATCTGCCGCCGTTTGCCGACGATCCATCGACGGAAAATGCGCATCATCATTGAGATGGTGATGCCACGACGAGCCAGCATCCAAAGGAACAGGATTGCAACGAGAAGGATGTACGCCGTCCACACCCGTGGGTGAATCATCCACAGGAGAATAGGGTAAACCGCTTGCGCGTCGATGGGGCCCAGCTTGGGTCTTCGGGTGATGTAATGGGCAGGCATGGCGTAATCCTAAAATACAGCGGGCCCTTAGTGACCCGCACTCGGTCAACCCAGGTTTTTCTTAATTGCTTTGTAGTTCATCCGCATGCGCTTGATGACTTCCTCGGAAATGATGCCATCGCGGTACTTGGACTCGGCATCTTCAATCATCGGACGCCCCCTGGAATCGAGCAGTTTGAACGCCGCCGAGGCGATGTTGTCGGACTCCATCATCCTGTCCTTGTCGTCCTGATCAAGAATCATGACCTCGCGAATGGCCGTACGTTTGCCATCAATGGTTGGAATCAAACGCTGAGCCACAATCATTTTCATGGGCTGGAGAACATCAAGACGCGCTTGCTGTTGCATCTCCTTGGGGTACACGTAGACCAGGCGCTGGAAGGTCTCAGGCACATTGTTGGCGTGAACCGTGGAAAAAACCCCGTGCCCAGTCATCGCCGCTTCCAGGGAGGCTTGCACGGTCTCAAGGTCACGGGACTCACCCACCAGAATCACATTGGGCGCCATACGAAGCGAGTTGACGACGCCATCATGAAAACCTGACACGTCGTTGCCGACTTGCAGCTGGGTCACCAGTGAGTTGGTTTTTTCGATTGCGTCGTACACGAACTCAATCGGATGCTCGATAGTCACCAGGTTGGTATGGCTGTTTGGCCCTTCGATGCGGTCGCGAAGAATGGACGCCAGCAAGGTTGATTTGCCATTGCCTGTGGCGCCCACCACCAGCACCAGACCCTGATCGAGCGCCCGCGTCACTTCGATGATTTCTTTCTCAACCCCGTAGACTTCCCAGTGGGGCGGGGTGGTGGGGATGGTGCGCAGGGTTATGGTCATGCTCTTACGACCATTGCGCAGGCAGCCAACTGCGTTGAGACGGAAGCGGTAGCGATTGCGCTCGCCACTCTCCTCGCGGTAAAACTCATGCGCATCGTTGATCGGCTGTGCAGCTCCGAGCATGGAAGGGGCATTGGTGTTGTACAGCGCAATGATCAGGTCGCGGGCTTCGTTGTCGGTCAGTCGACGGTTGGTCAACTTCACTTTCCGACCGTAGCGAGAAACCCAGATTTCACCCGAACCGATGATGAAGAGGTCTGACCCTCCCATCTGCACCATCTGATACAACAGCTCGTTGACATGTTCCGCCGAGTTCATGCGCGGCGGAACTGGGACTATGAAGTCCTCCATGTACATCCCCTTTTATTATTTTTGTTGGGGTTTAAAGGCGTTTGGTACTGCGGCGTCACTTGCCCTGGTTGATGGCGCGAACCTCATCAGGGGTGCGGTAGCCGCCACGTGGATCCAGATCCAGCGGCACCCATTGCTTTTCATTTCCGTTGAACGAGGCTGGTGCGGTAATCGCAAAAGTTCGCTGGTTCAGGTGCATACGATCACCCGAATTGACACGACCCGTGTACTGCGAGGCGACGTAGGAGGGCTCGATCTTGCGCTCTTTGACCAGCCTGAGATAGCGAATCATGCCGTTGATATCTGAGCCGAGGTTTCGAATGCGAGAAGTCATTTCAGCATTCGCCTGAAGCACGCCAGATTCCCAACCTTCCGAAATCCAGTCCGACCACAGCTGCTGCTCCTGCGGTGTTTTTGGGAGCAAAGCCCCCACGGGTTTCGACACATCCACCGGCAAATCAATCAGCAGATACTCGCGCCAATCCGGTGGGGCTGTCACCAACCGCTCCTTTTTGACAATGTCATAGTACTTGCCGGACACCTTGATGCGGTTGTTGTCGTCGGAATGTGCTGTGACATCGTTGGATTCATGAATGACCGGTGGCAGGAAATACAGGGACTTCTCGCCTGGTGCCGCCAGGCGCATCAAGTCCTTGAATGGAAACTGCATGTCCCAAGTCTTGGACTCTGAGCTGAGCTGCTTACGCAGCTTGTTCATCTCCGCAACGTAACCGTTCTGGGCGCCCACTGCCATTGCTGCCTCACGCATCGCTTCGTGGCGTTTGTTGGCAAGATCATCCTCGCCGGCAAGCGGCATGTCTTTGTAGTAGTGAAGCGATTGCAGCTCTTGAAGACTGGAGTTGTCGTACTGAACGCCAGGTGTTAACTCATCGGCATTGGCGGCAGGAACCGCTACGCCGATCGCCAGGGCCAGCAGCAGGGGCTTGAACATCATGCGAGCCTCTTAGTTTTTGTAAACCAGGTTGATCACGTTCGCCTGCTCAAGCACTTCCACGCGAATGGATGATCCAGACTGAACACCAAGCTCACGCAAGGCATCGTTGAGCGGCTGGTTGACAATGTTGATGGTGGCCCACGGTTCGTTGGGCATGTTGACGCTAGGCTTGCGGAACTTGTAGCCGGCCATCTTGGCCAGGGCTTCGGCGGTCTTGGTGACCGTGCCGGTGTAAGAGAAACTCGCTATGCGCTCGAAGCTCTTGGGAACATGGGTGGACTGAAAGTACATCTGGGCATGCTGCTCCTTGGTCAAGGAAGGCGCATTCACGGCGTCATTGACCTTGGCCAGCAGGCGCAGCTCATCACGGGTTTCAATGGCGACAGCCCTGAGTTCATCAAGTGGATTCACAGGGGGCGTCACCAGAACATTGGTGGAACGCGCCGTCTGGTTGCTGGCGCAGCCCCCAAGGGTCACGCTCAACGCCAGTACGCTCAGAGCAAGGGAAAATTTACGGTTCATGAAATCACCTGTGTCGTGGACATATGCTTGCCCTCAATCAATATACGCTATATTAGGTTAGTAAGGGTTACTTGACAACCGGCATCTTGGCCGCATCAATCAGCTCGCGATAATCCTTCATCAGTCTCACAACCAATACGTCGAATATCGTTTGATCCTCTTCAAAATCCACTACATCAAGCGAGTTCTCCGACATAATTTGCTGGATATCGGCCTTCGCTGAACCGTTCGGGTAAGCGGCGGTCAACACCTTCAGCGCGTTGTTCAGGCCAATCTTAAACGTAGGCGGCGACGCAGGGACACGTCTTGTGGCACGGTGGTATAGGCCCAGATTTCACTCCCGCCCAGGGTCAGTCTCAATACTTGCTCAATGCGAGGCGCCGTTTCACTTTTCAGGGCTCCAAGGTAGAGCATACTGGAGCCTTCGACGCCTGGGCCTGTGAGCCAGCGGTTCATGTGTTTGATCGCATCATTGGAAGGCCTGAAACGCGCCTTGATTTCATCCAGCGTAGTTTCGGCAATACCCTTAGACAAGATAATCGTGTTGTTGATCAGCTGAATCAGGTCTTCAGGGAAGTCACTGAGCAACTGAGAGAGGAGCGTGACGTGTACGTCATATTTTCGCCCTTCACGAATGTCGACAATGGCCTGCTTGCGAATCATCGGCACAGCGGTGGTACGGTGGAATTCGTCCATGCAGAGTTTTTTCGGCACAGACTCGTCCTTTTCGATAACCCGTCTGTGGTAATCGCGGAAATGATGAGGGATTTCCGGGAGGGTAAATTCCGCCTTGCGGTAATAATCTTTGCAGATGATCTGACGACCCAGCAGGTACATCACCGCCGTACGTTTTTCTGCTTGGGCGGAACCATCCTTGGCCACACTCATCAGGTCAATGGAGATGATTCGCGCCTCACCAATACTGAACACGGTTGGCTGGGAGAGGATAGGGTAGTCATTGACCGCCGAAATGATCATCACTTTGAGGTAGTTGATCAGCGTTTCATCGCCAACCATGGAAGACCCGAACACATCGCGGATGGTGGTCTCTTGCGACAGCACTGTGGTGGCATCATTGAGGGTCGGCACCGCATAGCGCTGCGCCTGGCTCGCATCGTTAAACAGACCTTCGTCAAAAAGCAGCCGGCTGACTTTCCACCAGGATTCACCACCCATCAAGCGGATATTGTTGTTTCGGAGGGCCTCGTCGATCAACTCATCCATGCCCGCTTCGTAGGGCTGCGGGTACTTGTCTTCGGAGAAGTAGTCGTACATCGCGTCAACCAGACTGGAGATCAGCTCCGGCATCCGATCCACCGGCTCCTTGCGGCCTGCCGGAGTGGTCAGCAGCGTCATCATGTTGACCACGTATTCGCGATCCACACTCAGGGGTTTTTGGCAGCCCAGTGGTGTGTCAAAGAAGTTCACCGCGTAATCACGGGTCATTTCCAGGCGGAATGCCTGGGCCAGATGCTTGAGGTGCGGTGGCAAGGAGTCCTTCACCAGCTCCACGAACATTGCCGAGGAAAAGCCGATGTCGAGAATCCCGATACGTGGCAGCACTTCGTTGCCTGGGCGGGTGATAAGGCCCATGTTTGACGCGGCCAGGTAGAACGACTTGCCAAAGCCAGGCGGGGCAAACACAACTTCCATGTTGGCGGTCTGCAGGTCAGAGCCCGGCAAGAAGGGGAAGAGCTTCTCATCGATGGTGCGATACAGCATGGTGCCGTCCGACCACGGCGAAACAGGGCGGGTAATGGGGCTCATCACCAGCGCTTCCAGCACCTCCAGGGGGATGCGGGTCGCCAGGTGTTCTGCCGAGAATCCGGGCAACGTGTTGAACCACGCCTCGATCGCATCGCCGCGTTCCTCGACAACCTGGGTTTGCCCCCAGGATTCGACCGCCGTTTTCAGCTTGGAACGGTTGCGACGCACCTCCTCGATGTCACGCCCCCACGTGGAGAAGGTGATCTGAGCCGAGACCATCGTGCTCTCGATCGCGGTCTCCAGCAGCTCTTCGGCTGACTCACGGATCAACTTGTTTTCACTGGAGATGAATGCAATGAACGAGGCAAAGGTTTTACGCCGGGAGAGCAGCTGGCAGACCCTGTCATGCCCGGAGTCAATCACCAGCGACATCTGGTACGGTACATTACGATCGATGGAACTGAATAGCTCGGCAAACGGCTTGGCGTCCTGTGGTCGCTGGTCAACCATGATCGGAGCAATCTTCCAGTCGCCGAGATCGACCAGGGTGTTGTCCTCCGCCGCAATCTTCGGCTCCCTGGAAAACAGCTGCTGACCCACATCGGGGAACATGATGTGCGACATGTCAGTCTCGACCGGGGTGTCCTGCTCTAGGCGAGCAGCCATGCGATCACCCGGCAGATACGGTCTCCAGCTGTCACTAGTGTCATACTGGGTGATCTGACGGCGGATCTGGTGCAGGAATTCGTGGGTTTTCATCTTGCGCAGCGAAAGCTTCTCCTCCAGGCGCGAGATAATCTGGTTCACGAAACCGGTGTGCACCATGTCAATGCCGGGCACCTCGACATTCAACGACTGGCCGAATTCGCCTGGCTTGAGGTTGCCGTTCCTCTTAGCCTTCTCGGCACGCTCCTTTTTGGATCCTGCCAGGATATCCGGGTGGAGGGCACGCTCGGAGGTGGTGATCACCAAGAAGCAGGTTTCCAGGACGGTTTTTTTCTCCAGCTTGTCCGAACGCTCCTGCACCATCTGCTCCAAGTCCATGTTCAACGTGGCCAGTGTGCGAATAGCGCCCTGGATCGATTTGCGCAGGGCTTGCTTGGAATTCAGCGGATCCCGGCGAAAGACGAACTGGAGGCGATGTCCTGGTCGTTTCAGCGCAGACGAAAGTGAATCGACCAGTGAGTCGATGTGTGCACGGGTGGCGTCAGGCCCCATGATGCCGAATGTGCCCTTGATTTCGTAGGCAGTCATCAGGCCACCCTCACGGGTGACCATGGTGAAAGGGTCATTGGCCGTTTCGAACTGGCAATAATGATTGACGCTGCTCTTGAGCAGCTTGTTCATCCAGGAGGCAACAGTAAAGCTAAGGCTCATGGTCTTTCCTCACATCTTGAGCATGGCATCAGTAACGAGCTTTTTGACGAACTCGTTATTGGTGTGGCGTTCGTAGTCATGGTCGATAAGCGAATCCATCTCTTCAAGCACCTTCAGGGCACGCGCTGAAGGCTGCAGCTGCTGAATCGGGATCATGATCATGTCTTGCTGAATGTCATTGGCGAGCTGCAGGTAGCTCTTGGCAAAGGAACTCATGAGGCTTCTCCTGGAAAGGGCGGAATCATTCCAATCTTCAGGGCCAGCTTCTCCGCTCGTTCACGCTCGCCTTCACGAATCAGCACAATGATCCTGCCCGAGCTGTACGAACCAACCACAAAGCCTGCATTGTGGAACGCCTCTGCAGCGCGCCCACAGGCCATTCGATCGTAGGCCCGCATGTAGGCACCCAGCGCCGTATTGCGCTTGTCTATCGGGGCCATGAGCGCACAGTAGTAGTTCTCAAGGAAAAGTCCGGCGCTCATGCAGTTGCTGTAAAGCGGATTGTCAATGCACGGCACATCCTGGAGCACCCCGGCACCCACGCTCGCCGATTCGTAGACCATCAGTTCGCTGTAGCGCATCAATTCCAGTACTTCCGGGTAGGTTGCCCACACCCGAGGACTTTGCGATCCGGCAGCAAAGGTGGCAAAAGCGCGGTGGGTCGGCTCTTGGCTAAGGATCGAGATGCGCAGGAAGATGCTTTTGTTGCTCTTCAAGATGTAGTTTTCCATCATCTTGATGAAATCATCGGTCTGCTTGGTGGTTTTGCCTTCACGGACACCAACTTTCCACTCTTTGTGCAGATTGTCCTTTTTCCAGGTCAGATCCATCGGATAGGGTTGCGACAGTAACCAGCGGGCGTAGGTAAAACGCGGGTAGCAAAACGCCACGGCGCTGGAGCGCTCAGGTTTCTTCACCCCGGTCATGGCCTGATTTTCCTGGGTGCAGTGATCGATGATCAGCTGCACTTCATTCGGGTTCAGGCCCCGTGGAAGCGAGTGAAGCGAGGGTACATCAAGTTTTGAGGAGACCGCCTGGGTGTAGCGGTAATTGAACTTCATCGGATCAATTCCCAGGTGAATGTCACCCAAACGTGCTACCCGGCTGAACAGCTGGGACACGAAGCGTGCGAATTCCTTGGGCTCATCGATACCGAACTCGTTCTGGAGCAGCGAGAGTTTGGTGCGAAAATACTGGGACTGGGCCAGGTGCTTGAGCCTGAGCAGATTCAGGGACTTGAAATCTGGGAAGTCCAGGTTGGTCACCCAGAGCTTGTCCGAGGCAAGCTCATGGAACCCGGTGACGCGATAGCTGGCTTCGCCATTGACTGACGCCCAGCCGTCGCGGGCGGATTTGGTGTCGTCAAAAATGCAGACACCGATGGAAGTCTGGCTCATTAACTGAGGCTCTTTTTATTAGAATATTGATGAAATCTATACGGTTTTAACCCGCACTGCAATCAATTTATCGTAAACGCGAAAACAGGAGGCGTCGCAATCACAGGGGGTTGCGGCATGATCACCGCTCAATGGTATCCATGTACTTCCACCGTATTGATGAAAGGCAGGGTGATCAATAGGCAGCCTATCAAGATCAGTACGCTCCCTTTGATGCAATGAGCCTTACTGAGTTTTTTTCATGCTGATGAATAAATGCCAGGCCACGCAGGCTCATCGCCCCGCCCAGGACACAATAGGCAAGAAAAGTCCGCTGAAAGAGAGCGACCTGTTCGAAGACATAGGAAAAACAGGGCATGCGATCGCCCTGCTCATCGTGTCACACGCTGTCGCGCCAGTCAGCGAATTTCTGCCGGGCAGTCTCCACCCAGTCAGCCGGCTTGTAGCTCTTCGAGCCCTCAATCCAAAGCTTCAGGTAGGGCAGGTAGGCCTGCTTGTTGGGCAACAAGTAAATGTCCTGGAGCACCAGGCCGCGCTTTTGATACTCATCGTCCGGCAAGCTGGCCATGTAGTCAGCCATGATCGAGGGGCTGCTGGTACCCAGCAGGGTCGCAGCAGGAATATCCGCACGGTCAAGGCGCGAGAGCAGGCTCGATGCGGTGTTCTTCAAATCCCCGGTGCTCATGTGTTCCGCAATCCAGAGCATTCGCACCAACTGGTTCAGCCCAGCCTGGTCGATCTGTGAGCCGGGCAGGTAGATCAGCTTGCCCCGGTTTTGCGTGGCGGCAAAACCAATGTGGTGGCACATGTGACAAAGCACGCAGGAAGTCACCAGGTTGTCATCGGAGTGATCTTCATGGTTGTCGTTGGCGTGATGGACTTCATTCTTCTCGTGCTTGAAGCCGCAAAAGCGACAAGTGAAATCATCGCGCTTGAGCGCTTTTACACGGGCTTGCCGATATAGGGCGTCCGAGCTAGGAGGGTGTGGGTGGTCGGCACGAAAGGCGCCTCGTTTGACGGAGAGCGCGATAGGGAGGTAGGTCATGAAGGGTCACCGAATTTTCGATAGAAAAAGGGTGGCAAACGCCACCCTTTTTTTGTGTCCAAAGCCAGGCGCGCTTAGAACGTGGTGCCTTTGGTGGCGTTTTCTGCGTTGTCACCTTCACCGGTCGCAACGGTTTCGGTGAACACGCCGAGCAGCCATGGGATGATCATCAGACCGGTACCCACCAGACACGCAACGATGCCTTTCTTGACTTCACCCTGGCCAGGCTGTTTGCTGTCCTTGTAGAAGTAGAAGAGACCACCTGCGAACAGGAAGAAGCCAATCATGGCGAATGCCATCTTGGCAATACCGATACCAGCCGCGAATTGGGTTTTCCACTGGCTACCCATACCATCGAGCCCAGTAGCGGCACTCGCATCAACGGCATACAATGCCATCAACGCACCTGCCCCAACGACGCTCAACGCACCCTTGCCGAAAAGACGTTTCAACTTCATGAGTTTTTACCCTCGTTATTATTATTGTCCGGGAAGGTGAATTCCTATAGTTAAAATATGCCAATTTAGGCTTAAATGCAACAGGAGCAAACCAATATATGTGAAAAAATATTATCAGAAATGAAAAGGGAGGCCGGCGGCCTCCCTTAGGTGTTGCGATGAATCAATACACCGTTTTAATCACGGTATTACCCACCTTCAGGTCACCGACCTCATCCAGCCCCTTGACCACACCCAGATTGTCAATGGTGTCGCCAATCTTGTAGGACTTGAACTCACCCTTGTTGTTGACGATGCCGAACGAGCGCTTGTCGTTGTACACCGCGTTGAGCGTGTAGCCTTCAGCGGTACGACTGGCAATGGGCTTGGCTTGCCGAGCCGGCGCCAGTTTGCGCTCTGGCGCTGTTGCTGGTGCCGCTGCTTTCACCGGGGCTTTAGCCGGAACTTTTGGCGCTTCCAGCACCTTGTCGATGAAGTATTTGTCTCCGACGAGTACCAGCTCGCCGTCATTTTCGATCGAAGTCACCTGGCTCTTCACACCCGCCCAGTTGATGGTCTCACCCTTGAACAGGGTAAAAACCCGACCATTGGACGCCTTCTTGATGATCGACATCGCGCCGCCCTGGGAGGTCTCGATCACCTGCAGGCCTGCCATACGCTGGCGTGGGCTCGCCTCTGCCTGGCGCACGGGAGCGGCCTGTCCGGCGTTCACGGTCACGGCGGGGGTGTTAGGGGCCAAGACCACGGGCGCTGGCTCTTCAGCCTTTTTCACCAGATCCGCTTTGATGCTATTAACACTGTCGATCAGGGCCCTTTGCGCAGCTTCCTGGCGCTCCAGCGTGCGGTTGACACCGCGCAGCAGCTCCTTGATGTCCGAGCTCTGCTCCTGCAGATTGGCAATCGAGGCTTTCAGTTCTTCAAGCTCTTTCGCCGACACAGGTTGCACGATTTCAGTCGCCGGAAGCGGAACCACGACAGGGGCGGCTGGCGCCATCGGCAAGTTCTGAGGTTGAGTCGCCTGGGCAGCCTGCACCACTTCTGGTGATGCCTGGGGCTTCAGCAAACCTGAGGCATTGCCGATCTGAGGTTCCGAGGCAGGTGCCACCAACACTGGCGCCACGGCCACTTCAGGCTCCGGTTCACCTGGAAACGCACTTGTCACTGCCTTGTAGCCAATGAAGCCCACCATAGTCACCGCGAAGGCAATCGCACACATGCCGATCGGGGTCTTCATGAAGGCTTTTGGCGCCGCATTGGTCGAGGCAACTTTCGGGGCTTTCGGGGTTTTCTCAGGCTTGCTGGGCTTCTCGGCAGAAGGTGGCACAGCAGTGTCATCGGGCGTGTCGAAATCGTCATCCCCTCCGATGATACCGCCAAATTGGTCTTCCTGGCCGAAGCCATGTTCGCCACCCGCTCCGAGGTTGTCGAAGTCATCTTCTTCGCTGAACGGGTCTCTACGGTCGTTGCTCATCGCGGTCTCCGGCAATGGGTATCAATATACGCAATAATAGTTGAAGGAGGGAGGCATGACAAGCGACCGGAGTCATCCAATCGCTGCCCCTGCCTTTATTTGGCCTTGGCCAGATCGACCGTTGCCATGAACATCACAATAATGCTCTTATTCGCTTCAACCGTGACGGTTGGTGGTCGGTCGAACTCTCGCTCGAAGATTGGCGAGAATTTTTCTCCCATCTTGCCGATGCCCATTTTTATTTGGTCGGCAGCATCAGGAAGGGCATTTGTTTGGGTCGAGGAACTGCCATCCGTGTTAGTCACCGTCTGAGTATCCTGCAAAGCATCGGCATAGCCATCGACAAATGACGCGATGGCCAGCTTGCTGTAACGCTCGAACGTGTGATTGTCCACGCTATCGGCCAGGCCAGAGCGGTACGTTTCCGGATCGAGAGCAATGGCGTTGATGCTGTAGTTCTTGCCTTTCCAGCTCATGTTCGAAAACTGGATCTTGGCTTTTTGGCCAGTGCGTACAGGCTCACCAGTCAGGACTGCACCTTCGAGCAGGCCTTTTTGCACGGTTACCGCACGCACGGGGCTGATTTCATCGGTATCGACACCGATCTGCAGAACCGAGTAGAAGGTCTGGCCGACGCTGATCGAACCCACTGGAACCTGCTTGGTGATCGAAGCCTTTGCGATTCGCTCGCTCGGGTAATCACTGCCACGCACCTGGGCATCGCCATCCTCGTCCTCAGGAGACTCATCATCCATGTTGGCGGGCTGTTGCTGGGCTACAGCACCATCCACCGAATTGGAGGTGTTGAATTTGCCGGGGTTCAGATACCTGCTGTAGCCGGAATCCGCAGTACTAGTGCCAGTGTTGGCGGTGGTGCTCTTGACTGGAACCTGCTGTGATGAATCGTACTGAGGTTTTGCCGCCAGGGTCATGGCGTCGGTTTGGATCTCGTCCACTTTGGCAGCAAAGCTCACCTCAAACTCGGTGACGCTCTTTTTCTCCTCATCCAGGAACGCTTTCCACGGGTTTTCCTGGATGTTGGCCGCCCGCTGGGCCCGCTGTGTTTGCACTTTAGCAGATGCAATTTCAGCCTGAGCGTTTCGCTCATTCACCAATTGCTGCAGATTCATGGGGGCGGCAGGCTCAGATTTTGGCTCGATCTTTGGCGCAGCCCCAACATCGCCTACGTTAACCCGCAGGGTTTCCACATGGCTATCCTTGCCCTTGGCGGCCTCTTCAGCACGTTTTTGATTGTCCTGCTGATAGTTTTTTGCAACCTCGGTATTTTCATCGAAAATGAGCTTGTCCGATGCTTTGTCCTTGTGAATTTCCTTGTCGGTCGGCGCCGATTCCAGGCTGGCCACCGCTTCGGTTGGTTTCTCATCTTTACTGGAGATCCGCAGGTAAGCAGAAAGCACGATCACGAACACGAGGACAATACTGATACCAATCATCAGTCGGGCTTTGGTGGTGATGTTGGCGCTGATATTAGCTAATGTACCCATTATTATTTTACCCCAGCATCAAAAACAGTTTTGGCGCGCTGAATGTCTACCGAATACAGATCCTGAATCGTCCCGCTGCGACGTTCGCCGTTCAGGGACATGGAAATGTAGGTTGTCGGGTTGACCTTGTAGAGGAAGCGACCGGTAGGGGAGATGGAGCTGTTAATTGGCGGGGGAAGCAGCAAGCGACCAGGCAGCGACAGGTAGAGGAATTTGCCATCAAACCAGGCTTCAGAGTTCGGCAATCCTGCCACAGAAAGTGTTTTGGAGCCGGCTGGTGCATCACCACCCTGGAGTCGAACCAGTTCATCTGAGACATTGTCCATCTCATGCTGAAATACCGGCTGAATGGTTGCGTTGGGGCTCAGCTTCGGAATCGTCACCGAAACGCGGCTGTCCACCGTTGACGCGGTGCCTTTGAGCACCACCGGAATTGTGGTGTTCAAGCCATCCAGAACGATGGCTGCGTTGGAAGCCTTGTAGCTTTTATTGAGCGTGAAGGAGGAAATATGGTGTTTCTCCCCCATGATCTTCTTCGAGAATGACTGGCCATCCCCAAGCACGCCATCTTTCTTGATCGACCAAGGTTGACCACTCGCATCGTAGAATTCAACCTGCGCCGCATAGCCAGGTGCAATCGAGATCACCAGTGGCTGATTGGAATCAGGGTTGTAAGTGACGTTGCGAATCCGGATCGAAGCATCCCCATAGACGCTTTCGTTCGAAGCCTTATCGATTGCATCGAGACGCTTTCGGAGATCGCGGATCTCACTAGGCTCCATCGGAGTCTTGTTCTGCAAAACCTTTTTTTTCCGATCACTGGTCTCAACATCATTGAAATATTGCCGAATCTCTTTGAGCTCTTCTTTCTCATTGAGGTAACCAGCAAGCGCCCCCTTTTTGGCAGCCGCTTGCTGCCGATCCATGTTGGTGACATCGGCTGGATCGATCTTGTACTGGGCTGCTGTTTCATTCAACTGATTGTCGAATGACCCGGCTGCAAGGGCATGGGAGCCCTGCAGGATCAGCAGCAGGGCTATCGCCAGTGGCGTCTTGCGCATTTGAGGTGACCTCCAAAGCTTTTCTTTTTATAGGGAGCCAATTTACATCAAAATCGACATTGCGTATAGGCTATCTTTTGGTCATCACCACCTTGGAAATGCCCAGGCCTGATACGTCTTCCAGCATGCTTCGACGCTCAACGGTCACCATGAACCGCACCTTGTTCGTAAATTGCTGGGTCTGGGTATAGAAGGTCATCAGACCATCCACCTGGAAAACCCATTGAAAGACACCCTGGGTATTCGCTGGCGACTTGCCAACAGGATCGGAGTCGAATCGAGGCTGGTGTTCAGCAGCATCCGCTTTTCAGTGATCACATCGAAGTTGCCGGAGTCTTTCAGTGCCTTGAGCAGTTCTTTGGCGCCATCGTCGGTAAACCAGCGCATAGTGGCTTCGTTCTGGTGAGTGTCAAGGTTTCGCCAGTTGGCTGTGAACGTATCAACCAATGCATTGGAAACCCACTGGGCCACCACTGGATCCTTTTGGTTCGGCTGATTGAGCATCTGCATCTTGATCAGCGAGCCGTTAGGGTCAGTGGCAAAATACACGCGCTCATTGCGAGCATTGAACCCCAAAAACGCAATGAAAATCTGGATGACCAGCACCACGGACACAAATCCGGCGACGAAAAACAGCTTCTTGTCACCCTCCTTGTAGAAGTCATTGCGATGCTGAACCGCCTGGAGGCCTTCGCCGACAGGAATGTTAGCGCCAGGGTGCTGCCGAACAGCGGGCTTGGATGCTTTGGTGTTGGGATTGGGCATGATCGCTCTTCTTATTTTTTTAGGGGGGTGACTTCAATGATCCGCCCATCCTGCGTGGTGACATAGGAGTAGGGCGCAGGGATCATGTTGAAATAGATGCTCGACGCCAAAACCAGGCTGGAGCCCAGTACGGCGCAGAAGACAATGATGTTGAGAGAAAGATTGAAACGTGCACGGCGTGAGGTGGAGGGAACTTCGGGCTCGCCGTACTGATCAGCGGCTTCAGCCATCTGGCTCAGGTATTCTTCGACCTTTGCTTTGCGCTCGGCAGGTTCAAGGTCGCGAAGACCCAGGCTGTCTTTTTTTTTCATTATTATGGCCAGCTTTGTATTTTAGCCCGAATATACCATTGACTCCTGGGGTTATCAATTAACCACATAACCGAAGTGTGCAGGTTGTCCGGATGCACTGACCGGGGCTGTGACCAAGGGTTGTCGAAAATCCAGATCACACATCCAGACTGTGACATCTATCGGCAAAAAAACCGGTCACAGTGGGTCATTGCGACCGAAATCAGCGCAGCAAGGGCTGGAAAATCTCCCAAGATGGTCGCTCTCACGTAAAGCACTCTACAAGAACTGGCGATCATCTGCTGCACACGCTTCTGTAGCCAGTTCACGAAACTGCACAATGCCTATTTGCGATGAGTGGGGCATTTTAGGCTCGATGAAAGCCATATTTGGCATCGACGGTGTCAAAATTTACCCGAGAAATGCCCGAAATGGCACCAGACATTTCTGTGAAAATCATGGAAAATCTAAAGCCCACGTGTTTCGGGGCTCGCGTCCTTATTTTAATTATAATTTATATAATTTCTATAATTACTATAAGCATTATAACCTACCGCACTCTGAGAAAATGCCAAGTCGGAATTTCTTGGCTTCCTCGATCGCAGTGGCCATCCCCAGGCTTTTTATCGAAAAACGGCGCTTCGATGGCCTTCCATCGACCTGAAAACTGACCACAATGTACAGCAATGCCCCACGATGAAAGGAATACGACAACCCTGCCGGCAACTGGGCAAGCTCTTCCCCAGACACCGGATCAAACTTGACCTGACTGACCCGTCGACTCCCCAGCTGGTAGATCTTTTCCGACACTGGGTAGCCAAAGATCCTCATGTGCTCAGCGTTTCTCCAGGCGATGGCGGCATTGAGCGCTTTCTCCGTGGATTCATAAGCACGAATCTTGAAATGACGGCAGACATAGGGGAAACCCTTGCGCTCAATCTTGACCCGTACAGACCCTTCGCAGTAACGAATGTATTTCAACGATGCCTGGTTGAGTGCATCAAGGATGGATGACCCTCGGTTTGCAGAAGCGAGGGGAGCGGTGGCAATCAAAGGCGCGTCTGTCATGGTCTAGTGGCCGCAGTCAGGGAGTGGGAGGTGGGCGCTTCTTTCGAACTGGAGAGGAGCTTGAGTACCGCAGGCAGCATCTCGTGGTAGCCAACCCCGTTGCCAAGCTCGATCAGGCTTTGTTTATTGACCAGCATGGCCGGAACACCCCTGAGGCCAACCGCCTGGACGAGCTGCTTGGCCGCACGAATTTCCGCATCGGTTTTCGGGTTGTGCATGTCAGCAGCTAGCTTGTCCCCCGTGGTCATCACGCCTGGGTTGTGGGCGTTGACGTAGCCGGCGATCTCGCCGAGCGATCCCGACAGCCTGCTGGTGTTATGGAGGCGCTTGTCCTGGATGAGGTTCATCACGTACCAATGGGTGTCACTGGAAACCTTCAGGTGATCCAGGGCGTAATACAGCCGTGCATGCATCTCCCAGGTCGGGTTGAGAGGCGCAGGGATCTTCAGGAAATGCTCGCCATCCTTGAGCAGGGCTGTGATTTTCTGTTCAGCGGACTCTGCGCGAAAAATCCGTTCCACCTCTCGGCAATGCCCGCAGCCATACCAGAAGAACAGCACAGCATCACTGGTGGGCCGCTCGACGGAGGCTCGCGCTGAAACAGAAGGGCGCTCGTATGCCAGGTAGCCGACTACCAACAACTGCAGGGCAAAGGTGATCGCAATGCACTGCCACATTTTGCGGATGGTCATGGTAAGCCTCAAACCAATATATGGCTAAAAGATAACGCCAAATTACGGTCATGGCAAGTTGCCGGGCGCCCCTGTTCGGCGCGCAAGCGCGGCTGCTGTTACGAGCGGAAGCGAGTGCCTTTCGGCGCGCAAGCGCGGCTGCCGTTGCGAGCGGCAGCGAGTGCTGTTCGGCGCGCAAGCGCGGCTGCTGTTGAGGGAAGGGTGGACAAAAGCACGGTCGGAACGACCAGGGGAAATAGCCAGGGCAAGAGGCAGGTCGAAGACCGAGCCTGGGCGCTTTAAAAAAGCACGACAGCCGGCTGCGCCGGAGAAGGCGACCCCATCATGGTGTGGTGACTTCGAAAGAAAAACACCACATCTTGTGGTTTTTTCATTTTTTTTGAATAAAGCGATAGGTATTTGAAGCCAAAATCAAAAGCAGCGGTCGCTGGCGCTCCCGAATAAAAGCGATTCCCTCCTTGCCCTCCAGCCTCCGGCTAGGGGCACAACCCGGTTGTTTCCTCAAGATCCAGGCCAAAACACAGCAAAAGCGTATTTCCTTGAGACCGTATTTTTTCAGGAAAAATGAGGTGGCTGGGACACCGCTGCTTTTTCTTAGGTCTCAAATATATAAGCTCCGTCTCGCAAAAAAAAATGACAGAGTGGAAATCGAAAAAAAATTTAAATGCGGACGAACGGTCGTTTTTATTGACATTTTGGCAACGCTGTTTTAGATTATTGAGGAGATGAGACCCAGGCTGGAACCCGCAGATTTACTGGCTCTCCCGTTTTGGGAAGGTGTATGGAAGTCGCTTATCGAGACAAAAAGCTCGCGCAGAGCTTGACCTCGTTAAAATCATCAGGCTTGGCGCATGAGACGCCGAAATTGTCGTGGGTGATCTCGGCAGACAACGCTAAAATTCCTGACCTCCAGGCCGCTCCGCGTGCGATGGACGAGGTATTCTGCATACCCCTGGGGGGCAAGCTGAGCCAGTTCGACATTGCGCTGCTGCCCAATGGCCTCATGTCACTGCGTGAATACCAGGCAGACACGATGACCTGGAAGGTGCTGTTCTACCAGACCAATCCTGGGTACATCGTGGATCTCGCCCGTGATCTTGATGTAGGATCGTCCTGTGTCCATCTCCAGGAGAAGAGTCGTGCCCAAGTTGCAGGCCAGTGAACTCACCGCCCCGGCCAACCTCGATTTGCTTCATCGTTTTGCCCTGCGTATCCATTCATTGTCGTCGGCCATGGGCCTGGATGCGATGGACGAACAGCTGCTCTGGGAATTCCTGGCGAAAGTCGGGCCTGAGCGGATTGAATCTGATTGCGCGCCGATCGCACGGTTCTTGAAAAAGGCTGGCGAGGGAGAAGCACTGCACGTCAAAGCCATGTACTACACGTTGAAGATGGATGAACGTTTTGACCGACGACCCTGGTGGAAAAAAACCACCCAACCACTGTTCAAGAAGGGGCAGGTGACGATTGACCAGGTGGTTGCGATCGAGCGTCCCGAGAGCCAAGCCTATTTCGACCAGATCATCGAGAACATCAAGGCGGAGTGTTTTTCTGAATGGTACCCTCACCTGAAGTCCATCCCGCGTGAAAACGGCGTGGATTGGAACCCGCCTGAGACCTCGGATATCGCCGTGCATGCCATTTGCTCGGTCAGCGTGCTGGTGCCGGCTAACTTGAGCAACTTGCAGGATCGACTAACATGCGGCGGCACCATTCTGCCAATCCGATAACGGGTATTGGATATATTGGTTCGGCGAGCCTAGAATAGACCTATGAACAACATTCCGTGGCGGCTATCCCTGGCCGCCACAGTCGTCTTCAAGAGGAAACTACTATGCTTGACTGGAACGAAACCGAAGAACCTGCTGCCGGCTCGCAGCCTGCTGCAGCCGCCCAGGGTGGTCTGTCCCACGCAGCACGCGCTGAGCTGGCGGCACTGGACATCGGTGTCGGCAAGGCCGAACTCGAACAATCGGCGGCCAGCCGCGTGCAGGTGAGCCAGAAGGCCATGATCAATGCCCGCGCTGACGTCAACCAACTGGTACCGTTCAAATACGACTGGGCCTGGCAGAAGTACTTGGATGGTTGTGCCAACCACTGGATGCCCCAGGAAGTGAACATGACCGCTGACATCGCCCTGTGGAAGAGCCCGCAAGGCCTGTCGATCGACGAGCGGCATATCGTCATGCGCAACCTGGGCTATTTCTCGACGGCAGACAGCCTGGTGGCGAACAACCTGGTGCTGGCCGTGTACCGCCTGATCACCAACCCCGAGTGCAGGCAGTACATCCTGCGTCAGGCGTTCGAGGAAGCCATCCACACCCATGCCTACCAGTACTGCGTCGAGTCCCTGGGCCTGGATGGCGGCGAAGTGTTCAATATGTACCGCGAGGTTGAATCGGTGGCCAAGAAGGCCGCCTGGAGCATCAAGCACACCGATGCGATCATCGACCCGACCTTCACCACGGGTACCCCGGAGACGGATGCCATCCTCCTGGAAAACCTCATCGCCTACTACTGCGTGACCGAAGGGATCTTCTTCTACTGCGGTTTCACCCAGATCCTCTCGATGGGCCGTCGCAACAAGATGGTGGGCGTGTCCGAGCAATTCCAGTACATCCTGCGCGACGAATCGATGCACCTGAACTTCGGCATTGACGTGATCAACCAGATCAAGCTGGAGAACCCGCACCTGTGGACGCCTGAAATGCAGCGCAAGGCGACGCTCATGATCATCCAGGGCGTGATGTTGGAGACCGAATACGCTCGCGACACGATGCCACGTGGCGTCCTGGGCATGAATGCCGAGATCATGGAGGAGTACCTCAAGTTCATCGGCAACCGCCGCCTGGCCCAGATCGGCCTGCCGGAAGAATGGCCTGGTGCGACCAACCCGTTCCCGTGGATGAGCGAGATCATGGACTTGAAGAAGGAGAAGAACTTCTTCGAGACCCGCGTGATCGAGTACCAAACCGGTGGCGCGCTGAGCTGGGATTGATGCCCAGCAGCAGGAATAGAGAAGGGCCCTACGGGGCCCTTTCTTATGCCATTGATTCCTGAATCAAGGCTTCAAAAGCTGGCGAGGTGAGAAACCCTGCTTGAAGGAAGCTCTCTCGAATGGCGTCCAGGGTCAGGTCTTCCTCGATGGCAAAAACAGCCTCCATGTCTTCACGGCAGCGTAACCCTTTGGGGTAGAAGGCCTTGACCGTGTGCTCAAGGTGCACGGAATCCATGTAACCATGTTCATCGAAGTAGTCCTTGTACACCATGTTAACCATGGCGCTGGCAGCAGCCATGCCCTCGTCGTCGTAGGGCTGAACCGAAAAATAGAAATCGGATGCCGCAAAGGTTTTTGGCTGCCTGACATAGAAGTCACGTTCGTTGGTGATGACCTCCTCATAATCTTCGTTGACCCAGACGGTACCCACGGTGGGGTGCGCAAACCGGCGAATTTCGCACTCCATCACGTTGTTGAACTTGGCCTCGCGCTTCCACTCCTTTGCTTGGGTGGCAGGGTAGCGGGCGACCAACAGGGCTTTGCAGTCTGCTGTACTCATGCGGCGTGTCCTGGGAGAATGCGATAGAGTTTAATTAACGGCTTATTGACAAATTGTCAATGCCTGGTGATCCTAAGCTTCATTTTGACCAATATTTGCTTAAGGGGATTTCCATGGCAGAGACCGTCGCCGTTCGGGCCAAACACCTCAAGGCACTCCTGGAGCAGGCCGGGGATGAAGATGTGCTGCTCTTTCGCATTTTCTCGGAAGATGGGGATGATGCGCCGAGGTTCTGCAGTGATGTAGCAGATGCTTCCACCCTGCAAGGGGTGCGCAAGTTCGCCCTGCAAACGAGTGCGGGAGACTGCAATGTGTTCCGGGTGGATCTTGTCCTGGATCTGAACCTGGTCGACTAAAGCCGTTGGGGGCAGCTCGTAGCCGGCAACCATGAAAAAGGGCCCCGCCGGGGCCCTTGGTGTTAGGGGTTCGGCCCTGGATCGGGAATGTGCTCGGGGACGTGCGCCTTCTGCAGGGAGAGCATGTGATCCAGGGCGAACTGAACGTAGTCAGCGCCTGGCGGGGTCATCATTTTCAATGCCCGGATCGCATTGGGCGAGAGGAACTTCTCCATTTCGGCCATGAACGTCTTGCAGGCGTCCGGTGAGCGCAGGCGATCGATGGAGGTGGCCAGCTTCTCGGCGAAATGCTGCGCGTCATAGTCCTTGAGCTTCTGGCTGACCAGGGCTAGGTCTGCCGGCGTGTTTCGATCGGCCAGGAACTTGAGATCCCAGAGGTCGCGGCCCTTGAGGTACCTGCGGTTGGCAATGGCCACCAGCTTGTCGGCCATGATCTCACGCTCGGACTCGACCCTGAGCATGATCGCCGAGTGGGTATCATTGAGGAACGAGTAGCGCGGCTTGATGAGCTTGGCATTGACGTCGTGTGCCGGCACATTGCAGAACTCGACCTTGATCATCTGTTTGCGAGCAAAGCCTGGGATGGCGATCTTGCACTGCCAGGTGCGCACGTCGACGCCATTGAACTCATTGTTCGACGGTTCCTTGATTTCCACTTCCAGGCCATAGCGATCAACCATCTGCTGCTTGAGCAGCTTCATCATGCCATCGACCACGAAGCCCTGGTTGTCGCCGGCACCGATGACGAAGTCGAGGTCTTCGCTGTAGCGCTGACCGTCATAAAACAGGCGCAGTGCCGAACCCCCCTGGAAGGTGACGTCCCTGGCCAGGTCGCTGTCGCTGATCGCTCGTAGAATGTCGTAGTGCAGGAGTTCCTTGGCGACCACGTCCAGGGGGGCGCCATCTTTGGATTGGTTCTGTGCTTGTTCCAGCAGTTGGGTAAAGGCGAGTTTCACGGGAATTTTCCTCTTGTTATCAGCCTATTTTAAGGGCGCAGGAGCCTCGGAGTCATTCCCTTTCCTCTGCCGGAATGACCAGGTCGAGGTTTTTGCCGTACCGGGTCAGATCGGCCAGGGCTTTTTCGGGAGTGGCTTCCCACACCTGGCGAACCTCGCTGTAGTGCAGGTTGTTGGCCCAGGTGTCTGGGTTTTCCTCGGTGTGAACGAACTCGATGTCGCCGAGGAGCGTGCTGTAGCGGTAGGAGCGCCCGTTGGTGACGAAGGTCAGGCAAAACGGCATCTGGCTGATCCAGCCGTGCTCGCTCAACACCGACTCAGTACTCAGGTAGAACTGGTCATTCGGACGCAGGAAGTTGGCCAGGCGGTGCAAGGCGAACAGCGGCGGCTTGAGAAAGGGGTTGGCATAGAGCTTCGGGCCCATTTTTTCGACCAGGCCTGCCTTGACGTGACGGTTCAGGGCGACCCTCAGGGTATGAAGGTCAGGGTGACCTGCAGCAGCCGCCAGGGTCGATTCAGGAATGCACCAGATGCCGGCATCGGCGAGGGAGCGACAAACCTGAAGCAAGAGGGTGCGTTTCATGGCGAAGGCCTTCCGGAGATGGTGGAAGTAGCCTACGGCGCATCATGGATGCAGGTCAACGAAAAATTATCAAAAATGATGATTTATTTGAGGTGATTGGTGTTGGATGGCATTGGCCCGAGGATTTAGGCTGCTTGTGCCGAAGATGAGTCGGCCAAGCGCAGCAGGGCCTGTTTATTGGTGCGCTTGTAGTCGGTTTTTTGCGAACGCACTACCTGCGGGCGGCACAGTGGCTGCATGACCATGGATTTGGCATGCGCGGCGCCATTCTTGACGCCTTTGGATTTCTTCTTGGCCATGGGGACTCTCCAGATAGACAAAAGGGCCTTATGGCCCCGTGTTGTACGAAACGAGTACTGACCCGTTCTTTATTTTCCAGTATACGTTGGAGTTGGATCGAGTCAATGACTGATCGGCAATATATGCCAAACTCAAAGTCCTAGCTCGCGACCCAGGCCTTCCAGGATGCCACCGGATATCTGGTCGGTGGTACTGATGTCACACAAATCCATCTGCCCATTGCCATTGAGCTGATAGATGAGCGAGAAGAAGGGGTCTTTCGGGGTGCCAGGCACCGTCTTGAGCACCACCAGCGCGTAGTTGCCAGAATTGCGCTGGAGAGACTTCAGGGTCACCAGGGCCAAATGCGCATTCGGTTTACCAATAACTTTCTCATAGGTCTTGGCCAGGCGCGCACCGACCACAGGCACAACTTGTTGCTTCATGGCGGTAAAGTTGCGCTCCGGCAGTGAGATGCGCTCTCGGTAGCCACAGCTGTCACTGATCTTCTCCGGAATTTTCGATTCCAGGATGACTTTCCAACTGTAGCCCTCGGCGCGCTGATCAACCATGGAACTCATGAATTCCCTGGCGGTCGATTGCGCATGGTTCTCCAGTGCTTTGTCAAAACCCTGGTCAGCAAGCACGAGTGGGGAAAAAGCGAGCAAAAACATCGATATAAACTTTTTCATGGTCGTCTCTGACTTGACAGAATTGCCAGTCAATTTATACTTAAACTAGCAATTTCTCAAGTTTTGGGGGCGTCAATGCGCAGGTTCTCTTGGTTGGGCGGATCAATGGTAATAGCTGCACTGCTGGCAGGCTGTGCCTACCAGGGCGGGTACCAGCAGCCAACGCGCCTGGAAGTTGGGCGTGTGATCGATGTCCAGCAAGTGCGCACCAATGGCAGCTGGATGCCAGGTGCGGCAATCGGCGGCGTGGCAGGGGTGCTGAGTGGAGGTGGGCATTCGACCGAGTCAAAAGTCATTCGGGGCGGTATCGGGGCGCTAGCCGGTGCTGCGATCAACAAGGCACTGACCACTGGCAATACCCAAACTCACCTGGTCATTCAAAATCGTCTGGGGCAGGTCATTCAGGTCTCGCATGCCCAGAACGACATGATTCCGGGTGATTGTGTTCAGATCCAGAGTCGCTACGACGGTGATGTGCGCGTCTACCGAACCAGCTCAACCCAGTGCAATTTTTGAGTATTTCCACATGAAAGACACGACCCAGCCCTGCATAATCCTTGAGAAGCATCCTGTCATAGGCGGGTGCGTAGCCACGTTCTCCGCGAATGGCCAGCTGCTGTTTGCAGACATACCGCTGGGTCATGCGCTGCCTGACAATTTTGAAATTTCCCTCGATGGTGAATTGTTTCAGGTCAGCCTGCAGGGCGATGATCACTTCATCTGTGCAGATGACCGGGATGCGTTCATCGCCCAAGTATTCGGGTGAGTCTATGTGTGAAGGCCAGGATTTTGAACAGCTGGTGCACATCCTGCAGCGCAGGGCGCACAGGCTCTGCAGCAACGTGAAAGGGGCGAGAATCCAGGCCGCAACCAGCACGTTGCGCTTTGATGGCTTTGCCGGCTCCCTCCTGGTCAGCCGTGATGGCTCCGGCATCACAGTCACTCAGCCGCGCTCAGATGTGGTGGTGTTCTCAACCTACCTGAGTGAACACCCGGTGACAGAGCAGGGGGCGCAGCTGTGCGTGGCCTGGTGAATGAGATCACCGCGCTCCTGAGGGAGAACCAGCTGAGCCCGTGATCAGCATTGCTCTCACAGGTGGGCTTTATGCTGCGCCTGGATACCCTTTTCCAGCCGAGTCAGCACTGGTTCAGCCATCCTGGTCAACTTGATCCTCGGTATCATTCAAACCCACGGCTGCAGGTGCATGCTGAGGGATCCATCCTTGGCTTGGAGGTAAGCATGCCTGTGGAAGTTGCCGCATACGCACTGAAGACAATGTTGGTCGTCATGGTTATCCATTCCGCCTGCAAGGCCCGTGTTGATCGTCTGCTGCTCGCCGTCCCGCCCCTGTTGATGATTGCGGGCGTTGAGCAGGGGCTCGCCCAGTATGGAGGATGGTCGGTCTTGCTAGATCTGACAGAAGATCAGGCCGTAGATGTGTTTGTCAGCGGTCTGATGTATGGCGGCCTGTTTATGTGCCTTGCCCTGTTGATTTGCTCGCGTATCGACAGAGTGGATACCGAGCGACCAAGCAGGTGAAAATAAATTGAAATCGAGCGTTGACAGTTTGGCAATATACACATAACCTGAGTTTAACGAATCAACCACCGTCTCCCCCGACTGGTGTTTTTAGGGCAAGTCTTTCTCCCCAGAAGCTTGCCCATTTTTTTTGTTCATCCTGTATGCTTGCGGTCGAAGCCTTCAGCGCTGCTGCCGCCTTTTTCTTCGCAGCACCTAGAATTGAGGTTGAGGAAATCATGAAAAAAGTAATTCAAGAGCCAGGATCGTCCCCAATCAAGATCTGGACGAACGACATTGAAGATGCAGCGCTGACCCAGTTGAAGAACCTGGCACGCCTGCCGTTCATTGCGCGCAACGGCATCGCCGCTATGCCTGACGTCCATCATGGCAAGGGCTCGACCGTGGGCAGCGTGATCGCGACCGACAAGGCGATCATTCCTGCGGCTGTTGGGGTGGATATCGGTTGCGGCATGAACGCAGTTCGCTTGTCGCTCAAAGCTTCCGACTTGCCTGAGAGCCTGGCCAAGATCCGCGCCCAGATCGAGCGGGATGTACCGCTGGGTGCTGGTGGTCGTCACCAGAAGGATGACGTGCTGCAAAGCAACTACGGCAAGCTGCCAGTGGCCGATGGCCTCGCTCGGCGCGCCATTGAAGAAGGCGTGTTCGGCGGTGATGTGGGTGGCTGGGAGGCGGCGGTCAAGAAGTCGATGGCGCAGCTGGGCACCTTGGGCAGTGGCAACCACTTCATCGAGCTGTGCCTGGACGAGAACCAGGATGTCTGGATCATGTTGCACTCGGGTAGTCGCGGCATTGGCAACATGATCGGCGACTACTTCATCAAGCAGGCGCAAAAGGCCATGGATCGCTGGTTCATCGACCTGCCAGACCGTGACCTGGCCTACATTCCGGAAGAGTCGGAGCTGTTCAAGGAATACATGGCCGCTGTTGGATGGGCTCAGGCCTACGCTTTCGAAAACCGTGCGGTGATGATGGAAGCCGTCCTCAAGGCGCTGCGCCTGCAAGTGGGCCGCGAGTTCGAGATCACCCAGGAGGCGATCAACTGCCACCACAACTATGTCGAGCGGGAAAACCACTTCGGCCAGAACCTGTGGGTGACCCGTAAGGGGGCGATCCGTGCTCGTGAAGGCGACCTGGGCATCATTCCGGGTAGCATGGGGCAACGCAGCTACATCGTACGAGGCAAGGGCAATCCGCAATCGTACTGCTCCTGTTCGCATGGAGCGGGTCGTCGGATGAGTCGCGCCCAGGCTGTGCGTACCTTCACCCTGGAAGACCTCAAGCAGCAAACCCAGGGTGTGGAGTGCCGTAAGGACGAAGCGGTACTGGATGAGATTCCAGCATCCTACAAGGACATTGACGTGGTCATGGGTAACCAGACCGACCTGGTCGAAGTCGTGCATACGCTCAAGCAGGTTTTGTGCGTGAAAGGTGCGTAACCAGCCCTGATCTGGCCAAGGCCCGCAGCGATGCGGGCCATTTTTTTTGGCTGATGCACCGATTTCCCGTATCATCCCCGCACCCTGAAGTGAGAGTTCCCATGCACCTGACCTACGATCAATTGCCGGTGAATGCCCTGGATACCACGGCGGTAGATGCGCAGCGCAGCGAAGCACTGTTCATCACCCTCAGTAAAACACTGATCGACAGCTTGGCGCGGTTCTTCGAAGGCAAGCGTGTACTGGAGTGCTATGCCGGTCGTGGTCACCTCAGTGCCCTGCTTCAACAGCAGGGGATTAACATCAAGCCCACCAGCCTGCAAATGGGCCATGATCAGACCGCCGAGCTCGGCTATGTCACCGAGGTCGAGATTTTGAGTGTGCTGGAGGCGGTGAACAAGTACCGCGATTGGATGGATGTGCTGCTGGTGGCCTGGCCAATCTCCGATGAATCCCTGTACCGGGTTCTGCCAGAGCTGCCTGCCGGCTGCCCGATCGTGTTTATTGGCGAGGTGACCGACTACACCCTCCAGCCATTTCCATTCCTGGGTGGGTGCGCCAGCGATCGATTCTTCGACGCAGTGCAGGAGCAGCCCGAGCTGACCGCGCAGCTTAAATACCCGACTCGCCGGCAGGACACGATCAAGGTCTTTCAGTACGTCGAGCCAATAAACGATTAACCCCTACGCTGGTTGACGTCCTGGCTATCGAATTCCTATACTCAGGGCGTCAGTCAGTTCCTGCGGATCCTGCGCAGCGAGAGGTCTGATCGCTTGGCGAAGCGGCCCCGCCCGACCACCTGGTCAAGGTTCAAACGCGTGTAACCTGAACTACACCTCTCTTCCATGATGGCTCTTAATGAGCATGCGAAGTGAAATGGGCGGATCATTGCTTGGCATGCACGGGAGAAGCCTCATGAGCACGATCGATCTGTTTGAATCCAAAGAGCAGCTTTTGTCATTTCGTGACAGGGTTGGCACTGTCCTGAGCGAAGCACTCTCCACCCGCGTAAAGGGGCGTCGGCTCGATGAGGTCTCGGCGCGGCTGCTGGGCGCCGCCGACTTCAATACCGCCCTGGGCCTGGTGGATCGTAAGGTAAGCACTTCTGTGCAGTCGATGGAGCCGTTGACCCAAGCACTTAACCTGATCTGGAGGTTAAGGGAGTACTGCAGGCAGCACGGGGCATACCCTCTTGAGGTCAAGCGCCTGTTGAAGTCGGATGAAGGTATCGAGGACTTTTTTGCGAAAGTAGCCCATGCCGCCCTTACCGAAGGAAGTGCTCCAGCGCTGGATGTGAGCTTCCTTGACAATATTTTCCTGCGCCTGCCACGCAAGATCACCGTCGACAATGGCAGCACCCTGATTCACCAGGTCTCTAATCACCTGGACAAGCACCTGCACCCTTGCCATGGGCTGATGAGCCTCCATGCCTATTCAGATGAGCGCTCCTGGAGCGTTGAGCCGCCCCGCCATTGTTCAGCGGTGTACCGGGACGGTTGGCTCGTAGCCGATCGCCAGGCTGTGAAGGGAGAACTCAGCCTCGACGAGGGGGATGCTGCAAATCATGTCAAGGACGGCCAGATTGGCGGGTTCCGTGGTCGACAGGCAGCGCAGCGTCGATTACTCCAGCACGATATCGACAACCTCCTGGAAAATGAATCGAGGCTGAGTTTGCACCTCCGGCGTTCGGTCGAGGAGGATGGGTGGCGATGGATGTGCGATCGTGCCGGCTATGAATCCGTGGAGACATGGGCATCTAAAGAGCTGGCCCTGTTCGACGGCATCAAATGCATGGGCGGCTTTGGTTTTTGCAATCAAAACGACTTCGAGCGCATCTATGCCACCGAAGGCTGGTTCTTCGACTTTTTTGATAGCGACGCTGATGGACTGGTAATCCAGCTCATGGGCTCGGAGCCTGAAGACGACACCACGCCAGCACTGACCGACGAGGAGGCCTGGGAATGGGTGGTGGCCCAAGCTAAGCTGGGTTCAGCACTGCACTTGAGGGCCTTGGAATGGCTCGGCGAGGTCAGCGAGAAAGAGCGCCAGCGTATCCGCGAACATACGGGTTATTGAGCTCATAGGGTGGAAAGGGCCGCATTTGCGGCCTTGTTCTTAGACGTCGTAAAGTGGCTCAATCGTCACCGCCACATATCAATATATGAAATAAAAATCTTGATTCCGTGCTGTCATTTACTTTAAAAAGGAAAGTGGACGTTTTTGACGTTCATCCACCCGAGTGAGGACAGTCATGTGCGATCGTACGTTTTTTCACCTAAATTGTTAAGCGCCAGCGTCTGCATGACGTTGTTGATCGGTTGCGCGCCGATCACATCGCTGCAGCGCAGTGCACCTGTGGACAATCCGGCGTTCAGGGCAAACCAGGTGCTGATCAATCAAGCCACCAGTGCCTACCTTGAAGGCAATGCCAGCTACTGGGACTGGTTTCGAACGCCAGAGATTCGACAGCCAGTCAAAAAACCTGCAGCAACCCAGCCTCTCAATATCGATAGCAACCTCAAAGCCAAGGCCCTGGCAGGCACCTTGCAAGCCAAGCTTGAGATCTCCCCCAAGGTTGCTATCAATATCGCCCCGCTGATCGAAAAAAGCGCCGAAACCCATCAAGTCCCTTCTTCACTCATCGCCGCTGTAGTCAATGCCGAGTCGGAGTTTCGCAGTGGCCGGCGATCGCCTGCCGGTGCCGTAGGGCTAACCCAGGTCTTGCCCAGGGTGTGGGGAAAGCAGTGCAACCTCAAGACCGATGCTGGCAATATCGACTGCGGAGCCAAGATCCTGGCCCACTATTACGAGCTGTCCGGGAGCTGGGGAAAGGCGCTGGCTTACTACAATGTTGGGCCTGGGAAGTATGAGCGGAGTAGGGCGGCGAGGAAGACTGGGCATCGCTATGCCAGTACGGTGCTGGCCAGCATGCAGCAGATCAAGGCGGGTAGGGAAAAGCTGATTCGCGAGTCAATTCGGGAGATTTGAGGGGGCATCCCTGCCCTTTGCGTCAGTCTCTTTTGACGACGGACAGAAACGATGCTTTCTTGCCGTTTTCTGTGGCCTTGGGCGTGGTGTTGCCAGGTGTCCCAGGGGTTGTAGCAGGTGTTCCCTGAACAGCTCTGATAGCCGGCTTGGCGGGCTTCTGGCGGATCTGCTCCATGGCAAATCGCTCAACCATGGAGCCGCTCACCAGCTGTGACAGCATGCGTTGCGCACCATGCGAGTCACGGGGCACCAAGGCAAGTTCCAGCAGGTACTGGGCGACATGGTGAAAGATGTTGGTCTCGGTGGCTTCGGCCATGGCGGTGGCCATCATGTCGACCAATCTGCTCTCGAAGCCCTGATCGACCATGAAAGAGAAAGTCTCGTGCGCGGTTTCTTCGCAGTGCGGCTTGACCACCAGGTTGTTGACCAGGGCTTCCACGTCGGTTGCGATCTCGCGCTGCCGGGCCATGCCTGCACCAAAAGCCTCCATGATCATCAAGGCAGTGCGAATGAAGTTGGTAACAAAACCCATGTCCTTGGTCGACATGTCCATGAAGATGCGATCATCCTCACGGCGGTAGCTGCCAAACAGTGGCCCGAAGGCGCTCTCAATTGCCTTCATTTCGTGGAGGCAAGCGTTCTCAGGGTCGACTTCAGACAGGTCTTCGGCCTTGGCTTCATTCATCCGATCATTGATTTCGGCAAGCGAATCAGTGTTCGCAACCAGGCCCCGAGTCATCATTTCGTTGAAAAAGTTTTGTAGCACGTCGGGATTATGGTTGTCTGTCACGTCGGGCGCTCCCCAGAGTTACGTACACGTGCAAAATAGTGACCTAGAGCGTGCGTGTCAAGAATATCTGGTCGTTTTTGCGACAAATAAATCAAAATCGTTGTGATGACCAGTAGGTCAACTTTTTTTGATGGTGGGTGGGCCTGGGTCATTGAAAAATATCGATTTTTTCAGAAATTGGTTTCAGTGGTCGGAAAAGCTTGGCAGCGAAGCCTCGCACGGTTTATAAATAAATTGAGAACTAAAATACATCCCCAGGGGAAACGGCATGACCACTACCAATAGCAACATCGAACTGGCCAAAAACGACAAGCTTATGAAAATGGAGCTGCGCCTGAAGGACGATGGCAAAATCCACGCCTTCCTGCGCGAAACCACGGCAGACGGCGTAGAACTGCCCGTGCGCATGGCTTACGTCGACAAGATCGGCGACGGCGAGAACGCGTTCTTTGTCGTCAAAGCGCCAATGCGTGAAAAGAATGAAGACGGCAGTTTCAAGACCCGTGCCCGCCAGAAGGATGGCAAGTTCCTCGATGCCCAGGGCAAGGAAGTCGAAAGCGAAGACCAGGCCGAGCGCCAGTTTGTGCTGCTGACTCAACGCAACGACCCGACCAAGCTGGTCTACGGCCAGATCGGCACCTTGAACATCAAGAACTTCAAGGTGGACAAAACCCCAACCGCCATGACCCTCATCACTGCCAAGCTGTGGAGCGACGAGGATGCGTTGGCTGCTGAGCGCATCGCGTTCCGCATGAGCGCCCTGGGCGCAGAGCATGCCGATTACCCAGCCTTGCAACAGGAGCTGAAGGACTTCCGTCGCAGCACCGGATCCTTTGCTGATTTCTTCATCAACAAAGGCCATCCGATCCTGCGCGATATGGGGTTCTCCATCCGTGAGCGCGCCAAGCCAGGCGTTACCTCGGAAGCTGAACTGGGTTAATTCTCAGGGAAACCCCTGCAAACCCCAATGGGCCTGCCTTGCAGGCCTTTTTCGTAAAATAATTTCGAAATCGCTTTAAATATATATTGACGACCGGGTATAGGATCCCTATACTTTGAATCGTGAACTGGCAACAACTAGTCAGACACTCAAATCACAACGCGAGAGGCAAAACCCATGAAAAAGCATATCGTCGTCGGCAACCTGGTTTCCGCAGTTTCCATCTCCAGCCAAAATGGCCGTGACACCGCCGCCATGACCGTTGCGGTCAACGAGTTCAAGAAAGCTGACGGCACCCAGGTCACCAGCTACCACTCGATCGTCGCCACTGGCAAATCGGGCTTCCTGGACAACGTCAAGGAATACCTGACCAAGGGCAAGGGCGTCACCGTGGTGGGTACCCCGTTCCTGAGCGAGCGTGAGAAGGACGGCCATGTCTACCGCAACCCAGGCATCCGCCTGACCCGCCTGGGCGATCTGCGCTTCACCGGCCAGGACATCGCCGCCGCCCCGGTCTCCGGTTCGGCACAGGAGCAGAAATCGCCTGAGCAAATCGCTGCCGAGCAGCAGGCCGCCGAACTCGCCCAGTCGGTTCAGCACCAGGCTTCGCCACAACCGGCAGGCAACGCCCCGGCAGCGGATTTCGACGGCCATGATGATGATATTCCGTTCTGAGTGAGTATCATTCGCATCTAGACTTTACGGTTTAGATGCGCTGAGAATCCAGTAAAGCCCTGTTAATTCAGGGCTTTTCTGTTTTTGTTTTACAAAATGGTCTAGGTAGCTTTTCGGGCGCTTAGAGTTACGGGATAGCATTAAATTGGTTAAGGGTCATGGGGGTAGCATGAACGTCAATCTGCCATTTCTGGTGTTCGGTCAAAACGCCCTGGGGGACAGGGAGGTGGCCGTGGTCGAGGTGGATATCTCGGTGGCTCACTACCTGGCTGGGGAGCATTACGCCGAGGCCGCGCTACTGGCCCAAGAGCAGGGCCTGAAGCCGCCGATGGTTGCGTTTGGCCCCGAAGAAGTGGGGATCTTGGCGGATTCCCTGGGTACGCTCAAACAGCTCCTGGTGGGCCGCGAGCGTCTGCAGCTGCTGTTGCAGCGCGCCAGGCAATACGATCTGAAAAATATTCGAGAAATTGCGTAAATCGCTTTAAATATATATTGACGTCTGGGTATAGCATTCATATACTGAGAGCGTGAATTAGGGAAAACACCCTGATCCAAATAAACCACAACGCGAGGATTCACCATGAACAAAATCATTCTTTCCGGCAACCTGGCTGCTGACGTCCGTGTTGGCACCGTCAACGAAAAAACCCAGGTCATCAACGGCACCCTGATGGTGGACAACTCCTACACCAAAGATGGTCAGCGCGTCGAGCAGTCCATGGCCTACCCCTTCGCCTACTTCGTGGACACCGGCAAGACCGGCGTTGCCCCGCACCTGACCAAGGGCCGCACCATCACCATCGAAGGCAGCCTGCAGCGCCCTGAGGGCAACCTGGCCAGCAACGGCAAGACTTACCATGACGTGCAAGTCCGCGTCGACGAAATCGAACTGGGTCGCAAGCCACACGCCCAGGAAGCCGCCGAGCGCGCTGCCAACGCTGCGGCCACCGCCTAACGGCCAGTGATCAAGGGGTGGCCTGCGGGCCACCTTTTTCAATTCAAGTATTCGAGGTGCACCCCCTTATGAGCGGTATGAGTCCGAAAAAAATAGAAACCTTGGCAGCTGAGTGGTTGGCCGGTAACGAATCCACCCGTACGCGCATCCAGCACGAGATGCGTGGCGGCACCAACCTCAACCTGCTGGTCACCGCGATCGGCAAGAAGGTTCCGGCGCCAGCGCCCGAGGCTCTGCAACAGACGGCTTGATCGTTTGGGAGCAAAGAAGGTCAGCTTAGCTGGCCTTTTTTTATGCCTCAGATTCGGGATAGATGAAAATTGGTGGGCATCGGGGCATTGCCTGGAGGGGATCGCTACTTCCGGCTTGCCGGGCTGTCGTACAGGCACCCTGGGTCAGTGAGAACGGGTGATCGCGGGGCAAGCTCCAACTCATCAGGGAGCTTTGCGCCTGTTCCGGATGGGTGAGTGTTAGCCGCGAAGTTAAGATTATGGTCGACACTTATTTGACGGTAATTTAAATAAGATATTGACGTCCTGGTATAGCATCCTTATACTCCCAATACAGACCAAAAATGCTGTTCGATCAGCCGCTTAGGTCAATTTTTTCTCTGCATCGGGGTCTTCCTGGTGCGCAGATTAGTGCACTCGCGTTGTGCTAATCTTAGGGCTCTTCGGAGCCCTTTTTTTCGTCTGCAATTTTGAATTTGATGTATAGGTCGTTGACATGAATTAATTTTATTACTAATATTCTTGTCAGGCCATGAGCCATTTAATTCACCTGCGCCCTGTATGGAGTCAATCACATGAGCAAAATCGCCGAATATCGTGAACTTGAAGCTCAAATTCAGCTTCAAGCGGCCCGCCTGGAAGAACTTCGCCCGAAGTACGAAGCCACTGAAGTACTGGTTGATCTGATTCTTTCCGAAGCCAAAGAGAAAGGCCTGGATCTGGAAAGCATCGCCCTGGCCATTGCCCCTCACCTGGGCAAGGCATCTGGCAAGACCGCCGCCATCGCCGGCGTTACCCGCACCCCGCGTAAAGCACGGGTGGTGAAAAAGTACAAGAATCCGCACAGCGGTGAAACCGTCGAAACCAAAGGTGGCAACCACAAGGTGTTGAAAGAGTGGAAGGCCCAGTACGGCGCCGATGTTGTAGAAGGCTGGCTGGAATAACAGCCTTTTCAAAGAAACCTCGCCTCGGCGGGGTTTTTGTTTATTGGTATATTTAGTTGTAAGGAACCGGCGTACCACTCATGTTGTTCGTTGTCAGTTGTTGATCTGATCATTAGAGCGCTTGGCCATCCCTGTGATGGCCTTTTTCTTTTCTGCATTCGCAATTTGACAAGCAATGTATACCAAGTATACTCACGCTCAGTATTCATTGGAGTATGGATTATGATCCGCGTGCATCATAAACCCAGGAGCCGAGACCTGGGCTCGCTGGTGGGATGGGCACTGTGTATTGCCGGCGCCTTCGTAGGTGCACTGCTCATCTACTTTGGCTTGTCCTCGGGCCAGGTAGACACCGAGCCGAAGGCGCTGGTAACCACCCTTCTGGGCGTCAGCATCGTACTCTTCTTTGTTGCGGGTTTACCGAAAGGCGCCCGCTCGTGCAGTTCGGACAAGCCGCCGCACACCAACAGATAGCCGGGTGTGGCAGAGCCTGACTTTGCCCGCCCAGGAGACCGCCATGCTAGCGCCCAAGCTCACTCCTCCCGCTTCGTGCCTATCGTGCGCACCTTCCCTACAGCATCCCCCGCGCCTGAAGCGCTTGCTCAGGTGTGCCGGGCCCTGATCTTTCTGATGGTAAGCCTGGGGGCCTCTATTGGTGCCTCCCACACCCATAGCTTCCTTGCGCTGCCAGGCTATCCCGTGGTGGCCATTGAGCTCCTGGTGATCTGCCTGGCCATTGCCCTCTGCGCGCTTATCAGCTGCGTATTGGCTGCTGTGCACGCCGTCCGCCTGGCGTTCAGCCATGGCTAGTGTGCTGGCCCGGTGCAAGCGCGGCTGCATGCGCGTTCTCTACGCATTGGTTTCCGTGTTGCTATGGCTTAAAAACCTGATCTCGACCAAGCATGACCACATGGGTTTGTAGGGGTGATGGGTGGTTATGAAATTGGTCTTGATGTGCTGGCTTTACATTGAATTTCATGGCTACAATGAAATCATCAACCACCGCTGAGCCGCCGCCCAGCGACTCTGCAATCCCTCTCAGGAGTACCGCACATGAGCCAAGCACAAGCTGCCGCCGCCGCTAAACCAGCCATCAGCTGGGATGAAGACATCGCCGACAACGACGAAGGTTTTGTCCTGGAAAGCGACCAGGCAGCCGATGTTCCCAAAGCCTGCTCGATCGACAATCCGGAATGCGAAGCCTGCACTTAAGCTGCGCCTCGCTGGTGATCAAAGCCCGACACGTTCGGGCTTTGTGCATTTTGAATGGCCATTTTGGCAAATATTGGGTTGCTGGTGTCAATATACGGGTATATTATCCGTATACCCACTAAGGGTCACAGAAGCCATCAGGCTCGGTCACACCACAACGCGAGAGACAGCCATGCATACACTCGATACCCCTCTGGCGGCTGGTCAGAGTCTGGTTTGCCCCCACTGCAATGCCGATCAGGGTGAGCAGGTTGAAGACTTCGTCATCCCTGGTCGCGTCGGCGAGGCCTCGGCGTGCACCGACAGCTGCTGCAGCTGCGGCGCCCCCTTCCGCGTGGTGTGCGTGGAGCCGAGTAAGTTCCTGGTGTCCGTTGCCGACGCTGATCTTGTGGCGTAAGGGGGGAATATGCACGATCGAACGGATCTTCAAATTCAGGCAATGGCTGTTGCCATGTGGGCCAACTACATCGAAACCGGTGATGTCAGCATCAGCGCCCGCGATGCCCAGAATGCTAAACTTTCCTTCAAGGCGCTGACCACTGAACAGTCGCGTACGGTGCTGCGCTTTCGCGATCTGAGTGCCAGCTTGCTCAGGCAAGACTCGCAGCTTAATTTGGGTGCAAAAGCTGGCTTGTCAGCGCCAGCGCCAGCGGCCCAGACACCATCTTTTCAGCTGGTGTGGAGCGACGATCCACAGGCCGTCCAATCGCTGAAGGTCGGGGCAATCAAGTTCGCCACCATCAGCAATGCGGTAGTGGCGAAGAACACGCCCAGGAAATTCCAGGCAACGTTCCTGCTCAAGGGTATCAAGCCTGATCAGGGGCTGTTCGATTCGATTGAAATGGCCAGGGCACATCTGGAGCGAGCCGCGAAGGGCTGGCTTAAGGCGCTGGAGGGATGAATGATGATCAAGCAAGCGGAATCGCTGCAAGCGCGGCGGGTCAAAGCGGTAAAGGCGGCGGCACTGGTAGTGCTGTTCGTGCTGGTCTCGTTCGCCCCATGGTCAAAAGACCATCAGCGCCACACGGTGCCAAGCTACCAACTGCAGGTCGCCAGGTGAAAGGCGAGTGGCTGTCCATGGCCTTCATTGTAGGACTGGTAGCCGCCAGCTCACTGGTTAAGGCCGAGGCGGATGCTCAGGCGATCGGCGCTGCCGGTCGGCCTGCTCACTGGCACAACGCACAGTCGGGAGAATAGCCATGGGTATGTCTACCTGTAAGGCCGGGGTGCCGCCAGCGCCTCCGGAAGCGCTGGATGATTTCTGCTACGTGCAGCGACTGAGGCTGGCTGACGCCGACCGGCGCCCAGGCTTGCGCTTTGGCGAGGCCTTCAGTCTGGAGTACATGGGCGCCGCCGAGTACGAGTTTGGCGCCTTTGCGCGATTTTTGCGCACTGCCAATGATTGTCGCGATCACCTGGTCGAGGCCAAGGCAGTCATTGCCTACGGTGATGATCAGGTGATTTGCACGGTCACCTGCTTTTACGATCCTCAGACGCAGAGCTGGGCGCACATTGAAAAGCAGCTGACGTTGCTGGCACAAGGCAAGCTGCACACCAAGTGCGGCGCACACTTCCCTGCAGCGGACACCAGGTCACTAGCCCCTGTCAAAGGGCGCAGGAAGGCCGCTGAGCATCCGCCTAGGCCAACCACCTGCGGCTGGGTGGAGATCGGTCAGAACGTGTTCTGGACAACGTCCGAGATCACCTTGGCGCAGTATCGAGATCTGCTGCACGCATCCGTTGAGCACATGGATGCGCAAAAGGCCCAGCAGTAGGGCGTCTTGAGTTGCCAAGGCGCCCCTCCGTGGGGCGCTTTTCGTTTTTCGGGGGCTGAATCAGCGCCCATCACTAGACACGCAAGCCGACCTGGCTTGCACTCAGGGCGTCCGAGGGCGGGTGCCTCGATCCACAAGGAGGGTCATCGTGGTTTCACTGTTTCGCATTGCTTCACTGTTGGGCGCTGTCTGGGTCAGCTTGGCAGGGCACCATGACGTAGGATCCGGGGCGCACCTGAGTGTCCGTCGCGCCCGCACCAAAGAGCATGCTTTCCACCAGGTGCAGCGCGGCCCACAGCCAACCTGAAAGTGTTTGACAGCTCGTTTGCTTAACCATAATATTGAACCCGCTTCGACGCTTCACCCCGGTAAGCTGGATAGCTGCCGACGTTTGTCTCCGCTCATTGAGTGCTGATGCCTCGGTCAGTTAACAGCCATTGACCCATCTGCGCAGGTGGCCAGGATGCCGGACGGTAAGTGTCACCCGCACATGACCTGAAGCGAATGCGCAGGTTGTGGAAGCAACGGCCACCTGGTGGGAAGGGTGGCCACTCCCGCGCCAGTAGCTCAGCTGGATAGAGCATCCGCCTTCTAAGCGGATGGTCGCAGGTTCGAGTCCTGCCTGGTGCGCCATTTTCCCTTTGAGTAGCCTCCATGACGACTGCCCATTGCGATGCCAGCCTCAGCGCCTGGCTTGAACAACACAAGCCCGCCATGCCCCGCAAGATCGCCGTTGTGCTCAGCACCAGACCGGTTGCCGTGGACGACTGCATACTGATGGTGGCTCCCTCCAGGTCTGAAAGTGCAGAACGGGCAGCCCAACCGCTTACCATGCATATTGCCAAGCCACGGCCTAGTATGGGCGAATTCACCTTCCAGTACGCCCCTGGTGCGCTGGATTTACTTCAGTGAGTCCTGCGGGCTTTTAGAAATCTTTCTGATGGAGCCATTCCATGACCGAAACCGTGCCCGAGCCTGACTATGAAGGCATTGCCAGGGTCAAGCTGAGCTCCGCCAGGGAGTCTCAGCTGGTTGAGCTGTGCTCCGCCAGGACACTGACTCGCTCGAACGTGCGCGCCAACACCAGGGCTCTTGCTGCGCTGGTCAAGCTCGGGTTCGCTATCGAGATCACTGCTTTTGGCGAACGTGCCTGGCAGATCACTGACACCGGGCGTATCCGCTGCACAACGATCTACTGATCTCATTCCAAAACAATTTAGGTGTAAATTGGCCGGCCTGATGGTTGACGGTTAGCGTATACCTAGTATACTCAAATCCATGGCCGGAACAATCGGTCTGCGCAAAGACGCATATCACATACAACGCGAGGATTTGTCATGAGCGAAATTCAGAAAGATGCCCTGTGTGATCACGTTGCGAGCCAGTTCGGCCTGAACCCAACGCTGCGCTTCAATCCAATCGCCGGTCGCGTCAAGGTGGCGATGGAAGACATCGGTACCAAGAAGGACATGTACAGCGTCAAGCTGACCGAAACCATCGTCATTGACGGCTTCAACCCGCGTATCAAAGACGAGAAGTACTGGGAGGGTATCCGCGCCCTGGCAGCGTCGATGGAAAAGCATGGCTGGTACCCTGACAAGCCACTGGCCGGCTATGCCATCAAGAAGGATGGCAAGGACGTGATCGTCGTTGTCGAGGGTGGTCGTCGTCGTGATGCCGGCCTGATGTACATTGAAAAAATGTCCAAGACCGACAAGGACTTCGCGGACAAATGGCTTGCACCGATGGTCACCAAGAAAATGGGTACCAGCGAGCTGGATCTGCAGTACGGCCTGGCCCAGGGCAACAACACCGAACCGTTCCGTCCGTACGAGCTGGCGATTCTGTGCAAGCGCCTGTACGTGGTCTTCGACCAGACCGAAAAACAGATTGTCGAAGGGATGCAAGGCCTGGTCTCGGCCTCGCACCTGCCAAAACTGCTGCTGCTGGCATCGGCGCCCCTGGAGATCGTTGAAGCGGTCGAGTCGGGCTCCATGTCGGTGACCGAGTCCTACGACCTGATGATGGCTCACGGCGACAAGGCTGTGGAAGTTCTCAAGCAGGCGGCCCTGGTCTCCAAGGCAGCGGGCGCGAAAAAGATCATGAAAAAACACATGCCTGGCGTGAAGTTCGCAAAAGCATTGGTCAAGGAATCCCGCCCGCTCTTCGAAATGGCCGAGGAGATCCAGGCCGACGAAGGCTACCAGGCTCTGTCAGAAGGCACCCGCGCCAAGCTCGACGACATGCTGCGCGAAATCAAGGCTATGCAGACCAAGTTCGCCGAAGACGACGCCAAGATCCTGCAAGCGGCGCGTGATGCCGAGGCCGAAGCCGCTGGCCAGACCAGCCTGGACATGGCGGGTGCGGACAACGACGAAAATCTGGGTGCGCAGCAGGTCGCCTGACGATCACCTGTTTTGTATGGGCCCTCCGGGGCCCTTTTTTCTATCCACAGGGCGGCTGCCCCATTTTAAAATGGGGGTGCCCTGGTGGAGCTGGGCAGGGGCGGGGTCGCATCTTCCAGCTTGCTGGTCTGCCGTTAATGTGGCTGACGCTTATGCGCCTTGTCATCCAGGGCTGCCAGGTGCCTGGCTGTCGCTTGCAGCATATGGAATGAGGCCAGCGCCGTCGCATTGCTCAAGGTGTTCATGAAGCCTGGCGAAATTTCCTTGGCGTACTGGGTGATCACACCCTCAAACGGCGCATAGGCTGAATTCGGTGGAATTTGAATGTCGAATTGCACCTGCATGCCATAAATGCCATTGATGTAAATCTCAAGCAGCACGGGCATGACGCGCTCAATGCCAGCCTGGGTGAGGATACATTCATTTTTCAGGAATTCATGCAGCTTGAAACGCAGATGTTCGTCAAACGCATATTCCGCCTCAGCAGCAGTGCGCTCTTTGAGCAATAGGGTAGTGTGCATTCTTATTGTCCTTGTCAATATACGCTAAAATACTGCTGCGACCGATTCCTCGCAAGCTCAAAATTTGACAAGCGGTCGAATTGGATACAGACTCCGCCTCCATGGATGGGTCAAGTGAGTAAGTCAAGATGCTACAGCACCGGGTCACGCGACAAGAACTCTTCGAAGCTGATAGCCACTCCTGCGACTGGCAAGCCCACCAGCTGTGGCGCATCGAGCGTTGCAAAGCCCGCGCTGCAGAGCAGCTGGGACTGCCGCTGGAAAAGATTCACCTGATTTACCAGGACAAGCAGCCTCTGGAACTGATCAATCGCAAGGGTGAGCACACCATCTATCGTCCTGAGGGCATCATTACCGAATGCGTGCCCGGCAGGGCGCCTGCTTTTTTCATGGAATTTGAGGTCAGCTGGGTTGACCCCTGGCTGTTTGCCCACCGCGCCACCCGCACTTTTACCGACATCATCATCGGAGCCACCGATGAATTCACTTACCTGCGCAAAATGCGCGAGATTCGTCGGGTGCGTGAAAGTCGGATGGTGTAAGGCAGCGCGTCAGCAGCATCACCAAGTCTCCTCGCCAGGCAAAGCACGACCAGGCGAGGATTCAGCCCGTTAGGGCGGCTCCGGTTTGTGCGCAAAGCTGTTGATCTTCTTTGAGACCAAAAAAAACCAGAGCTTTTAAGGGCTCTGGTTTGCAAGTTTAGGCCTTTGCTCAGGTCGATCGACGGGAAATCATGTTGGCCTGGGTTCGGTAATCAGAAATTTGTTTCAAGTTGGCATTGATAACCGATTCCGCGACCGGGAAGCTGGGGATTTCGCGCCAGCCGAACGGCACAAACGACAGCGGGACAAGACCACTGTCACCTACGGCGATCTGCCAGCTGCGCACGTTGTTGGCCAGGCTGTCAGCACCACTGTCATTGTAGGTCGACAAGGCCGTACAGGAGTCGACCATGTTCTGCGGCATGCTCCAGGACTTCATCAGCAAGTGGGTGGCAGACGCAAAGCTGATCCGGAACACTTCACGGGACAGCGACTCGCGGGACAGGTGAGGGTTCAGCTCATGAAGGCGCATGAACCGCACCGCATGGTCGGAGAGGAAGTGCATCAGCAGCATTTCGCCCAGGTTGTGCATGAGCCCCACCAGGTAAGCCGACTGGGGAGAGGCTCCACCCTCAAGGCGGTGAATGTGGCTGGCTCCGAAGGCAGACATCAACGAGTTGAAGCAGGCTGACTCCACCATGGGGGCCAGGTCTTTGCGCACCCGGAAAGAGTTGGACATTGCCGACTGCATGGCGTATTGCAGCGTTTTGTTGATGCCAAGGCGGCTGATAGCCCCCTGTACCGAGTAAATCGACCCTGCAGGGCGATTGGTGGTCGCCGCAGCATTGGCCCAGGAAATCACTTGGGCGCTGATCGGAGCATCCTGCTCCAGGATCTCGACCAGGTCTTGCATCGGGAATTCCCCGCCTTGCTGGAACAGCTCAATGATCCGCCGTGCCGTTTCAGGGAAGGGTGGGATCGTGTTGTCCTCAAGGCCGAGCTGCTCGATGCGCTTTCGGTTGTAGACCCCGACATCAAATGCCTGCTCATGCAAGGCCTGAACGTTTTTGAACTCGGTGGGAACAACCAGATCCTGGTAGTGCTCGACAAATGCCTCGGTTTTCAGGCAAAGGTATTGACCGCGCTTGCCGGTGGGCAACACCAGGTGCTCGCGCTCAAGCAGCTTTGTATCAACAAACATCTGGATGTTGTTGTTCAGAAGCGTCATGGCTTCAAGCCGACCCCGTTCGAGCAGGGCACTGATGACAGACTCAGGGTAGGATTCAAAGCCCTCGAATCCTGCCGGCAGGTCTTCGGGGGCCAGGAACGACGTTTGCGCAAGCAGGATTTGCGCTGGCCGCCCGTTGAGCTTGATCGCATAGGGGCTGACGGGATGATCGTAAGGCGGGCGCGGGAGCCCTTTGGGCATCATCTCGAATGCGACGCCTTTGTCAACCAGGTACAGGTCGAGAGTATTGATTCCGGTCATAGAGTGTCCCTCGGTGTGCAGTCAATATATGGAAGAACACGTGGAGCGTCAAGTTAGTTATTGCCAAAGTGGCAATCATTAACGAAACCACACTTATTTTTTTCACGTAAATTGAGAAAAAAATGGTGCAATCGGTTAGACTCCGTTGCTAATGTGGAATTATCAGATCGGGAATGCCCAGCTACTGCCGCCCCTGCGGGGATTTGTGCTAGGATCGGGGGAGTCCTGAAGGAAAGGTCAATTTTTGAGGCTAGCACAGCAATGACTACCAAGCTCAACGTAATTCCCCGTCAAGAAAACAACAGGATGCGTGGACTCATCCTCAGTGGCCGTGCTGGCATCGGCAAGACCAGCGCCCTGATGGCCCTGGTCAGTGACGGAGAAGAGTTTGTCCGTATCCCGATGGCCTCGCGCAGCGCCGAAGACTTCGGTGTGTACCCGGTGCCTGACAAGAAGTTCAAGCATGACGCCGAAGGCAAACGCCTGAAAGACGCCGACGGCGAGGATGTGTCTTTCTGGACAATGGCTCAGCCGCTGATCGAATCGCAAATCATCCCGCTACTCAAAGAAAACATCAAAGGTGGCTACGGCGTTCTGCTGCTTGACGACGTGACGCTGGCTGACCCGCGTCTGCAGTCCGGTCTGCTGGAGCTGGTGCAGTTCGGTCGCATCGGCGACTTCGAGCTGGGCGAGAACGTCCTGATTGCCATGACCGGTAACGGCGTCGGCGACGGTTGCTCTGCAGTCGAGTGGAACAAAGCCCTGCTGGGCCGCTCGATGTTCGTTGAATACGAGCCGGACTTCGATGCCTGGCTGAAGTACCCCTGCAACGTAAACCTCGATCCTGCTGTTGTCGGCTTCCTGAAGGAGCAGGGCTCCTTCTTCGCCCCCGGTGCGGATGACGACAAGTATTCGGACGAGAACGGCAAGACCCCGTCGCCACGTGACTGGACGTCGCTGGGCCTGGAGTTCGCCAAGTGCGGTGGCGTGCGCAACTACACCCCACGTGCCTTCTGGCCAACCGCTTCGAGCTTCGTTCGCTCCATGTGCGGCAAGCCTGCCGGCGATGCGTTCAACATCTTCGCCACCATGCTGATGGAGTACCCGACCTCGGAAGAGATCCTTGAAAATCCAAAGGTGTGGCGCGATCTGCCGGAAGAAAAACGCAACCAGATGGGCTGTGTCTTTGCCATCGCCACCTCGCTGCGTGCGACTGTCATCCGACTGAACGACAAGATCAACGATAAGCACGCCAACTTGCAGGGTGAGCAGGCGCGTGAGGCCAAGGAAGAGCTGACCAAGAAGATGTGCTACGCCACTGCGGCTCTGATGTCGGGCAACCGCGAAATGGGCGCTTTCGTGGTGCGTGATGTGATGGCCAACCAAATGGCGGCCAATCTGGGCAAAAGCGAAAAAGACTCCACCCGCGATCCATTCGGCTCCATCATCGCGAAGTGGGTTTACAACCTGAAAGGTTTGAATGATCCAGTGCTGCAAGAAGCTCAGTTTGACAAGGTGATTGACGACATCAAGCGCATGAGCGCATCGCTCAGCAACTGAGCAACAACTGCATTGTAAGCCCTCCTCTGGAGGGCTTTTTCGTTATTAAAGAGTTGTGATTCTAGAATTTTGTTATAGAAAGGCGTTGGGGGAGACAGGATCAAGGGCGTGTTTGGGGGGTGCGGGGGAGACGACGGGACGGAGGGAAGGGTGGAGCGAAAAAGCGGAAAAGGCCGAAGCGAAGCCAACACCATCGCTGCCAAACTTCCGGTCAGTGTCGGACAACATGTGTGGGCGCCAGCCCTGCGAAGGCTTTTTGCTCTCCCCTTCAAATCACTGGTCGGTGTCGGACAACATTCGGCCCTATCAAGCAATTTACGTTAAAAAGGAGTAGAATGAAGCGAAGTGCACATGTCAGACTGAATTATGACATTACAACAAGGTTCGCATCATGAGTGACCAGGCCACAACCATCAAGCCCGCGATGACCGAGAAGGGGCAGTACGATAAGGATTTCCTCGACTACATGCGTGTGGTCTTGATGGAGCTTCGCAACCACAACCCGTTCTTCGGGGTGTTGGCCACTGAGATGTGGATTGCCGGCCCCACTGACAGCATCCCAACCATCGGGGTCTCTCCGAAGGGCGTGGTGGTCTACAACGAGGAGTTCATGAAAAAGCTCCCTGTAGGGGAGATGATCGCCGTTCTGGTGCACGAAGCGCTGCACGTAGCCTTGGACTACTGGAAGCGTTTCGAAGGTCATGATCCGGAGATCGCCAACTGGGCGCATGACTTCGCCATCAACTCGATCATCATCAAGGGTATGGCGACAATCCAGATCAAAAAGGTCAAAGGCGACTCGTACTCGATCACCGTGAAGCTGCCAGAAGGCGGCCTGTATGACAGCAAATACGACAACAACTCCGGCGAAGAAATTTATCACAAACTCTATGAGGGCGTGAAAGAGCGCACCAAGCAGATTCGCGAGCAGCTCAAGAACGCAATGGGCGGTGGTGGCCAGCCGAGCGCCGACCAACAGCGCGAGGAAGCAATCAAGGCCGAAACTCGTCAGTCATGATCGACGGTATGCGTGTTGTTGGTAAAAAACGTGAGCGCCTGCAGAAAGAACTCGGTATCTACAAAGACCTCAATGCCGAGCGCCAAGAGTTTCGTTCGCTGCTCAAGAACAATGATGGCTTCTCCATGCGGGATAACCTTGGTGAAGTTGATCGCGCCAACAACAACCCGTTCGAGCAGGACGGCGTGGCCAATGCCGACAAGAAGGCCGGCAGTTTCGACCACAAGGCGCCGCAACAGCCAAGCTCGCACACCCACAACCCGTTCTCGGAAGCCAATGAGAAGCTGAACAAGCAACTCATGGAGGACTTCAAGGAATACATGGGCAAGGAAGTGGAGCGCATCACCTGCAAGGTTGACGGTGAGCCCGAGCCGACCACCAAGGAAAACAACCTGCGCGAGCTGGACGAGGCCATGGGCAAAACCGCCGACGAATACGTCGACGAAGTTACCAAGAATCCTCAGCCAGAGGTGGAGGGTGGTAACGACCAGCCTCAGCAGGGTCAGGACAACAGCGCCGAAAATGGTAACCAGCCTGGGAATGAAGGCACCGATCCAGGGCAGGGCGAAGGGCAGCCAGGTCAGGGTCAACCAGGTCAAGGTCAACCAGGTCAGGGTCAACCAGGTCAGGGTCAACCAGGTCAGGGTCAACCAGGTCAAGGTCAGCCAGGTCAGGGTCAGGCAGGTCAGGGTCAACCAGGTCAAGGTCAACCAGGTCAGGGTCAACCAGGTCAGGGTCAACCAGGTCAGGGTCAACCAGGTCAAGGTCAGCCAGGTCAGGGTCAGGCAGGTCAGGGTCAACCAGGTCAAGGTCAGCCAGGTCAGGGTCAGGCAGGTCAAGGTCAGCCAGGTCAAGGTCAGCCAGGTCAGGGTCAGCCAGGTCAGGGTCAGCCAGGTCAGGGTCAAAGCTCGAATGGCCAGCCTGCTCAGGGCGCTCAGAGTGGACAGCAACCGGACGGTGGCCAAGGGCAGGGCAATGGCCAGCAGGGCGCCCAGGCGGGTCAGGAGGCTGGACAGGCTGCAGGCCAAGGTTCTGGCGCAACCGGTGAGGGCCCAATGTCCCAGGGTCAGGCTAAGGCCGACGTGGCGGATGCACTGAAAAATCTCGAACAAGAGATTCAGAATGCCCTGCGCGGCAAGGAAAACTCGACTGGCCTCGAAAAGGGCATGGCGTCGGGCCAGAACATGATGGAGCAGGGTGCCTGGCAGAAAGCGCTGCAAGAGATGGCCAAAGAGCTGGGTGCAGGTGGCATGCAGGGTGACATCAACATCAACTGTGATGACATCGCCGGCAACCCGTTCAAGGGGGAGACCCCCGAGAAAACCCAGGAGCGTAAGCGTCAGATGCTCAGCCAGGCGGCTCGTCAGGACAAGATCCATGGTGGTAACGGCTGGGGTAGCCTGCCGAACTGGGCCAAAGATGAAATCAACGGCATTCTGAACCCGCCGCTGCGCCTGGGCCAGAAAATCAAGAAGGTGATCGGCAACTATGGTCGTCCTGACAGCGCGACCTTCAAGCGCCCCAACAAGCGCAACAGCTTCCGTGAGTACACGCCGCTGCTGCCGGGCAAGAAGAAGAACTCCTCCAGGATTTACATCCTGATGGACACCTCTGGCTCGATGTTCAACGAAACGGACAAGGACAACCTGCGGATGGCGATGGGCCTGGTCAAGCGCCTGGCCTCCTCCAAAGGCATGGAAGTAGTCGTGGTGCAGTGTGACGCCGGCTTGCAGCGGGTGATGACCACCAAGGAAGCCCTGGCCCAGATCGAGCAAGGCAAGTTCGAGGTCAACGGCGGCGGTGGTTCCGACTTCTCCGAAGGTTTCGAGTACATCTGGAAGGAGATGAAGGAAAAGGATGCTCTCTACGGCGCCCCGATCATCGTCTTCACTGACGGCGCAATCACGGTGCCGGAAATGCCACCCAAGCATCTGCCTCGGCACCAGACGCTCTGGATCACCACACCAGGGCAGAGGGCACCAACCAGTAAATGGGGTGAGCACCTCATCCTGGCTGACCTCAGCGGTTAAGGACAAAGCCCGGCGAAAGCCGGGTTTTTTGTGTCCAAATATCTTGCGTTTGAACAAGCTTTTTGTGCTGTAATCATGACAAAAATGTGATGGACATCTGGCCGGCAGCTCTCCAATATTAGTGTAAATGTCTGTATACTCGGGCCTTCAGTCAATATCTTCTGGCCTCTGTGGAGTAGACACGCACTAGGAAGCAGCCCGGAACCTATACAGCAGTCATGATGATCTATCTATTTTTCCCAGTATTGCTGCTCCTGACCATCCATTTGCAGAAGCTGCAGGTCAATCAATACGCTACCCGCTACCTGACCTCAGCTACCCTGAGCCTCACTGGTTTTTTGCTCATGGCTGGATATCTGTGCGTACGGCAAGCGCCGGTCACCCTCGATTTTCTCAGTGACTATCGTTTTTGGGTAACTCAGGTCGGGCTGCTGGTCTTCGTAAAGACCCAGATCAAGGCCCGCAAGCTCAATGAGAAAAACCTCACCGTCTTCAACTTTGCCAATTTCCTGATCGATGCCCTGGTGCCTTTCACCTCTGTCCTGGTGGTGTGGTTCTTCGGCATGCAGGGGACAATCGAGGCGCATGACCGAACCTGGTTCGATCGGGGCTTGATGAGTGCGATCATCGTGTCGCTGCTGATCCTGTTCTACCGCAGCAAGATCAAATCTCGCGAGTGCAATCGCCCAGGCCTGCTGCTGGGGAACTGTGTCCTAGGTGCGGTGGTGCTGATGATGCAGGGCAAAATGATCCAGCAATACGACCCGGCAAGCTTTCAAGCAGCAAGCTCCCTGATCATGCTGGTGGTGTTCGGCTACTTCTCCCTCAGTCGCAAGGAGTATCGGCGGTTCGACCCCAAGCAGTTCACGCCATCAGTGGTGTCCCAGTTGGTCATCTGCCATTGCGTCACGCTGGTGCTGGTGCTGATGATCGTTACCCAGATCCCTGCCGAGAACTATACCATCATCCGAAACAGCGGCCTTGTGCTGGCGGGTTACCTCTATGCCCAGGCACTTGAGCACAAGAAGCTCTACAACTGGCAGGACTGCCTGATCCTGTGTGGAATCATTTCGGTGGCTGTGCTGATTTAATATACGGCTTCAAGCCGAGTAGGGGGCGCTGCGGCGCCCTTTTTTACGTCTGAACGGGCTTACTGCGGGGTTGTGCTCTGGCGACTGAGAAGTCGGGAAGTCAGGCCTTCAATCGGCAAGTTGATTAGACGGTCAATCCGAAGACCTGCATTCATGTTCTGAATGATCATGATAGCCTCGGAGACCTGCTGAAAGTCCTCGTCCTGACCAACCTGATTCGCAAGTCGCCTCAAGTCGCTCGCAGCCTTTTCCAGGTTGCTTGCCATGGCTGCCAGCGTGCTCTCAAGTTTTTCCGTGTACGTGCTCATATCAAGGGCTCCCGCTGGACTTGTTTTCGCGTCAGGCCTGGTCACGCCAGGCACGATTGTTGTTGTGAAGGCTAGTTGTCTTCGCCCGCTTTTTCGGATGCTTCTGGCTCAGGGTCGAGACCAGGGACATGATTACGGAAGGGGTACACATAGCCGCTTTCCGAGAAGTAGCCGAACGCTTCAGGCCTTGGAGCCGTCTTCCTGATGTGGTTGACGGCGCGGGTGGACATGGCCACGCGGATGTTGAACAGGTAGTGCTCTTCCCATGGGTTCTGCAAGGCCCAGGCAATGGGGTCGATACGGGAAAGCAAGTGATTGCCCGTGCTATCCGTCTCGACATGCCAGTGCTGCAACACATCGGGCAGTTCATCCACCTGGGTGTTGGTCAGGAAGGCCAGGTCTTCTTTGCACTGTGGGCTGATGCCCAGGATGTAGCTGGAAGTCGAGCCATTCAGATGGCAGTAGGGCACCTTGGCCTTGCTGTTCCAGCCTTGGTTTAGGGCGGTTTTCGCCTCAAAATGGCGATGCTTGCGCTTCCATTCCTCGTGGGTAAGCATCTCGGTCAATTGGTAGCGCAGGTGTCCTTCCTCTGTCTTATAGGTGCATGTTGCGCTGAAGCGCTTGTTGCCCTGCGGCAGCTGATATTCGCCCCAGACCCCTTCCGTATGGGCCATGGCGTACACGCGTTCGATGTTGGCTTCGATGCGGGCCCGGTACCAGGCCAGAATCTCTTCTTTGCGCGCCTCGAACTCCCTGTCCGCCAGGCGCTGGATTTCCATGGCCAGGTTGTGGCGTGCAATGAAGATCCGGTCGGCGGCCAGCTTCTCACGGGTGCCGAAGGAGGAGCTATCCAGATGGCGGATCGGGTAACGCTGCTCCTTGTCCATGATGCTGTTACCCAGACCACGGCGGTCAGCTACTGCCAATGCAGTTGGCGCATCCTCGTTGGCAGAGGTGATGTAGATGATGGTGGTGCCAGTGCTCAGCATGTTCATGGAAACCTCGTGAACACGGTGTTTATAGCGCTCGATCATCCATTCATTGTGATTGCCGCCGTCTTTTCCCAGCGCGGATACCAGATCACCTTGTGGCGCAGCGACGTCTTCAACGGCCAGCGATGGCAAGCTCAAGCCTTCGTACTGAACCACCGGCAGTCCTGCAGACGATGCGCGCTCGATGAGGGTGGATTCCACCCGGATCATGTCACCCGTATAAGACAGCTGCTGAGGCTGTGCCGGCTGGCGCCAGAAGCGTTCCGCAATCAGCTCGAACATCAGGGTGATCCAGATCACTTCGTGTGGATTCAGATCCTTCAGGGCACTCAAGGGGAAGGCTTGCTGGTTGATCGGCACAATGCCAGCTGCGCCGTTTTTGCGTTCAAAGTAGATGCGCCCTTGCTCTTCATCGTACTTCATGTCGGTCAGGTGGTAAGGGAACCAATTTTGGCACACACGTTCGCCAAACTGCTTGTCAGGGCGCCGCGACATGTATTGTTGCAAGGGGTGAGCGTTCTCCGGCACGTCGGAGAGGGTGATGACGTGACCACCGTTGCGAATGGAGAAGACAAAGTACGACTGGAAGTTGTCAGGGGTTCTGATCAGGTTGATCGAAACCCCCGAGGGCGAACTGCAGACACACTGCAGCAGTGAGTTGATGTTCCAGAACTGAAAGACCTCGCGGTTGTAGCGGGGCCGCACACCCTCAGGCTCGGGCTCTCCGGCGAGGAAATGGTCGACCCGCAGGTTCTTCATCGAGCGCAGGGCATCGCGGCGCAGGAAGCCCATTTCGTAGTCGTTTTCGATCAGGCTCATGACCTCGGGGGTATCAGCCTGATAATGACGCACTGCCTGGCGGGTGGTCAGCTGGAAGTGTCGAAGGTCTTCGAGCATTTCGGGGTCTGTGACGATGGCACGCAACTGGCCAGACCTGGCCAAGAAGTCGTTGACCTTGTCCGGGTCGGTCAGCATTTCACTCACGGTGAAGTGCGTGCTCTTGAAGAAGCTGTCGGCAAAGTACCCCAGCAGCAGGAAGCCGGTGATGTTCTGGTCGTCGAGCTCAAGGCCTTCGCGAATCGCGTTGCTCATGCGATTGATGTCCCAGTCACGCACGCGACCCTGGCTGCGGCGATCATCGAACTCGGTGAGTGACACCCAGAGATTTAGCGCTTGGACAAGGCGTTCGTGATTGGTCATGGGAAAGCTCCGACTTAGGTATACCGAATATACCTTATATTGAGGTGATGTCAAATGCGTGTCAAATTGACCCTTTGTTTGAGGCTATGCAAAACTTGAAGTTACTTTGACGACAGGCGTCTGCATTGCAGGGGCTGGAGAAATTACATGCAGAGATATAGGACATGGGTGGCGGCGTTGGCGCTGGCCTGCGTATCGGCGGGTGCGTACGCCGCCAACGAAATCCGCCTCGCCGCCCCGATCATAAAAGGAAGTGGGGGATCTGGTGGCAGTGGAGAGCCGCTTGCAGAGAATGGCCGATGGGTGCCTAATGATCCGCTGCTTGGCGAATGGGTCAATAGCGGCGCAGCGGAGTGCTCCATCTGGTCGCCAGCGGTAGAGACCCAGGTCAATCGGGTGGAGTTCGTCCAGACGGGGGATGCTTGCTCTCAGGTGCAGATCCGCAGTGTCCAGCCATCGGAATACAATGATCTGACCTACGAAGTGAGAGCGGTCGGGGAGCCTTATACCGAGAGTCAACGCATCGAAGTGGCGCCGCTAACCCAGAAGGCCAAGGGGACGCTGCAGGGCGACTTCATGGATATCCCGAGAAAGTACCGTATCTACGAAACGAACAACGAATATTGGGGCTTCGCTGACCTGTACTTCGGCAGGGAGAACTTCTCCAACGGGGCGCGGATGGGCAGTGTGCGCTACTCCGACTACACCAAGGCCGGGGTCAAGGGGAACTACATGCTGATCCTGCAGTTGTTCGACAACCCAGGCTTTGCCACCAACGCCGAGGCGGCTGCGTACATCAAGAGCACCTTCGGCGATGTGTACGTGCCGGCGCTGGGCGTTACCCTGGAGTCAAGCAAAGCCTCGTTCAAAACCAAGGCTGAAAATGACCTCCAGCCGTTCTGGCCGCTGACCAAGGCGCAATTTGAGGCCATGGGTGGACGCACCACCGAAGGCTCCTTCCGGATTGTGTTTACCAATCCCCAGTAGCTCAGCTTGGCGCCAGCCTGCTGCGCCTGGGGTCGGCTGGCGCGGACACCCTGGCGCTTAAAGCCCGAGGTCTTCTGCCAGGGCGCGATCCAGCTGGGACTCCAGCTTTTGGAGGTACCTTTTGTCGCCTGTGGCGCGGTATAGGGCGTTCCAGTGAACATCCTGGGTACAGAGGGGTTCTAGGATTTCACGCGGCTCCTGGCGTATCAGGTGATTGATCTGGCGCAGTTTGGCTTGGGCTTGCCAAACGGTAGGATCCTCACCGTATTCAACGGCCTTGGTCATCAGTTGTTCCAAGTACAGGGCGTGGCGCTGCTCGGGTGTCATGGAACGGTAGACACTTAAGGCGGCCTGCTTACTGTATTCCTTGAAAGACTGGCCAACATCCGTCGCCAGATGGGTGCTGGTTTTGGCGAAACGCTCAACCAAGTCCTCATAGTTGAGGGTCGCAATGTTGAGAATGTCGGATCGCGAAATCCCTGCCTTTTCGAAATCAAGCATCAGATTGACCATGAGTGCGTGCTGATCTGCATTGATCGCAGCCTCCATGCGACTTAAGAAGCCAAAATCCAGGAGCATGCCGCTGTCTTCCTTGCCCAGCAGCTCCAAATACCCTGGCAGTAGAGCGATCTTGTGATCCACGGACGGGATAGTGGTGTACTCAAGCTTGCTTCCCCGTATCTTGCAAGGGGCAGCTGGGTTGAGGAGGGCCATGTGCTCTTTGGAGTACAGGGCCGATACTTGATTCTTGTAGCGTCTGACCATCTCCGCTTCGCTGATGGATGAACCATCGGGCAAGGACACCCGGATGTTCGACAGGGGATCATAAGGCACCTGAGCCAGAGCCTTAACCGCTGTACTGGGGTCGCATTGCTGCAGTTTGGCGAACGCTCTGGGGTTGTCATCCATGACCACCTTTAGCGCAAAATGGTACTTCCCTGTGCAGTAGAGCATGAGAAAAAGGTCGAGGCTGAGCTCGCCGCAGTTTTCAAATTGCTGCACATAGTCGACCTCTACTCGATTCGCCAGCAGGCCGACCAATCGCGAAATCTGACCCAACGGGAGATTGTCATTGAGCGTGCAATGCTTCAGCTGGCCGATGTCTTCGACTGCCACCAACGCGACCGTCATGCACAAGAAAGGTGAGCATAAGCGATCGGACGAGGAGAGTGAATCCTTGCCGAATTGGACTTCAAAGATGGCGTTGTAGACCTCACTGAGATTGGTATTACCGTGCTCCTGCACAACCTTGGAAAAAAAATCCATTGCCTCCCGCTGATAGCTGCCGTCGCGCAACCGATCAGGATCAAGCCCCGAAACTTCTTTGATCAAGGCGTAACTGGGCAATGTCGCAGGAATGTTCATGGTGACGTCTTCTCTGGGCTTTCCACCATCATAGGGAGTGCGAGCGTATGAATCCAAGCAACTTTGGAGATTCCGGGCATCGCCAGGCCGTGGTTCCTTGAACGAGCGGACGCCGACTGGTATTTTGCGAGGGTATTGCCGACCAGGGCTTCAGACCAGCCCCTCACCTGATCAACCTTAGGGCAAGGCCCTCCAAAGCATTTCCGGGTACGGCGACCCCTGCGCCCCGCCATTTAACAATCATCAAAGCAATCAGAGCACTCAAAACATGGACTTTCGCATCACCACCGCGTCAGCGCTATTGGCTGGCATGCTGCTTTTCACGTCCACCCTCGCGGGCGCCGCTACGCTGCAGGAGCAGGCAAAAAGCCTTGAGCACTCGGTCAAGACCGTCGAGCAGCGGCGCAAGGAAGCACTGGCTGACCTCAACATCCATGTGCTGAAAGCCTACCGGGATGCCATTCAAATCACGTCCGTGAACACCGACGTCGCAGAGGTGTTCGATCGAACTGTACGGGTGCGGGTGGTGGTCACCTATGCGGTGGATTTTGAACGCGCCAGGCAGGTGAGAAGCACCCTCAGCCAGTACTTCACGACCAACACCGACAAGGAGGTTGGGGTGGAGCCGTACGGCATGATCTACACCAACTTCGACGACTGCGTTGGCCAGTTCTGCGCGGTGAAGAAGGAGACCACGCGCTTCCTGAAGAACTCGGGGGTTGGTATCAACGTCTCCTTCCTCGGCAATTGGGAAACGGGGCTGCTGATGAACGGGAGTGGGCGCTACGAGCTTAAGCCCGGAAAATACACCTTCCTGATCGATGTGCCGAAGCACAAGATCAAGGGTGACCCGAAGCCGGTGGTAAAAGGACAGATTTACGATGTACATTATTGCGATGGAAATGGCGCCTGCGATGGCGTGACCTTCTCCCAGCGATAATTCCAGATGTATGGGTAGGCCAGGGCGGTGGTGTGACGTCCTGGACAGTATTTAAATCAGTGGGTGATATTTTGTCCTCACTCAATTGGACGGTATTGAAATTGTCGAATAATAAGAAAATTGAGGTTGTTCAGGTGGAAATGGGGCGTGGAGTAAGTGCTGGCATCCAGGATGCAGCTGCCACACCCCGCCCGACAGATGGCTGTTGCGGTCTCTGCTCAGGGAAAACCGAGGCAGGCCATGAACAGTCGGAACCTCGCAAAACCTGTGCATCCAGGGGTCATGGCCATGCATAAAAAACTGGTGGTAGGGCTGTGTTTTGTTGTCACTGCCGGGATGCTGGTTTTCACCTGGATGGATACCGCGCCCTACCGACAGGCCCTGGCGAAAGTCCCCCAGTCCATGCCGGTAGCCGACATTCAGAAAGGTTATGATGAGGCCACACTGGAAGCGACCCGGTTCACGGGGTGTACGGGCATTGGCGGGTTCGGCCTGCAGTACAGTGCAGAAGAAAGGGCCTGTTTGATCCAGGCAATGGATCAGACCACGGGCGTGATGGGAGCGATCATGTATGGCACCACTGCCTCGACATGGGTGAGGCATCAACCGGCTGACGAGGAGATTCGTGCTGCCGCCTTACGATCGATCGAACGGGGTCGAGCGGCCATGGTCGCCACCAAGGCCTGGGCCTATGATGCGCCGCAAGCCTTGGCCAAGGCCCATGACCAATCCCTGTTGCTCAGGCTTGCTCACGGGCGTATGAATACGGGTAGCCGGTTCGTCGATGATGCACAGCGACTCGATACCCTGGAGTTTTCGCTATTGATGCCGGCAGTCAGTTACCGGCAAAGCCAGTGGTTGAAGGCTGAGTTCATTTCCAAGTAACCAGGGGCAAAGCCCTGCGGTAGGCTGCTCAACCTGGATTGGGCGGGCGTGCCCGTCGAACCCAGGCGAGTGCTGCAGGTGGCTCAGCGCGGCGTGTCGTCAGCGCCCACAGCTTGTCGGATGTCCTGGAGGACACAGCGCCCCAGCAGTGTCTTGAGGCTGTGCACGATGTTCTTGCCCGCCGCCTCGCCATCCCCACAAAGGGGGTCAGCAGCAGGTTGTGCTCGATCAGGAAGTTCTGTACCGGCTCCAAGGCATGCCAGTTGTTCCAGGCGATCTTGTCTGCATCCTCTAGCTCCGCCAGACGCGCCAGCAGGCGATTGATTGTAGGCCCATCAAACAACGGCTCCAGGGGGCCTACACGGGTGTAATAGCCAGGCTCAGGGTGGAACTGATCGGACTCGGTGTATTCATGAAACGTCTTGCCCTGACGGCTGACCAGGGCCCGCCAGGCGCTGGGTGCAGGTTGTGCCAGGGCGGGGGCTTCAGCACGCCCGTTCCACGCTTCCAGCAAGTCATCATATGACTCTGATTTGGCCTTGAAGTACGAGCCGCACGCCAGGCAGTGGCAAAAAGGCCCAATGTTCATTTGCAGGCCCTGGTCGATGTAGACCTGGAAGCGCACCTGATCCTGATCCGCATTGCCACAGCTTTTGCACGGTTGCAGATTTGGTTGCATGGAATTCTCCAAAAAGAATGTGATCAGCCAATTATTGCGAAAATCGTTTTTGGGTACAAAAAACCCCGGCTCTGCCGGGGCACTTTGAGGGCCTGGAAATCAGTAGGGCGCGTATTGGCGCTCGATCTCGCGCTGGGCGCGGATGTACTGGAACTCGGTCAGGGTCTTGTCTTCGTACTTCTTGTCGTTTTCGACCAGTTTCTGATCTTTCAGGAATTGGGCATGGGTGCGGGTTGCGTAGTAGTTGCGGGCCTGGGCAGCATTGTGGGTGTCAAAGGGCATCCACAGAGGCCCCAGGAAGGGGTAGAGGGGCAGGGTCGTAAAGGCTAAAACATAGTTCCCCGAATAGAAATAGCCGACCATTGGGAGTATGCCCAGCCCTGCAGCCAGGGCTTCGTTGCGTTCGTTCACCTTCAGACCCTTGGCCTCGTAGGTCGCCAGCTCTTGTTTCTGGCCTTCGATCAGCGAGGTGGTGCAGCCTTGCAGGGCAGTTGCGAGAACCAGCAGCGACAGTGCTTTTTTCAACATGGGAACCCCCGGACGTCAATGAGGGCCTCAGATTATTGGTATATTGCCAAATCGTCAATACTCGCAAAAAGGAGTACTGATAGTTTTTTCATGCTTTTCCTGGTATGAGTCTGGTTTTCCGGTTGCAGGCTTCACACCAGCTCCCTTTCCTTGGGCGAGGCTTGGGGTCGATACGAACAGGGCTGATTGGCACAGCCTCAGCCTCCGTCATTCGGGTGAAGACCTTGAGGAAGAGGCGATGGTTGGTTGGCACAAAAGAATGCCATTGTCGGTCGATTTCTGTATCATAATCTCAGCAATAAAAATATTTAGGGCCTGAGATGAAAAATGGTATCTATCGGCCTCCGCCCCAGCGTGGAGTCACTCTTCTTGAGATGATTCTTGTCATGGCGCTGCTGGCGATCGCCACCCTGATGGGGTTAGAGAGTCACCAGGCCGAACTTGAGCAAGCCCAAGCGCGGGCCGTGGGGCTTAAGCTCAGTCAATACAACAATGCTGTGCGCAGCCTGATTTCCAAGACACCAAGCTTAGCAGCAGGGCAAAAAATGGGTAGCGCCTGGCTGAAGAGCACGGAATGTGGTGGGCCTTTCACCAAAGGTAGTGAATTTCTTCCCTGTGATTTTCCCGCCGCCACGGTGGCAGATCCTATCAAGTATGGCCAGCTCAGCATCAATTCGACCATTGATGTTACCGGTACCGGCAGCGACAAGCGCATTACAGTTACGACACTGAGCGCCCCATTTACTGTCATGGAATCTAATCGCAAGAAAGTGCGCTCCGATCTGTCGGGTTTGGCTGCGATTACTGCCGCCTCTGCGACCGAGAATGGCTATTCAGCGGGCTCCAGTTACAACTCAAACCCGGCTGATGGACGCATTACCATGGTGGCCAGCAACAAGCCAGACAATGATGTGTGGCTGCGCACCGATGGTAGCAACAAGATGCATGCCAACTTGCAATTCGATAATGCCGATCCGCTGGGACGACAGATAGTCGGTGCGTCCAGAATTCAGAACCTTGCTGGCCAAATGCTGTACCTAGGCGCCGCGTCTGGTATCGCCGCTGCCTGGAGTAGCGGTGTGGTGGTCGATGCCAATACCGAGATCATTGGTGATGTATTGATGAGGCGGACGTTGAATGTGCAGTCCAATGCATCGGTGTCGGGTTCTGCGACGGTCGGGGGTAATGTTGCCGCAAGCGGTAACGTCACAGCTGCAGCCAACGTGATAGCGGGTGGCAGTGTGGGCGCCAGCTCCAACGTCACTGCGGGAGCTGCTGTGATGGGGCAGTTGTTCTACGATTCCAACAACACTGCGTTCTACCTTGACCCCGACAAGTATAGCAATCTCGCTAATCTGCAAACCCAGTCACTTTACAACACGGGGACGATGACGTCGTTAGGCCGCATTACCGCCAACGAATACGTGGATCTCAATGGCATCGCCTATGTTGGCCAGCTCTGCCCCAAGCGAGGCCTGATCGCGAGCGATGCCAATGGCAAGACCTTGTCGTGCCAAGACGGTGTGTGGAAAGCCGGTGGGGGAGGCTCCAAGGTGCTGACAGGGTTTGTGACTAATGGCCAGCAGATCCCAATCCCTGACGGCGCCGACCCCTCGTCGTGCACCTGGTCATCGGCGAGTGCAACCAACGCCCACCCAGGCTCACGCCCAGACTACGCTGGAGGCAACTACTCAATCGTGGGAGCTGACAGAATCGTGACGTGCGGGTTCAAGGACAAAGGGGCGGTCATTGCGGGCGGCTACTGCAGCTTTGTCATCTCGTGCGAAGGTTGATGGAGGGATTGTAAGTCCCTGGGGTAATACCTAGAAGGCAGTGTCTACATCAGCGTGGCCCTGTAGCGCACCCATAAGAAGAAGCTGGCCAGCATTCGCGCTGATAACCGGCTTTTCGAAATTCCGGCCAGAAGCCCATGACAAATCAAAACCTTCTGCTCTTAGAGGCCGGTGGGGGTATCCGCTTCGTAGCCCTCAGTAAGAGGTCGGGCAACCGGTTACCGGCTAGTCACACAGCGCTGCGGGCGATTTTACACAGGGGCTGGAGTGTGTCACCTTCCTGGGTGGTGGCAGCATGCCGCCCACTTTATTGTCCAGGTAGAAAGGAGCTCAAAGTGCGTGACACCATCGAGCCTGTTGATCCTGGTGGAGTATCAGGCAATCAGGGCCAAACCGGGGTGGCTGGAAGTGTGAGAAGCCTGAAGCGGACGAACCAGCCGCCTCAGATGATCGCAAATATTGGCCCCGACATCCTGGCGCTGGTTGCCAAGGCTGAGCGAGCCATGGGTGATGTCCAGCAGGTGGGAGAGTGGCCCTTGAAGTCCAGGCTCATCGGAAAGCTGTTTGCTGATCAGTCTCCCTCTGTGGCCAGACAAGTGGAGATGGCCCTCGGCAACCTCGGCGAACCATCGAGCATTCAATGCATCGTTGGATGGCTTCGCGTTATGGCGGAGCTGGCCAAGACCAGCAATGCCAATCTTGAGGGGGTAGACCACCCTAGCGTGAGGGAGGTGCGTAACCTCAAGTTGTCCGGGATGGATTTGACAGTCCCATCAACGTTCAACGCCATGGAATTTGCCAGTTTCTCGGTACTGGGTGACGTGATGATCAATAGCGACGGGGCTATTGCCTTTGGTGGCTTGGCATGAGCATCACAGGTCGCGTGGCCGATGATTTCTGTGTGCCCAGAACGCTGTATGACATCGAGGGGCCGAATGCCAGGGTAACAGAGCGCATCACGTGCCTGGACTGGAGGGTGCTAGTTGTATGGGGGCGGGTCGCTTGCAGGGGGCGTGAGGAGGAAACCGCGCCCTTCTATTGCTATACTTTGCGTGCACAATCGCAGAGCAAATGCGTTAATGATGGGCAAAAAAATACCCTCAACGGCGAGGGCGGCAGGCGATTTGCTTTCTAGTTATTGTGTGAAAAGTATACCAGGGTTGTTTTGATGCGGCAATATATTGATAACCCGAATATCCGGTCTGACAGGCATGAAAAAGCCGGGGCATCCCGGCTCATCTCAGTGCTCAACAGCTGGTAGGGGCTGTCCCCGCAAGCAATCAGAGCGCGTGATTGGCGGCGGGCTTGCTGATCTGCGCCCACATGATCCACAGTGGAATCCAGCCGACCACAGGCACGAAGTACAGCAGGGTCAGCAGCGCATGGAAGCCAGCATCACGCAGGCGGCGTGCCGAGATCGACAGCACTGGCAGCAGTGCCAAGGCCAGGTAGATGGCTTCCAGGCGCTTGTTGAGGACGAAGAACACGATTGCGATCACGGCATGGATGGCGTAGAACTCCCAAAATGCTTTGCGATCGGTCTTGCCCGTGAAGTCCAGCAGGTTCTTGTAGGCGTTGATGTAAGACTGAAACATGTGTCTTTCCCTCAATGAGTGTGTGGCGCGAATTATAAGCATATTGTGCTGGACTGACAATTGCCCAGCAATATTCTTCAAAACCGTATTTCAGCAATTCGTTGCGCGAGGAGCGGATCGTCAATCGCCAGCTCCAGGGTGAATGCATCGGTGCTGATTTCAAGCAGACGTGGGCCCAGGGAGGCATCTACCACTGTGCCGTTGGTTGCCGACCATGAAATCACCAAGTTGCCGTTGTGTTCAAGGAAGACTGCAAGATCCTGCCCCGGCAGAGGCAAGGTCTGGCTCAGTGTCGCCAGGCTTTCCAGTGACTGGGGGTTCATGGGCAGGGCGTCGCGGCCATCCCAGCCAGCCTCAGCCGCGCTCAACCGCTGCAGACGATCGCCAACCCGATCCCCTAGCTGGTGGCGCAAGATGGCAATCTGGTGGTCGATGACTGATTGGCTCATGCTGGGCCATCCAGGCCTTCAGGCTCGTTTCGCAGGCTGACGGTTTGCAAGTAGCGGGGCGGCACCACATCGGTCAACCAGACGTTGTTCTCGCTCAGGTAGAACGCGTGACCATCGGCGAGCATGGCATTGCAGTCTACGTTGAGCAGCACTGTCTTGCCTTTGCGGCGCTGGGCAACACGCTGGGCGGTTTCGACATCCGCTGACAAGTGCACGTGCTGGCGGGAGCGAGGATGAAGTCCCTGCGCCATGATCGCTGGAATGAAGCCCTCGATGGTGCCGTGAAAGAGCCTTGCGGGCGGAGTGGCAGCCTTGAGCTGCAAATCCACGTCAATGGAATGCCCCTGCAGCGCCCGGATTTGCTGGCCGTCTGGGGAAATGGCGTAGCGGCCCTTGTCGTTGTGCGCCACCACCTGCTCGATCTTCTCGCGGGACACGTCGCCCAGGTTGGCGGGAGCGTGCGCCACGATGTAGTCGATGCTGCCCCAGCCCTGCTTATCGACATCCAGCTGTATCAACTGAGGCTCGTGCCGAAGGATAAGGGCAAGAAACCGACTGAGGTTCTTGAATTCGCGTTCTGCCATGCTGGCCATTGATTGTTTCCATATTTGAATGCTGCGGCTCCTGACCACTCCCCTGACGGTACCACCTTGACTTCCTCCCCGCCCTAAAGAGCGGGGATTCCTTCTGCAAGCGCCTGAAGTCCCAGGCGGGCAATGTTTCGTGCGGCATTGACGTCGCGATCATGAACCGATCCGCAACTGCTGCATGTCCACTGCCTTATTCCAAGTCCGGCCCTACCTTTCGGACTGCTGGGCGGATTAACGCCACAGCACGAGCACGCTTGGGTTGAAAACGCTTCATTGACCTCTGCAAACACCACTCCCTGCCTCATGGCCTTGTACTGGAGTTGTGTTCTGAACGTAGTCCAGGCTGCATCGAGCACGGACTTGGCCATGCTGGTTTTGGCCAGGGCACTGGCGTTCACGTTGCCAACGAAGATGGCGGCATGATTTTTCACCAGAGCGGCGGTTTCCTTGTGAAGGGCATCTTTGCGCTGGTTGGCGATGCGGGCGTGGATTGCCCGCACCCGTTTCTTTTTTCTGGCTCGCTGAGCGATACCCAGCGCTGCCTGGGCCTCGCGCTAGCGGCGCCTGGGCTCGAAGGCCTGGCCGTTGGAGTACGTGGCCAACGCCTTGAGGCCGAGGTCGATGCCTAAGACCGATGTGTCAGCAGGTACCCGCTTTTCCTCGACCTCAACTCTGACCGCCACGTTGAGGTACCAGCGGCCCCGCGAGTCCTCATTGAAGCTGCCGGCCTTCAAGGTGTACTTCGACAACCCGTAGGAATCCCATAGGCCTATATTGATACCGTTGAAACGCACCTGGCCATTTCGATAGGTGACGGCGCGGGCCTTGAAGGGCACCCAGCCCAGCGAATATTTGGGGGATTTTCGGTCGCTGACGCGCCAATTGAGGCGCTGGCGCTTGAATTGGCGTAGTCGGGTGGCGAATTCCTCACAGACCTGCTGCTGAGTGGCCGACCCGATGGTCACGCCTTCGCATTTTGAAAAGCCGTTGGTGAGTTTTTGCAGATCGAACCCGGAAAGCCAGGTTTTGGGTTTATTGCAATAGCGTTTGAGGCTGCGAAATTGTGTTTCGTTACAGAAATTCCACACCTGGTTGACGTCGCGAGCCATCGCAAGCATCGCTTTGGCATGCTTGTCCTTAATTCGCAGTTTTAGGGTCTTGGTAATTTCCATAGTGGAAATGTAGCATGTATTGAGTCGCCCGTATAATTTCGAAGACCAATTCCACTACGGTCGCCTGGAGCGACTGTGCTCTTGACCTCGGGCTGAACCCCGAGGCTTCTCGCACATCTGGTGACGATTTTCGGGTCAATTCCCTTCTTGGCGCAGATCCGAAGCTGTTTTTTTGCCGTCAAATGCCCCCGTGCTTTTGCTTTTAGGAATGCTGTTTGTCTTTTACCAGGCTTTTGCACTGGCTCTGCCGTTGAGGGTGAGCTTGTGCTGTGCGGCCATTTCGCTGCCGGCGAAAGGCCGATTCCATGGCGCATGGGGCTGAGCCTGGGTACGCGGTGCGTCCTGCTACGATGATACGGGGAAGCTCAGGCTGGCGGTGATGGTCTTCTACAGCGCCCAGGTGCCGGCAGAACAGGGCGTCAGGAGCAGGGCATCAGGGCAGAGCAAAAGCGCTGGGGGAGAAAAACGGACGGTCGTGTTTGGGGGTTGTAGGGGATGGGCGTGTCCTGAAGCGGCTTAAGCGAAGCCGCCAACCGCTCTCGCTCAAACCTTCGGCCAGTGTCGGACAACAAGCCTTAGCCGGTAAACATTCGCTTGAACTTCGCCGTCATCTTGGCCTGGGTCATGCGAGGGAATAGCTCCTCTCGGGCAGCGTCACCGTACTCAAGGGTCAGGACGGCTTCAACGACCGTGTCGATCAAGTCCTTGAGTTTCTCGGCGCTGAAATGCGCATCGTCAATATCAGGCGCCTTGCCAAGGATGCGTCGCAGTGTCTGCCTGTCGTCCTGCAAGCTTTTGAGTTGCGCTTCGGCAGCGCTGATCTTGAGCGTCAAGCCAAGGTCAGTATCAAGCATGCGCAAGACGTCAGGGGCGCGATAGGTGGGAGGCAATGACCACCACTCAAGTTGCTCAAACAACTCGCCCAACTTGGCCGACAGCAGCATAACCTCCAGGGGGGTGTGCTGGGCGGGATCAGGCTCTCGCAACAGCTGAATGTCGCGCTTCACCAGTGCCATGAGGTTGGCCAGGTGGGCGATATGATTCTGGAGCGCGGCGAGGTGTTCAGCCATTTCCTCAGGCCTCATCCCGGACAACCTGTCGTACATGTCGTTGGACGTCATGAGCGATGCCTTCTTAGTCGTCATCCGGGTCGTTGGCACGCACCCTGTCATAAGCGGCTTTGGGATTGTCGCTTGCCAGCTGGGCCAGCTCGGGGGAGAGGGCCTTAAGTGCATTCCAGGCGACAGCGCGGTTCTTGTGCTCGATATTGAAATACTGAATTTCCGTCAAGTACCGCAGCGCTTCCTGCAAGCGTTCGTCGGTCAATGCCGGGATCTCAGCCCTGGGCACATAGGCGACACCGTCGATTAGGACTTCCATGGTCACACCCCTTCGCCAGAGGCGGACAGGGTTGAAATCAGGTGGCCGGTTTTCGTGCGCCACTCACGCCCATACCTGAAGTACTGCTTCATCAGCCAATGCTGAACGGCGACACGCTGTTCCACACCCTGGTCAGGCAGAACCACGCCAGCGCTGAGCAGCTTGGCGCCCTGCTCGGCAATATCGGTATCGTTCAGGGCCAGGATCTTTTTGAGGTCGGCTGTCAGGGGCAGCTCGGGTACGCCGCCTGGAACAAACCCTGTATCAATGGGTGAGCCGCAAGCTGGGCAGAATTTGTAAAGGGTTTTGAACCCGATGTGGGGAAGGGCGTGGCGTTTTGTCGCCTCGTTCCACAACTCGATCATCCCCTCGAACTTCAGCGCCTCCACCGCCCAGTCGCGAACCATAACCTCCTTGCTGCCAATGTGGCCAGCCAGGCACATGCCTTCAGGGCAAGGTGTGGTAGGTGCCGCAGGTTTGGGGTTCTTACGGGTGACTGACATGGGAGACTCCTGTGGCTCAATTGCGTCAGGCATCGGCGAAACGTGGCGCTGGCCGATACGACCAGGTGCTGCGCTGGTTGCGACAGGTCATAGGCCTGTAGCGCCAGCGATTAGGCCGTGAGTATAGAGATACAGGCTGGACACCGTCAATTTGTCGCTAACGCCCGATAGGGCGTTAGCAGGTAATCCCACATTTTGGGCAATTGCAAGCAATCCCGTGAATGCAGGGGCCGTGGGAGCTTCGCCCGGTGCCATGGCAGCGCGGACATTGATCATGCAGGCAGGGCCTGAATGGGGGGTTGTTTGCCTCAAGCGATTCCAGGTGCTTGCGCTGGCGCTCACGCAAGTCACGCTCATACGTGGCGCGGTCGATCTCGGACATTTGGCAGCCTATTGGTCGGATTGATGGGGGAACAGAACAAGTAAACCAGGTTTCGGCGCATAGGAGTCTACCGCGACGAAATAGCCTTTTCCGTCGTCGGCATTGTACTCCATCAGCATGAAATCGGAGTCGTGGCGTACCAGCAATTGACTGAGTTCAGCCCAGGAGGGGCGAATACTTCCCTGAATTTCGAACCAGGCGGTGTCAGAGCCGGCGCCGGGGAAGAGGTGGCTGGGCAGGTTGTCGTCACTCGGCGGCGTGCAGGGGCCAATCATCAGCGAAAATTCGCCAGAATGAGGCTGCGGTTGCTCCGCTGTGTCGATACCATTGCCAATTTTACTGGAAACCATCATTAACCCACTGTTTTTATTGTAGTTATTGGAAAGGTTGCGGGATATAAGGTGTCTCCTGTTGCACATTAACCCGGTTAAGGTGCCGCCAGGTGCGTTTTAACTCGCCAATGACTTTCATTTGCCCGGCACCATTTGCGAACCCTGCGTTGCGGGTTAGCGATCGCATTCGGCTTGCTCCAGCGAGCGGACTGCGCTGGCAAAGGGACGCTGGGGTAGGTTCGCCCCTGTGTAAACACCTTTCTCGGAATGACCATGGGCCGTGCGCAGAATCCCGGCCATTCCACCTTGGAGAACCTCATCGGTGTCCAGCGACATCAGGTCGCTGCTGATCGTCCCGAAAGCCAGCAGGTCGGGGGTGTGCTCGTCCAGTTCTTTGCGGTGAGCTTCAAACAGCGCCAGATCTTGACGGAAGCAGTAGAGGTACACCGAGCCGAACTCCGGATCCGATTCGAGCAAGGTGTGCTCAAACACCGACCAGTACTCTGGATCACCCTTTAGGGCAAAGATGTCGCCGATCAACCGGGTCTTGTCATAGCCTGCCTGATCCCTTTGCTGGGGATTCATGTACAAGGCGGCATGACGCTCCGCCAGGTGATTGAGGACGGTGCCAGGGGGCTGATCAGTTGGGGCGATTTCGGGCGCTCCCAGGTGGATGCTGCGAAAACGCTTGAGGTCTTGGTGGAAGCTGTGGGGGCTGACCTCACGCTGCATCAGGGCCTGAATGAACGCAGTTTTGTAGGGCGGATGACCCAGGCCCAGGATAATCCGCGACCCATCTGCTGCGTGTTCCGGGTGCTTTCACAGGGGCTATTGGCCACGTATAAGGCCGCATCGCCTTCAGCGACTTGTTCAATCGTCTGGCATTCGAAGTGGAGTGGATCCGAGCTGATCAGCGCGTGAAGCTGATCGGTCAGGCGCTCCTGATAACGGGCACGGAACTCTCCATAGCTGGTAACGCCATGTTGCTTGTCGACCCTGTGCAGGGTTTGGTCAAATGCCTGCCGGTAGTCCGGGTGCATTTCGTAGTTCTGGTAGAGCGACAGAACCTGCGCTGAATGATCAGCGAATCGTGGTTTCAAAAACATTTTTGCGAAAAGACTCGCGTGCAGCTCGGCGCGGTGCGCCAGGGAGCTTGGGGTAAGAGAATGTGCAGACATGATCTATCCGAAAAGACGAGTTGATCTATTTTCTAGGATAGGGGGCTGGGTGTACAGGGCTGCATCGATTAATTGCTATATTGACAGGATGGCTATGCATGGTCAAGATTCATGCTACATTCAAGTAGTGATTTCTCAGATGACCTTGCTGGGTGTCAAGCTCGGCGCGGATCGGCCAGGCTCTGGATGACCCTGCTGTTCAATACTGGAGGTGGTTTATGGATCGCTATCAAAACCTTTGTGAGTGCGTACAGCTCCAGCTGACACCTGAGGACGAGCTGCGCCTCAGAACCGCACATATCAGTGTATATGAGGCTTTCGCTCGCGAGGTGGTCAACAAAGGCCTGCGTCCGCTGGTGATTGACCCAGATTGTTGCGCATGCGGCGGATCAGGCTGTGTTGAGGAGCGGGATGCTGCTTAAGGCGACGGTTTGATGCCCCATATGCAATAGCTTATATTGGCATCAGGATTACGCTTATGTTGGTTATTGAACATGAATTTGTCTGATCTAGATGCCCCGGCTGAAAATTCTCATGTCGGCGCTATGGTGGGCCTCACACTGCTCTCGTCGATGGCGCGTGGCAATGTCGATGACATCACCCAGGCCTTGATCGGCACCAGGGACTACCACCTGCGCTGCGCGCTCTACTTTGTCCTGAAGGGCGAGCGATTGCCCGAGTCTGTCCGCGACCTCATGGATGCTGAGGTGACGGTGGAGCTTGCGCGGATGAAAGACCAGTACCGCGCTGCTTGTCTGCATGCCCTGAACCTGGTGCAGCACCAGGAGGCGAGGCAGCAACATACGGCTGACCAGCGGCGCTTTGACCAGGCCGCCGTCAAATTTCGCGCCATGAATGCGCCAGCGCCAGAGGGCACGGTGGATGAGCTGGCCAAAAGACACGGGGTGTCGAAGAGCCATGTCCGCCTGCTCAAGCGTGAGAACCGCCTGCATGAGTTGACCGGGGCAGCCTCGCAATAGCGTGCACGCGAGCAGGTTCCCGCACTGCATGAACCCGCAGGCCTGTGTGGTGCCGAGAGGTTGATTGCCCAGATAGGGCGGCTCTGCCCATAATAGGGCAATGGAGGGCCTCATCATGGCAACTAGGCAAGCAGCGATCATTTCAAACGATCACCGACTCAGGGCTAAGAAGCCGTATGTGCTTCGCTTCTATCAGCATTTCAGCCGGGCAGGTGACGATCAAATCCTGAAGGATCAAACCTTTTGGACGGAGGTCATGTTTGCCAGTCGAGAGATGCTCGACAAGGCAATGGACAAGCCTGACAGCCTCATAGAGGGCTGTCGCCAGGAACTGATTGCCTACGCCGCCGACATGCATCACCGGGGGTATGAGGTTCAGGATCTGGTGGTCAGTTTTGATGGCGTTCACGGGTTCGAGGTCGAAGCCCTGGATGCACGCCATGTCAGGATGGCTTTGCGCAAGCATGACAGCCTTGCGCTCGATCGAAAGGCTGGCAAGGTCGAGCAGCACTTGAAAAAGGCCTGGAAGGTCAGCCAGGATGCGCAATTCGGACAAGCCCTTGAGGTTTCGTTTGAGGCCTGCATGCAGAACCTTCGCCCGCGCACGGAGCACCTGAAAAATCTCCTGTGGCTGGATGAATCCAAAATCGTCAAGGAGTTCTTGCGTGTAGCCCCCATCTGGTCACAGCATGAGAAAGGCTACGGGCGCATTGAGGAGTTTTTCGGCGCGCTGCTCAAGGATGGGAAATTCGGTGCACATCGGCAATGCCTTGGCATCTGGGGCGAGCAGATTCATGCCAAGCCTGCGCGATTCTCGAAAAGCTATGACATCAATGAGCTGACGTTGAGTCCTGGGGAAATCATTCCCAATCCGCAAGTGACCGCCGCAGACAAGCCGTCTTTGCTCAACACCTACCTGGCGTTGGATCCTTGCGCATGCCTGGCAGAAGGCAGCAACCTGCTTTCCGATGCTTGGCGAGCATCGCTCCAGGACGAATCCCTGCGCAGCGCCACCGTGGTGGCACTCATGTCGGGGTACATGAGGTTTCAGACCACTATTGCCAGGCGTAGTCGCGGCCAGGATGCGGAGAACGCAGCCCCCGGCCCCATGAAATCTGCCAAGGTGTTCTTCGACCTGGTGGCAGCATCAGCAGGGATGGATTTCAGCGCACTTCTGGATGAGATTCCGGATTTTGGCACCGAGCCCTCTGAGCCTGTTCGGCGCTACTATGCCAACGAAATTGCCCTTGCTGGATCATATGGCCGCCTTGGCCTGACGATTCCTAGGGCCATCTCAACGATCACGCCAGTCTGCTACTGCGAGGAGATGCTAAGCCTGGCGCTCAAGGCCCGGTTGCTTGCCACCCCTTCGCATATCGCCTATGCGACAACCAAGTACCCGAGAGACCAGGACGAGGCCTATTTTGGCAAAGTTATCACCAACCCGCACACGAGCCTTGCCCAGGTTGTGGGGGTGGTTGACCCTAACTACATGCACAAGTCGAACTTCAGGCAGTTGGAGCAGGTGGATTTTGGACAGGCGTACGTGGCGCAAATCCCAGACAAGACGCGTCAGGAACTGATTGCCAAGGGAATGATCCCCCTTTCGCTGCTGACCCATGAATCTGACATTGCGATGGTGCTTGAGGTGGATTTGGGGCTCTAGCGGGCGGGTGCTGGCTACCGGTGGTTTCTGTGGATTGATGAGTGGCTTGGCTTGCCAAGCACCTTCGATCATCATAGACTTTTGGTACGATTTACCGATTTATTGAGTATCAGGTGTCGCATGGACTCCCCCCGCAGCCCAAACACGGACAAACCATCGCTTATCTCCCTCATTCTCACGGATGCAGCGCTCGTGCTGTTTGCCTTCTGTGCAGCCTCTTTTGCCGCCTGGCAAATCGATGCCCGGCAGAATCCGCAAGAGAATGCGCCCCATAAAATCGGTTCAAACCAGTCGAGTGATCAAAGAGTGTATTTGCAGCTTAAGGGCACTGAGCAAACCCTAGGGGTGCAATACCGAGCATTCAACGATGATCATGCATCGGCTGGATCAGTATTGATCGTTCAATCAAAAGACAGTCAATAGGGGCTCATGCACGATGCCGAAGACTCAAGCAAATTCCGTCAAATCGATTGTTTTCCTGCTTGTGCTCACCATTTTTCTCACGTTTTTCATGCTGGCGATCGCCAACGTTAGGGACAGGGATCGGATTGTGAAGCGTGAGGCCATGGAGGTGCTTAGCATTTATCAGAAAGACCCTCAGATCCACGACCCGAAGCCGATCGAGGCGTATCACAACAAGGGCTATGGGTATGCCACAGCCCTGCTGATCAAGCGGGCTGAGCAGAAGAGCGACTTCCAGGAGCGAGACCGCCTACTATCCGAGGCTGCTAGTCGCTTTACCAACATCGAGCTTGCTGGTCTGCTGATTGCGCATCGTGAGTCATTCGACCCACAAAAGCGTGCAGAACTGCTAATTGAAGCCGCGAAAATGCCGTCTGGGCCTGGCGTCGACCGGTTGTTGCAGCGCGCCACCACGATCCTCCCTGAGGATGTGCAGGCGGCAATGCTGATGTGCTCGAAGTTGTTATCAAGCCGTTACGACACAGGGTATGAGACGCTCGATAAAACTCGTTTCACCTGGGACTACATCTGGCAGACGCGCTCCTGTCGAAGCTGAATTATTTGGGACATGAAATCCGCCCTTGAGGCGGATTTTTCGTTGGTAGACGGCAATTGCCAAATTGTCAATGATTTTTTCGTTGCTTTGCTCAATATATTGATTTATCGTTTTCTCAACTGGTTTGACAGGCGCGAAATCTGCGTTAGACAAACTGGTAAAAATAATAAAAAGTCCCAGGAGGACACATGATTGAGAAAGTGCGTGGTAAATTTGGTGTGCCTGCAAAACTGGGTCTTGCCGCATTTATCGCTTTATCGTCATATTGGGTAACTTTTCACGAAGTCCTCTATTACAACGAAGCAGGCTACCAAGCCCACATCCGCACCAAGTTCGGCACTGAGAAGGTTGCTGACACCCTCGGATACACTACGAAGTGGTTTGGCAATGTAACGGCCTGGCCACGCCAGATGACGGCCCAATCCGTATCCGATCCAAACCTCTTGAAATCGGGTGGCGACATGGACGGTTTTGGCGCCTCGATGATCACCTCTTTCCCGGTGACGTTCCTTGGCGGTGTGACCGCTTCGGTTGACTCCAACGTGCGCATCATTCTGCCCACGGGTGATCAGTTCCTGCAGATCGCCCGTGATTATCGCAACCCAGAAAACTTCATTAGTCAGGCATTGACTCCAGCGCTGAAAAATACCTTGCAGTCGACCGCGCAGATGATGACGGCTGATGACTACTACTCGGGTGCCCGCTCGGAATTCGCTGCGAATTTCCGCGACCAGATTTCCGATGGCATCTACCTGGTCAAGCGCACCGAGGTGCACACCCCGAACAACACCCCGAAAAAGACTGCAATCCTGCAGCTGGGTACCGATCAGGGTGAGTTCGGCGACAACACCACCACCCGCTTTGTGACTGAGAAGGTGCTGGGCAAGAATGGCCTGCCAGTTCGCCTGGAGCAGCAGTTCCGCAAGCTGGGTGTCCAGGTGGCCGAAGCCAACATCCTGAACCTGACGCCGAATGCCAACTTCATGGAGCGTATGAAGCGTCTCCAGCAGTCCCAGGCTGACCGCATGCTGGCGCGCCAGGATCGTGCCAAAGAAGAAGAGCAAAAGACCCTGGTAACTGCACGCGGTGAGCGTGAGGTGGAGGAGAACCGTCAGAACTCACTCAAGGCGCAGGTGCAGCAGACCACCGAGGCAGAGACCGCTCGCCAGCTGACCATCATCAATGCGCAGCGTGAGAAAGAGCGCGCTGAGATTGAAAAGCAGACTGCCGAGGTGACTTACGCCAAAGCCCAGGTCGAAGCCAAAACCATCAAGGAGCTGGCAGACGCCCACGCCTATGAAAAGAAGGCGGCCATTCTGGCGGACGGTGCGCTGGCGCAGAAGCTGGAAGCCTTCGTGCAGGTTAACAAGAGCTGGGCTGATGCAGCATCGCGGGCTCAGGTGCCGGGTATCATGATGGGCGGTGGCGCTTCTGGGAATGCTGGTGCTCGCCAAGGCGAGTTCAACGACTACCTGAACATCCTGGCCACCAAGGCAGCGAAGGATCTTCAGTTGGACATGTCGGTTAAGCAGTAACGCGTGTGTTCATGAAAGCCTGCTGACTTCAGCGGGCTTTTTTGTGGTTGGCTTTCACAATATAGGATTAAAGGGTTATCATGAGCGTCTATCAACCCACTCGGGCGGATGTATGCTGATGCCGCCAAGATGTCGAGAGAAATATGGCCAATACTGCGCTGCGCAACGCTTTCCCTGCGAGCACTGAAGATCAACAGGCTCCCATCATCAACAACGTGCAACAGGGAGGTAATCCCTTGTGCAGCCAGGAGTCAGAGGTTCATTCAGGCCTGGGGATCGCGCTTGATCACACCAAAGCCCTGCGTGTTTCCAGGCAGCTTAAGCGTAGGCGGTAATAAAGGCGTTCCATTAATTTCTGAAAAATGATTTTAGAAAAAATTGATGCCGCGTTGGCGTTACTGATTCTTCATGGGGTGACATTGATGAGCTTTCTGAAATCAGCGATTGGGTCAGCATTCAAGATATTGATCGCATCTGCGATAGTGTTGATTCTGTCTATTATTGGTGCACGGCTTGCACTCAGCTACATGATTCATGAGACCAAGCAGCGCTGGAACGATGCAGCTGCATTTACTCAGCTGTATGGAAAGAAAGCGGGGGATCCTGCACTGGATGCCCTGATGGCCAGGCACCTGACCGGTGACACGGCGGCCACCCAGACGCTGATGAATAAGGCGTTGGCCGAAGGCCGTATGACCCAGCGCATGACCTTGTTTTGGGAAGCTGTCGAGCGCGCCCCCGATCCACAGCTGTATGATTTGCTGGCAAAACACCAAAAGTGGTTCCACGAGCCTGATCCGCTCGCGCTGATGGAGCCGTCTGCAAAGAAGGCCTTTTTGAAGACCCTGGGCGTCGTGAAGGCAGCGGCCCTTCCGACCATTGCGCCGGCTGTCCGCACCTCGCTGCGCGTGTGCTATGACCGGTTTGAAGCCAGATACGAAGGCACGTTCGGCGGCCCTCTGCGCGCCTATGACGCCTACAGATCCAAGCGCAGCTGTGAAATCTCGCTACATGCTGCGCCACAACCTAAGTCAGTGATTGAAGGAAAGGAGTAACCAGATGACCGATATCGACGAAGTGGCAAAGCTGTCAGCCGATGGCCTGCGAGCGCTCGAACGCACACTACTTGAGATGCGGCTTTTGGCCTCTATGACGAATTGGAGTGATCAGCGTCGAGTGCTCATCTACCAACTGGCCGACGCCATGCACAACGTGCCCAAGGCGATTAATGACATTGGCTCGGACGAAGGGCATGAGCAGTGGGCCATCGAAGAGCTGAAGCAAATCCCTGAGCGCTTGGGGTCATTGTTGGCCAAGGCTCCCGATCTGCTCTAGCGGGCAGCAGGTAGCTCAGTCGATGATGAGCGGCTTGATGTCATCCCAATCATCCGGGGAGGCATCGCCAAAATGGAACGCCATACGCATCCCCACCGTAGGGGCGCCGCGCTTCATCAGGAGCGCCGACGCACCTGCGCACATGCGCTCCTCCCCAGAAGGGGCGTAAGTGTAATCACCGTCTTCAGTCTCCAGCTCTTCGCCAGTTGCCGTCTTGTGGCAAGGGAAGGGGTGGTGATCGTTGCTCAATAGGTCTTCAATGATGCCCTGTAGACGACCGTCGCGCAGTTCGATAGCGCCTTTGAGGAGAAACGGACAGTTGGCACAAGGCTTCTTGAGCTTGAAGTAGTCCCTGATTGACTGTACCTGTTTCATGTCTTCTATTCCTGAAAGTAGCCGCGTTCTCGAATGCTCTGGCGCAGTTTGTCATAAAACGCGGTGGCTTGCTCGTCACTGTCACCATTGGCGGGCCACTGGGCGGTCGAATCGTCGGTCAGCACCTGGGCAAAGCTGGTCAGCAAGTCTTCCCGTTCCAGGGTGTCGATGGCCCCAGATGCGCACGACTCGATGTGCTTGATGGTGGTGCGCAGTTTGCGTTGGGTGAGATTGGCCCGACATTCCAGCCAGAGAATTTGCGCCTGATCTTCTTCCAGTTCCACGCGCATGGCCCGTTTAGCCAGCTTCCGTACCGCATTTACGCCTGACATAAAAACTCCGTGAGTCAAGGTGAGCATTAGCCTAACCATGGCAAAGCATGAGTCAGACTATAATTACCATTATGGTAATTTGTCAATGCCACCACTAGAGCCCCAGATCGATCTCAAGGCATTCTGCTATCAATTTTGGATGGTGCGCGACACATTTTGGCAAGTAAGGGGTTTGTAGGAGGTCTGTGCGCACCCAAGCTTTGTGGCCTTCACGCTCCAGGAGATGATTGCAGACAGCAGTGATTTTTTTTAAAGTGCACGCATGGATGCCTTGTGGGTCAGCTTTTGTATGCTTGAGAGACCCCTCTACGGCATGAATAATTTCGTTTGTCCGCCAACTGGCGGTGTCATCGACATTCAAGGCACTGATAATTTGATCTGCGGACACCACAGGGCTTTCCATCACCGCGCATAACGCTCTACCCCATGCCCGACCGGCGTACGCGTTGCGCTTATCGCTGGTGGCTTTGGTTCGGATGTATTCGATCAAATCCTCATCTTTGGCAGGGTAGTTGGCAAGTCCAAGGGCCCGGACACGAACGAAGAACCGTGGGTCATCATGTTCATTGGCATGGTGCTGCACAAGTGTCCGCACACTCTGCTCCGGGAGCCCTTCCGCAAACGCCTCAATGGTTTCCAAGGGTAAGGAATGCTCTTTGCTATAACTGGTGAGTTTTCTGTGAATGGCTGCCAGCAGTTCGTGGTGCTCACGCAACAGATCTAGTACCGGTCGAGGCAATTCACGACTGAATGCCTTGGGCGGCCTATGGTATTCGCCATCTATATAGATGTTTTCTGGCTTCATGTATTCCCTCAGAAGCCAGATGATCGAGCGCTTTTCACACATGTTAACTATCTCATGGCGATCCCCGTGCGACAGCAAAGCTTTAAGCGCAATGGCAAAGGCCTTTGGGAAGCCGTGAGCGCAGAAGTGGTCGGCGAGCACTACGAAACGGGACGGCACCATGACATTTTTCTTTAGATGCTGAGTGAGTAGTTCCGAGTGGATTTCATCGGTGCTTTTTTTCGAATACATTTCGGATTGGGCAGGGGGCATGTGTTCGATAATTTCACTGAAAACCTCTGGCGGAATAACGCCAGAAAGCCTGCGCGCAATGAGTTGATCGAACTGAATGGCGCGATACATGTCCTCTGAGAGCTTCGTGGACACGTTGAGGTGGCCATGCTCTAACGCCTGGATCATGCAATCCCTGTACATAAAAAACGCGTCCCGCACCTCGGCTGGGTTGTTGTTGTCTATTGCCGATTTGATTGCGGTGATTACGGTGCCGCTGTAATGATGGCAGTCATTGAGGTTCATCAGTGGGCGTCTCATTCAGGGTGTCCGGGATAGGTGCATTATAGGCACAGTGATACCCACATTGCCCAGCACCCAGCCGACCAAGAAAGAGGGATAAGAATATTGTATTAACATTGGGTTATAGCTAAAATGACATTCTGTTTTCTAGCTTTTTGGATAGCGTATGTCGTCGTTACTGGATGCCGCATGCATGCTTTTGGCAGGGGCATTGGCAGGTGGTGTTTTGAATGTAGTGGCTTGTATCCTTCCTCGGCGTATCAAGGAAAGTGCGCTCACTGAAGCCATGGTGGTGCTGCACCTATCGGCGAACCAAGATGATGTGAACCGCGAACCTTGTGTTTCCATCTGGCGAGCGTTTCGGGGAAACCCCTTTACGATTGCGATCTGCGCCAGTATAGCTTTTGGCATATGTCTGTCGCAGGGACTTAGTCTCTGGAGCGTGGCCTGCATTATATTTGGTTGGGTGGCAGTGCTGGTTTCTAAAATTGACCACAAGCATGGCTTAATTCCCGATGAAATTACACTCCCGCTGATTTGGGTCGGCCTGATGCTTGGTTATTTTGAGGTGATCACTGATATAGAATCCGCCCTATGGGGTGCGATAGCGGGTTACCTTTCATTATGGATTCTCTATAAGGCGCATCTCAAAATCACGGGAGTGGAAGGGATGGGTCATGGCGATTTCAAACTTTTGGCGTTGATGGGTAGTTGGGGTGGGTGGCAGATTTTACCACTGACTATTTTTTATGCAAGCCTACTTCTCTTTGCAGCAATGCTCCTGTATTTGAGCACCATTAGTCCAAAAGACTTCGATGCACGCGGAGGAGTCGCATTGGGGCCTTACTTGGCAATTGGAGGGTGGGTTTCTCTTCTTCAAGGTGGTGGAATCTAAGAGCCTTGTTCAAAATGTGTATTAATAAATATGGAATTAATTAATGAAGAAGATAAAAGGAGTTACACTCCTTGAATTGATGCTTGTTGCAGGAATCATTGCCATTGGCACACTGATGTCGCTTTGGAATAAACAGGCTGACCTCGAACAGCAGCAAAGTCTCAGGTCGGGTTGATTTTGTCGCAGTATAACAACGCTGTGCGGAACTATCTGGCCAAGCATTCGGATACCCCATCTGGAATAAAAATTGGGTCTACATGGTTAAAGAACACAAATTGTGGCGGCCCATTCGCGCCCAATGCTGAATATCTACAATGTAGTTTCCCCGACGCCTCCACCGCAAGTCCCATTAAATTTGGTCAATTGAGTTTGACTACAGTGATCCAGGCTACGGGTACCTCCCCGAATCGTAGGGTGTCTGCCACCACCACCACCACACCTTTCAAAATACTCAAGAATCGTGACTTGCAGGTCAGGTCGGATTTGTCGGGTATTGCAGCCATGACTGCTGCCGCTGGCAGTGGCATTAATTACGATCAGAATGCTGCAGCCACCGCCGTTACTAGTGATGCCAGTTACAGCTCGAATCCTATAACGGCCCAGATCACTATGGTGGCCAGCAACAGTGCGGATAACGACATCTGGCTGCGGACTGACGGGGGGAACCAGATGCACGCTCCTTTGCGCTTCGATAGCGCTATCGATGGAAACCGGGAAATTATTGGCGTGAGCCGAATTCAGAACCTGAGCGCGCAGATCCTTCACCTTGGGTCACCTTCGGGGGTTGCAGCGGCTTCGGGCGCAGGTCTAATCGTCGATACAGATAGCGAGATCATCGGCAACCTCAGAATTATAAAGGAACTAAAGGTTGACAATGGAGCTTCGGTAACTGGATCTGTTTCTGCCACGGCCAACGTGGTTGCGCAGCAGAATGTCGTTGCTGGGCAAGCGTCATCGGCACAGATTTTTTATGACGCCAACAACAGCAGTTATTACGTTGACCCTGACAAGGTATCAAATCTCAATTCATTGGCGGCAAATTACATTAGCTCAAAAGGACGCTTACGGACAGAAGAGTACTTGGAGCTTGGAGGGGTTGCTACTCCAGGTAAAGGTTGCTCGCCGAATGGATTGCTGGGAAGAACTCCAGATGGAAAACCCCTCTCTTGCGAATCTGGAACCTGGAGGCGTCTTGAGGGGGGGTTAGATGGGCCATATCAAGTTTCTGGCACCTACCTTGGAAACTGGAAGCTCTGCACTCTAAACTACACGAGTGGTAACTCAAAACAGGTATACTACGACGGATCACAATGGATATGGAAAGGCAGCGGTACACAGCTGGTATATTGCTATAAATGAAGAAGTAGTACGACCAGTGTCATATTCTAATTCTAAGCGATCGCGTTCATATATTAACCTATTGCCAAATGCACCCTCCCGCTACCAAGTCCTGTAAAAATAAGTTTGGGAGTAAAATAAACCGCCTTGTTAAGAGCGTTTTTTACTGGCAGCGAGGCTTAGAGGTCGACGAAAAGCTTGCGGTGGGGCATTAAACGGTTCAACGGATAAAGCCTATCCATGGCTCGCTCATGCATAAGGATAGTGCTGTTACCTGTTAGAGGCCAAGATCGACGCCTAGCATTGTTTCATGCAATATGGGAATCTCCAAGATGCTGTCCCGCTCCAACCCATCTATGCTTAACAGTGCTTGCGGATAACCAGGAGGGATTCGGCTCATGGAGCAGACGGAAAGAATCAAGGCGCGAATCTTCTCGTTTTGCAATTCGTTGCGCTGTGCAATTGCGATCGCCTTGCAGGTCTGAGCTAATGCTTCCATCCAAGGCTTGAAAATGCCGGCCAGATATTTCAGGAAGTCAGTAAATTGCGCCATATCTATGTGGTTGCTGCACAGGGCATAAACCGCAGCACAGACATTGGTTTCCGTGGTGTATTGAAGCTTTGTCTTGAGGGTTGAAAGCATGGGGCGGAAGCCCATTGCCTCAAGATCAATCAGGCTCCATGGCTGAGCGGAATTAAACATCCATGCTGGCGCCATCGCATTTACAACATCGTGTGCTCCCGCCTGATGCAGTTGCTTCAGGATATTCAGGTTCAGCGATTTTTGTTCTGAATAGGCACTTTCAGAACGCTCACTCACTTGGATAAGCAACGCTTGATTGTCAGCAAGGATATTTAGAAGTGACGCTGGGATCTTTTTGCCAGATGGGTAATCTCTACCAAACTCGTTGATATATTTTATCAGGGGTGTGGCACTCCCCTTCGCGATAAACTCCGGTGTGACGGTTGAGAAAAATCTTGTCAGGATTACAGCGAGAGCCTTATGGCTGGCGCGATAACTTAGATCCGAGATAATGTGAAGCAACGCGTTACATTGGGGATCGTCGTGGTCGACCAGTGCTTCAATCAGCATCAGGTCAATATCAAGCCGTGTGATGGTTTTGTCCAGGCTTCGGATCACAGAGGTTGTGGGTGGAAACAAGTTGAGACATAGACGGAAAAGTGGCTCGGAAATCCGTGCTAGTCGGAAGTCCTGAATTACCTGCTCGATCTTGAACGCATGCCACATCGTCGATGTCAGGGATGAGGCCAACATGAAGCGACCTGTCTTTGCAGCGTGACAGGTCGCCTTAGAGAACTGGCTCCGGGCTCTCTGAGCCATCTCAAAATCATTTTTCTTGAGGGCTTGTTGGAATGAGCACCGAGCATTGGCCACGTCCCGCTCAAGCTCGCTTGATCGAATCATCACAGGCACTCCATTAGTACTAGTAACATTGGCTTTTTGGAATAGTAGTGCAAAACAAAAAGCCCCGGAAGTTCAAGTCTACCAGGGCCTAGTGGACTTGACGCAATTAGCTGAGAGGCAAGGTCACCTGGGCGCCACGCTCACTGACCATTACAGTGAGCAGGTTGGCCGCCAGCTCAGCCTTGGTCTTTTCATCCATCCTGATCGATTCTTGACCGTTTGTAATGGATTCCATGGACTTGATGGCATCTTTAACCACGGTGACAGTGGATGCCACCAGGATCTTTCGTGAATCCATCAGGGCGCTGGCCTGCTGGCGCTGCAGCATCACGCCGGCGATTTCCGGTGCATAGGACAGATTGGTGAAGTTGGCGTCGAGCACTTCCATCCCGATGTTGCTGACGATCAGCTGGATTTCTTCTTTGAAGCGAGCAGAGATCTCTTCCGAATCATCCCGCAGGCAGACGTTACCCTTTTCATTCGCGTCATGACTGCCACTGATGTCGTAGGCATACAGGGAGACAGTTTTGCGCAGTACACGGTCGATTGCGTTCATGACCAGAGCTTCGGTGTCATCCGCATTGAACGTGTAAGCCTCAGGGTCAACAACCTGGGTGCTGACCACGGCTGCCGCCATGATGGGGGAGCCTGTCTTGTCATTGACTTTGATCTGCTCAGACTCAAAGTTTTCGATCTTCAAGCTAACCTTGCGGGTACTGGCTAGCGGGTTGATCCAGAAGAACCCATTATCCATCATGACTCCCGAGAATTTGCCGAAAAATAGCAGCACTCTGGCTTCTTTAGGTTCAATAATCGCAAAACCCATGGTCATGAAGATGTTGAACAAAACCAATGGAATGATCAGCCAGTCGAAGATGTCGCCATTGAGGATTCTCGTCGAATTGCCATAGCTGGCCGGTTGAGTGATGACATGTGGGAGCCAGCATGCCATCGCGAGGCCGGCAAGGATGATCAGGATGGCAACCGCACCGGGCAAAATGGTCACCTGCGGTTTTTGAATGGACTGGCTGATGGACATGGACAAGATCCTTGGCTGGGTAAGTATCGACGTGCATTTAATCATATATTGATTGAGGGTCAAGCGGATTTTGTCAGTGAATCCCCCTGGATTTTCAGGATGCCCCACACAGCAGCGACCAAAAGCTTTTTGGCTGCAAAAAACCGTGGGAGAGGCTGCCCGCTGGTGTTTCATGCCTGCAGACGACGGGCCAATAATATTTGATAGCCTGGCTTCGGCGGCATCATAATGAGGAAAACGAACACGCAGGATAAGCGGGCATGACCACCCTTGAAAACAAATCCGAACTGCAGCTGCTGATCCAGAATCCGGGCTTTCAGGCACTGCTTGAAATCGACTCATCAGAAGCATTTCTGCAGCGAGCGCTTGAACATCCCAATCAACAGTTTGAGTACTATGCGGGCAAATGGGATGAGGAGGGGGCGGGCGTAAAGCTGTTCCAAACCCCCATGCGTGGCAACAATTGCGGGGCCGCCTATGGCACCTGGTTGAATGTCGCCAAGCTGTATGGGAGCCCTGATTTACCGTATCGGGTTCAGGCGGCGGAGTACGTCCCGTGGGGTGTTGAGGTTGATCTGGAGAACATCGGGGATTTCAAGACCCTGGGTGAGGCTCTGGATTGTGCCTTTGCGGTGCACGAACATGGCAGCATTGAGCTGGATGTCAGAGGCTTCGACGCCGAAGGCCGGTATGGTAAGGGCGACCCGAGGATCGACCTGGCCGCTGGTGATACCCTGAGTGTTGAGGCACTGGCGGTCAACGCCATGCTGGAAAGCCTAGCCGAACGGCGCCAGGAGCACTTGGCAATCGAACGTGAGAAAGCTCAAGTCCGACAAATGCGCTATGACGTGCCGGTTGATTTGAACCATGCGCCGGCCCTGCTCGGGCTTATCAAAGAGAGGCTGAAGCAGGCTGACCTTGAGGAAGCCTGTTCAACGCATATCGAGCTGGCTGCTTCGATCAACAAGCACCTGTTCGCCGATCAGGGTCACCTGTTCACCTGCTACAACAATGATTTGAGACAGCACCAGGTCGAGCCTGATGGCTCCACATTTGTGGCGATCGAGGTAGGCCAGGATCTGCGTTACTACAACGTCGATGGCATGTTTGAGACTTGGGAGAAAGCTGAAGCCTCACTGGTTGCGCATCTGACCGAGATCTACAAACCGCAATTCCAAGATCTGGGGGATGGCGGGCCAAAATTGTCCTTTTGCCACCTGGAAATTTATGGGGCTGACGGGGAGGATCATGAAGTTTATCTCGATGACAACACCCTTCAGCCGATCACGGATGTGCCCGCGTTACCCGAAGTCGATGACCTGGATCCGGAGGTGCCGGAGGAAGTCGTTGCCGACCGCATCGTAAAGGCCGTCGCTCATGAATACAAAATCGCCAGGGAGAAGCGTCTACAACAGGCCTTGCGCGACGAAGGTCTGTCGCTCTAATCCAGCTTGCTCAGTCGTAAGGCATGAGCGGCGCCAGCCTGGCGCCGCCTACCTCAGTTTTCCTTTGGGTTGTAGACCCTGAAGCCAGTGACCGCACCCAGGTCGACCTTCAAGATCGAAAAAACGTTCTGCAGGGGTGCCTGCATGCCGTAATCGCTCAAGTTAGTTTGATACTCGTTGCCAGAAGCGCCACCAGACGCCGAAAGAGTATAAGTTCCCAGTACATTCCCTGAAGGCCCAAGGAGATCAATATGCGAATACCGCCTACTCCATCCCAATGCGAGTTGATAGTCTGAGGTGGCGGTAACATTAAGTGTTGCCACCAATTTTCCAGGTTGCCATGAGTATTGTTCGAACGAAACCCCTGCGGCTTTTAAGCCAGGAATGGCAATGGTGGCGACGGTACCGACCCAGCCTTGCCTGGCTCCCCAGTAGTATACTCCATACCAATCTAGGTACTTGGCAACCATTTTGCCAGTGAAGTCACCGTACACGGTGCGGGTTTTGTAAAATGGGTTGGAGACTTGGAATTCGTCGTAAGGTGGTGCGGTTTCCCGCAAAATGCCGGTCTTGGTGCTTCTTTCCAGAGGCCTGACCTCTCGGGCTTGCGTGACGCCACAGGTGCCGGTCTGATTGACCTGTGCTGTGTACGCTACCGATGAGCTTGGCGGATCCCAGGAGCATCCGGTGCGGACATCCCTCCATGACCCTCGCATCGTGGCATCAATCCAGCGTTCAGGCGCAGCCTCGGGAATAGGGGCGGTTATGCGAATTTCGTTGCTCGCCTGGATCGAAAATGGAGCGAAAGTCAGCAAACCGAAGGCCAGTGACACGAAAAGTGAAGATTTTTTGTTCACAACTCACCCCGTGGTTTATGCGTTTCATCTCCATGTTAATTTACTATGCCGATCTAAATAAAGTCTCTGACGGGCTCAATTAACGAGTTAAGAGTTTTGGCCTAGAATCATTAGAAATATTGGAGCCCACTTATGGTTATAACAAGCCTCATTGAATTGTAATGTTAACTTCATTGGCACTGGTCGGGGAGGTGTGAAGCGGTTTGCCCGAGTGGGCTTTGGGTTGGTACAATGGCTTTAAGAACAATCTTCAGGAAAGAACTCCATGAGCCGCAGCCCAGACGACATTCCAGGCCTGATTCAAGAGGCCATCACTCAAAACATCGAGAAATATGGGCTGCATGTGCAGTACGTGTTTGCCTCTGAGGATACTCCGTCCTTCATCTATACGATCGGCATGACCGACATCGGTGCGCCCGAGCTGTTGGTGTTTAGCCTACCACCGCAGGATTTGTACGAGGCTATCAGTCAGCTGTACCACGAAATGAGGATGGGGCAACGCCCGAAGGATTCCGACAGAATCACTGATCTGTGGTCTGTGCCGATGATTCTGGAAAGCGTCGACCGCGAGGATGCGGCTCAGTATACCCTCCAGGCCGAGGCGTACTACCGTGGAAAAGGGGTGAAGCCTGTCTACAAGCAGATGGTGTGGCCGGACACCCATGGCAAATACCCGCACCAGTATGGCTTTGACAAGACGCTCAGGGCGTCTCAACCCTACCTCGGCAAGCGCCACCCCCGTCTGGATGATGACTGTGGGGTGGAGTATTTCTCCCACCACTGATTGCATCGTTCCGTTCGAGTTATGTGTAAATTGACTAGAATTGATCTTTGTTTATAATCCGGTCATCTGGGGCAACGGCCCCACTTGACCTGGATAATGCCCCATGAAACTGATTGCCAGCGCAATCGAGCTGCCGCGCCGTTGCGTCACCTCCGCCGAACTGGACACCCTGTCCGGACTTCCCCAAGGCCAGACAGAAACCAGCTTCCTGATCAAACGGCGCTACTATGCCGACCCTCAAGGCGGTGAGACTGCCGATTACCTGGGCGCCAGCGCACTCAAGCAAGCGCTGGCTGAAGGGGGGCTGTCAATTGAGGACGTGGACTGTCTGATTGCTGCCTGCGCCACCTCAGCCCAGGCCATCCCGTACAACGCTGCCAGCATCTATCGGCACATGGGCTCCGATCGGCGCATCCATACCTTTGATGTCGGCATGACCTGCCTGTCCTTCCTGCAGGCCCTGGACGTGGCCAACCTGTACCTGAGCAGCGGGCGGTACCGCCGCGTGGCCATTGTCAGCGCTGATCTGGCCTCGGTGGGACTCAATCACGCACATCCCGAAGCATCAGCGATCTTCGGCGATGGTGCGGTGGCCTACATTTTCGAGGCGGTGAGCGTCTTGAGCTGGGGTCGCAGCCGCGAAGACGCAGACAAGCTGGTGTTTGGTGTCAAAAGCATCTGCTTTGAAACTGTTCATCAGGCCTATGATTTCTGTGAGATCCGGGCGGGCGGCAGTAGCCGGCACATCAGTCAAGTGCAGGACGCTGAGGCGCTTGAGCAGTTCCGCCTGGATAACGCATTCAAAATGGACGGCAAGCGCCTGTACCGCCACGTTCTCAAGGATTTCAGACCTTACGTTGACCGGCACCTGACGCAGCTGGAGATGACTTTGGACGACGTCAGCCTGGTGATTCCGCATCAAGCCAGTGGTCATGGCCTCATGCACGTCCAGCGCTTGCTGGAGGTTGAGGATGAGCGCTTCTTCAATGTCTTCAGCCAGTATGGTAATCAGGTGGCGGCGTCCATTCCCTGTGCGCTGCACCTGGCCAGGGTCGCGGGGCGCTACAAGGCGGGTGACACCTTGCTGCTCCTAGGAACCTCTGCCGGGATGTCGTATGGCAGTGTGGTGGTGGAAATACGATGACCTTCCAAAGATTCGAATTGGTCTTCGGGTGTCGTGCGCTGATGATTGGCTGCAAGGCTTTTTTACGGGGTGATTTGCTGGATAAGCCCACACACCCGCTGAAACGCATCATTTTTGGCATGTGGTTCTGCGTTAATGCGCTCGCCTGGCAGATTTTCGTTCCATGGCTCTTTTGCATCCCGTTTCTCGGGATCTTCTTTCGCCCAGGAGATCCGCTCACCCATGCCTCAATGGTTCTTCTGGTGTTGCTAGCTTTGGGTGTCGCTGCATGGGGAGTTCGTCTGGGCTGCGCGATCCTAAGCGAACATGGAAAATCGGTACTGAAGCAGGGAAATTCTTGAGCAAAAGTCCATCAAGGGGTATTGCACGCTGCCACATCAAGCGTTGCAGGCTTTACGATCCCCGTTGTGCCTGACGGCTGCATCGATTTATCGATAAATTGACATCGCTGCACAGGCATGTACACTCACCGGCATGAGGCCCTGGAGGTTGATCAGGGTGAAATCGGGTTGCTAGAACAGCCCAGAGTCCTCGATTGCGAGGGTCACAATCTTGAAGGTGCGCTCATGCAGAACCAAGCCGGTGAAGGTGGAAAGAAGCTGGCGGTACTGATCGACGCCGACAATGTGTCGGCTGCCGCCATTGATGCCATGCTCAATAAAATTGCCACGCTCGGTTACCCGTGCGTCAAGCGAATGTATGGTGATTGGACGTCACCTGGCCTGACGGCCTGGAAAAAAGTCATGCGCAAGCATGCACTGCAACCCATCCAGCAATTCGCCTTCACCAAAGGCAAGAACTCCACTGATGGCGCGATGATGATCGATGCCATGGATCTGATGTACACCCAGCGTTTCGACGGCTTCTGCATCTGTTCCAGTGACAGTGATTTCACCCGGCTGGCCATTCGACTGCGTGAGCAGGGGCTGACCGTCTATGGATTCGGTGAGCGCAAGACCCCGGACTCCTTTGTTTCGGCCTGCACGCAGTTCACCTATATCGAGCCATCCAAGGTTGCCGATGAGTCCGCGATTCCTGCAAAGTCAACGGCCAGTACCGAGGGGGACAGCCAAGCAAAGCCGACAGCCAGCGCCATCCCAGCCCTACAGTTAGCAACTGCTGCCAAGCCTCGCCCCGTTACAGCAGGGGCCAAGCGGGCCATCCGTGATGCGATTGAGGCAGGCAAGGATAAAACAGGCTGGTGCAATGGCGCGACACTGGGCGGGAAAGTGAATGCCCAGGTCTTCGGCTGCAAGAAATTGATGAACCTCATCGAACGATACCCCGACCATTTCGAGGTCGAGTGGCGCTACGTCACGGGGGATAGTGGCAACCGCTCGATGTACGTGCGCAACAAGCCCGTCATCCAATCCGTCGAGACACACTGTGCCTCTGCTCTTCACTGATAGGAACAAGCCATGCTGTTGGTCACAGGCGGTACCGGATTTCTAGGGCGCAACTTCCTGGAGCAGACTCAGGAGCCGTGCATTTTCACAGGCCGAGATCGGACAAAAGGCGAGGAGATTGCCCGTGCCACTGGCCATCGCTTCATCCCGATTGACCTGACGCGCAGCACGTTGAACGAGGTGGAGGATCTGGGGCCCATTACTGGGATTGTGCACAGCGCGGCTTTGTCGTCCCCCTGGGGCACCTACGACAACTTCTTCATCAACAACTACCTGGTTACCCGGTTATTGCTCAACTTCGCCCTCAAGCAGGGGGTTGAGCGGTTCGTGCACATTTCGACGCCAAGTTTATATTTCGACTTCAAGGATCGCACCATGATTCCTGAATCGTTCAGGCCTGACCGTCCCGTGAACCACTATGCGGAGACCAAGGAGCTGGCGGAGGCAGAAGTCTTGCGCGAGTCCGCCAAGCTGCACACCACCGTGCTACGCCCAAGGGGCATTTTCGGCAAGTACGACACGACCATTTTCCCACGCCTGGTGACGCTGGGCGACAGGGGCGGCATCCCGCTCGCCCGCAAGGGTCAGGCGGTGGTCGACATCACCCATGTGGACAATGTGGTGCACGCCATTGAGCTGGCACTCAAGGGTCACCATAAGTCTGGAAACGCCTACAACATCACCAATGGCGAGCCGATGGCGGTCATTGACCTGATCAATCACTTTCGCAGGTGCTGGGCCGTCAGATGAAGGTCGTGCACGTGCCTGGGAAGCTCATGGGGGCGATTTCGAGGGCGCTTGAGCTTGCAGGCAAGGTCTCGGGGCGCGAGCCTGGCTTGACCCGTTATACGGCGGCTCTGCTGCGATATGACCAGACCCTGGACATTACCCGCGCCAGGGGCGAACTCAATTACCAACCTATTCGCAGCATCCAGGATGGGCTCATGGACTATGCGCATGTCTGAACCCACTGCAGCAATTCAATCGATTGAACAGCGCCGGCACGACTGGCTTGCTGAACGTAGCCGCTGGGCGAGTGTGTCCGTGGATTTTGGCCCTGGCGGCTATTACCAGAAGCATCGGGTGGTGTGGCATGTCCCAGGCGCGTGGCTAACCGAGGAGGGTCAGTCGTTCGAGGAGGCGGTCGACAAGGCGATGAAGCGGGATGCGGCGCGTGGCGCCAATGATTCGGTTTGAGGCCTGGGTGAACCACTTCTGGGCACTGGCTCCGTGATTTTCTCAGTGGGTATGCTGGTAAAAAAGGAAATGCCCATGAAAACAACACCAGCTGAACTGTCCGGCACGCTCGTAAAGGGGGCGGACGGCACCCCCTTGATCGTGTATCGCGGTGAGCGGGATCGAAACAGTCGGCCAGGCTTTCATACCCGACTGCCCTCCCTGTCGTTTGGGAGTCTTGAGGCGGCCCAACAATACGCCGAGGGAAGCTACCCAGAAACCGCCAGCGACCCGCGTATTTTTGAATGCTACCTGAATATACAGAAGCCGCTGTTCAACCGGGAGGATCCGTTCATCGAGTTCCCCGAGATGGTGGCGGTGGTGGGATTTGAGTTGGCGCTGAAGCTGGCGATCCGCTACCAGGATTACGCCATGAACACCGATAACTGGCGTTGCCACCTAGATCCCAATGATAGCTACCACGGGGTAGCGGATCTCTATGCAGCAGAGCCCGACAAGCTTGAGCAGCTGTACACCAACATCTTCCCCATCCTGGACGACCCCGAGTTTGTGGTGGCGGCCAAAGCTGCCGGCTACGATGGCGCCATTTACCACGGAACAGGCGCCAATCTGGCCGAGCTGGAGTACCGGATTTTCGATGCAAGCCAGGCCTACTGCGCCAGAACAGGGAAATGTTTCGGGGTGTTGGCTCGGCGCCAGCGCGAAAGGAATGATGAGGGGCTGGCACCATGATGCAGATTATCGATATCTGCAACGAAGGGGGTTCGCTTTCCGGTTATATTGTCGATGCCAGCCAGCCCAACCTGGAAAATTACCTGAGCGTTCACACCAACCTCAGCCGGGCAATCATGCTGCACCTGCGCCATCGCGGGGAGCGGGTAGCGCTGCTGGCAAACCTGTACGTGGAGGAAGCCTGTCGCGGACAGGGTCATGGTGGCGAACTGGTGGATCGGTTCTGTCAGGAAGCTGAAGCCGGAGGCGCCACCGCCTATCTGCTCATCTGCGACGAGGCAGAGACCCAACTCGATGGTTTTGAGCTATGCCAGTGGTACGAAGCGTTCGGTTTTTGCACGGTGTTCAAGACCTCCCAGGGCCCGCTGATGGTCGTTCCCGAGGCCTTGTGTAACAGCTTGGCTGAGTTTCTTGGGGTGGGCGCTGAGCCCGATGAGGCGTACGAGCCCTAGCGACTGCTCGCTGGCCGGTGGTGTGGCGTTCGCTCAGTCCCAGAAATACACCGATACGAGCTCAGCCGTTAGCTCCCGGACAACGAAGGAGCCAGTCAACGCGCCGAGGAGCACAAGCGCAGGAGGAGAGGCCTCATTGAGGACATACAGTGCGACCAACACCGCCGCTAGACCACCCAGAAAATAACGCATAAAACCTCCCAGTCACCTTTTAACTGAAATTGATGATACGTGGCCTTGCCAAAATGTCAATTGAGGGCGGGGCGCACCAGCTGCTACCGCCCCTAGCAGAGCATGCCCGTCCCTGGCGCAAATGCCTGGCTGAGCTTGCGGGGCGGGGAAAGTCCGATAGGGCGTATCAACCTAGAAGCCTGTTTTTTTGATCACAAACAAAGATCCTCCCGGAAAAGCTATACAGGTGGTGGGTCAAAGGCCGATATCCGAGGACAGCTTGTCCTCCATGAAGCTGGGAAACTCCCTGAGAAGAGCCAAAGGAAGCTTGCGAATACTGATGATTTGCCGCCTGGCGTCACTGCAATCCATGCTGAGCGATGCGATCCATTTCAGCAACACACGGGTTTTCTCATGCACAAGTGGGTCTCGACTCTTGCCCGCCTGGCCATACACGGCTTTGAGCGCCGCTCCGACATTTCCGAGCTGGGTTTTCAGGACATCCTGTTCATCATCCCGTGAACGCCTAGAGTCTTTAACAAGGAAAGCCTTTAGCTGATCTGCCGTAAAGCGAGGGGATTCCAATACATACGCCATGGCAGGAAGCGCATGATGGTCTTTGCCCAGATTGGTGAGAGCCCGATCAACCAAGGTTTCCTCGATGGCAACACCCATCTCTTCGGCCAACGTGAACTGCCGAACATTATCTCGGGTTCCTAGAATCGCAGGGTACATCGATGGAGCCAGCTCTACAAAACCGAGAGCATGGAGTTGCTGAACGACCGGGAACGGGATTAGTGCTTCTGTTTCACTGGGCAAGCTTCCAGATCGATAACGACTGAGACGTCTAGCAATATAAGTAATGACCACGTCTTTGCGGTTTATCAGTACCTGGGCCACGGGCTCACTTAATTGGCCCTTGATGTACTCTTTTTTTCGCTCACTCCAAATGCTATCAAGCCCTGTAAGCGGGCATCCGAACTTCTCGATCTCTGCTGTGGCTACGTTAGCCAGGAAGTAATCCAGCACTTCGGATTTTGCTTCTTGTTGGTCAGGCTTTGAGAATTGGTTCAATAGCTGCAAATGAGATGCGTGGTCTTTTGGCCAGAATGTAAGGCAGTTTCTCGCCAGCATCTTGCACAGCGCGGCAGACATCTTATCGGTGCCAGCATTCCAGATCAGATGCGGGGTCGGAGCCACCCGCTCCAGCAGCAAGCCAAGCGCCTGCTCGGATAGATGCCCTTTTATTACGGCAGGAATTATCTCCATCGATTTGAAGAGTTCGCGCAAACCCCCGTTGGCGATCTCGACTAGGTAAAATTGGCCAGTCGAGAGCGCTTCCACCATGCCTTCGGTCAGCACATCCAGGCTGGTTTTCAGCAGGCCTGCGTCATTTCGCTGGATAGCCTGCTGCACCATCGGCAAGGTTTGGTCAAATTGGTCTTTCAGCGTTGCCATGGTAGAAGCCTTCGTGTGAGCGTCGAGAGTCAGGGTATTCATAGGCCAAGATCGCGGCAGAGGTGGTGCTCGCGACACACCGGGTTGGACAGGATCAGGTCTTTGAGTTCCTGAGGTAGGGACGGGGCGGACAGCAATTTTCCCGAAACATTGGCAAGGTCGATGTTTCCGGACAACATCCTGGAAACCGCCGCCATGAGTTTGTCTCGCAGTTGCTTGTCGGTGGAATAATTATCCATACTCACCCGCCGGGAAATAGCAATTGCCATGTTATTGCAATGATATTCAGAATTTTCAGGAAGCAGGGCTTTAAAAAGAGTGGCGTTAATGGCTGAGTCGCGGAACAGATGGGCGTACGTAGCCAGGGGCGCCTGCCCGGTCTTCAGTAGCAAAGGTGACAGCAAGGTGTAATCAAATGCATGACCTTCCTGTTTCATGGCCTTAATGATAGTGAAGTCCAATTTATCATCGATCACATCCATGATTGCCTTGTCCGGATAGAGGCTGAGCCCAGCCTTGGACATTTGCACCAACCATTTAGGCGGAAGATTGTTTGTATGTTGCTGCTCAGCCGTTTCATTGAGGTAGTGCTGATGCTTTGTCAACACAGCGAGGGTGCTTGCGTCAAGGCAGTGATCCTGGTCGGAGGAAGAACCTTTTTTAAGGTACGAAATGGCGGTCATCGGCGAAAATCTGCCGATTGACCCCCTTCCCGGATAATCCTTCGATACGCGGGTAAGGATGGCGTCGAATACCATGTTGAATGCCTTCAGCTTGTCCTGCTTGGCAGCTGATCGGCAGAAATCAAAGAGATCGGCCAGGTGCTGGTCTTCGCGCCGGATCACACTGCTGGCGAGTGCGTCCATGAGGCGTTCGCTCAGCCCAGTGGCTTTTGCCGCAGCGAGTGCAGGATAACTGAATTCTCGCAAGATCAAGGCTAGGCTGTCATCGGACAGCTTGTACTCGGCATGTTTTTCCAAGGGCCTGGACTGGAGAATCCTGGCGTCGAATTCATGCTGTACCTGCTGGCACAGCGGGAGGCCGCCAATCGATTCCAGGCTTATTTTGAGTGTGGCGTACATTTCAATCCCATCGGCAATGATGGCGCAATTGTCCTTCGCGATGCCGGTGCTGATGAGGCGGCAGGCACTGCCCAGGATGCTGGAGTCGGAAAAAACAGGGGGCATGTCAGTAACTCATGGGGGCTGTGCTTTCAGTATGCCCTGAGCGGAAACTCGTCAGGAAGGCCTGGGCCGGGTGGCGGGGAAATTTAAGGTGGCACCCCCGAGACAATTATTCGAGTTATCTGTATATTGCCTTCTCAGCGTCGCTCAGCCCTCAGTGAACTCTCGATGATTGATTACAACCCGATCAAGCAATTCAAAATCTACCAGGCAGGCCATTGCACGCACCCAGGATGCGTGGCGGAGAAGGGCTGTGGCATCGAGCCCAGAGAATTCCCCGCCTATGTCGCCCTGATTGAGCATGAGCGCTACGGCTTGATTCTGTTCGACACCGGATACGACCCGGAATTTTTCGTGCAGACCCGCAGCTTCCCGGAGAGCCTGTACGCCCGCACCACGCCTGTGACCCTGCCCGTGCCACTGGTTGAGCAACTGCTGGCCGATGGCATCGATCAAAAGGTCATCCGCCATCTGGTGCTGTCCCACTTTCATGCCGACCACATCGCAGGCCTCAAGCGCTTCACCGAGGCCACCTTTGTGGCGGATGAGCGAGGTTATCGCAAGCTGATGACGATGGGGCGTTGGCGCCAGGTCATGCAGGGGTTCCTCAAGGGCTTGTTGCCCAGCGATTTTGAAAGCCGCACCGCGTTTGTGAATGACTACCCCGACTCCGTTCGCTCCATCCTGCGCCTGGATGCCTGGAAGTATTGCAACCTTCAAGCAGCGCCGCTGTTCAAAGATGGTAGCACCTACCTGGTCAACCTCCCAGGGCATGCTGCAGGACATATCGGCCTGCTGTTTCGTATGAACGGCAAATGGGTATTGCTGTGTGGAGATGCGTACTGGACGCAGGGCAATCTCGATCCAGGTGGAAATGGCAGGCCGAGCTGGCTGGCGCGCTTGATCATGGACAGTCCACGGCAGTTCGACACAACCCTTGATGCCATTGTCCGGCTGCGCCTAGATGCTGGCGACCGGCTGAAGGTAATCGGTTCACATGACAGCTCCATTGCCCAAGGAAATCCAACCCTTGAATTCGTTTAACATCCTCAAGCACTACCTGTGGCACCGTTTTGCCAGCTTCGGAAGCCGTGAAGCCTTGGAACACTGGCAGGCCAAGCAGATCGACAAGCACCTGCACTGGGTGAGCCTGAATACCCCGTTCTACGCCCGCTGTGGCGGCAAGCCTCTGGCTCAATGGCCGACCATGAACAAGGCCACGATGATGGCCAACTTCGGTGCCATGAACACCGTAGGGCTGACCGATGACGAAGCTTTCATGTTCGCCCATGAAGCGGAATGCCAACGGGATTTCGGCAAGAATTTTCGCGGGGTCACGGTTGGCTTGTCATCCGGGACTTCGGGCAATCGTGGCATCTACCTCGCCTCCCAGGCTGAGCGCGAGCTGTGGGCGGGGGCCATCCTGGGCAAGATGATGCCGGATCTACTGTGGCGCAAGCACCGGGTTGCCTTGTTCCTGCGCGCCGGCAGCACACTGTACGACACAGTCAAATCCCGGCGTTTGCAGTTTCAGTTCTTTGACTTGGCCAACACCATGGAGGCCAACCTGGTGCAGTTGAACCAGTACCAGCCGGACATCATCTTCGCCCCCGGCCAGGTGCTCAAGCTGCTGGCCCAAGAAGCTGAACACCTTGTTTTTGCCCCCAAACGCATCATCGCATGCGCTGAAGTCTTGTATGACGACGCCGCCCATGCGGTGCGCACTGCCTGGGGCGTAGAGCCCGAACACATCTATCAGGCCACCGAGGGCTTCCTCGGCTGCACGCAGAAAGGGGTCTTCCAGCTCAATGAGGATCTGGTGCATGTTGAGCCGTTGTGGCTGGATGAAGCCAAGACGCGGTTCAAGCCATTGATCACGGATTTTCGCCGGGTCTCGCAGCCGATCATTCGCTACGAACTCGATGACGTGCTGGCCATCAACCCCGAGAGCCGCACGGTCTTCCGAGAAATCGCCAAGGTCGAGGGGCGCTGTGACGACATCCTTGACGCCTTGACGATTGCCGGCCATAGCGTGCCGCTGTATCCCGACTTTTTGGTCAGGGCGGTACTGTTCCAAAGCAGTATCGACCAATTCCAGATCGTGCAGAAATCGCCTCAGTGGCTAATCGTCCGGTGTAAGCCTGAGGACAATGAGCGGATTGCCCGGATCCTTCTCGATGTGTACCAAGCGCGTGGGCTGATTTCCCCGGTCATCCAGCATGAGCCGATGACCCATGATCCGCTGGCCAAGCAGCGCAGGGTGGTGAAGCTGCCCAAGGCGGTGGTGGCATGATACCAAAGCTCATTCAGCGTCTCGTGGGCCTTGTGCGTTGCCTGTTGATGGGGGCGGCCTTGGGCTTGGCTTACCCTGCGCTGGTCTATCAGTATCGCAGCTGTCGGAGCTGGATGCGGTTGATTCCTGGCTTCAGGCGGCTGGCTTCACTCGCCACAGGGTTCTTCCTGGTCTATGTGGGGCTGGTCAGCCTGGCGGTTATGTCCATGGTGGGCGCGCTTTGACCCTGGACATCAGGTACAGTAGGCGCACCCGCGCACGCCTGCCTGGTGGCGCCTACCCCTTTTTGAGTTCCCTATCATGAGTTTTGCCTACCTGGCCTTGAAGCGACTGCGCGGTGGACGGATGCAATTGGGTCTCAAGTCCGCAGCGCGCAAAGAGTTTCAACCCCTCGTGCTGTGCATGTGGTTGCAGGCCATGGTCAATCAGTATCGCAATGCAGTGATCCCGGTCGAGCTGGAGCCCGTGGCGGAGTGCTTTCTCCAGGAGCATGAAGCGGCCATCGAGCAATACAAAGCGGGACTCAGCCCCGCAGGCGCGTTGCTGCTGGCGTCCATCCTCCTTGCCTGCGAAATGCCTACCACCCATGACCTGGATGAATGCCTGGTGCTGATCGACCTCGCTGCAGCTCATGCGGCCAGCCTTTCAGCGCGCCCCATTCCCAAGCTCCCCTTCCAGTTTTCCACACGCAAGCATCCAAGCTCGCCTCGCGAGCGCCTGATGAGCATCAAGGGCGATGTGGTGGGGAGTTTGGGTTTTGAGGCGGCGTGCCTGGTCTCCAGTGCGATCAAAAGTGCTTTGGCAAGAAACCTGGGGGTCACAATCACCTTGATCAATGGCACGGCTGTGTTTGGCGGCGATTACTGCCGGCGTCGCTTGACGCCTGGATTTGCAGACCTCCAGACCTGGCAGTTGTACCGCTTCATGGTGCAGCACCTCTGCGAACGTTTGGAGCTTTCCCAGGTCAAGGCCTCCATTGGCGTCATCAAGGTGCTGCACGACTATTTCGAAGCGCTGCAAACCCCAGAAACCGTATACCCCAACAACGTGATCCACTGATGGGTCGGCTTGCCTGGCTGGAGAGGATGTTATGACAAAGAGCGCAAAGATGTTTGAGTGGTGGCTGTGGGAGGACAATGCTGATACAGCGCTGGAGCCTGTAGGCGGCACGCTGACCGTTGAACAGACCGCGAAAATGCTCGGCATGTCAAATCTGGAGGTGAGGGTAAGAATTGAGGAGCGCTCGATCCTGTCGATCATGATCGCTGACTTGAACTCAGAATCCATCCTGATTCCAGCCTTCCAGTTTGTAGGTGCCGCGCATGTACCGCATTTCCATGACTTGTGGGATCGGCTGGATCCTGGGTGTCGGGTGGAGCGGATTTGCCAGTTTTTTGCCCACGAAACGTTCGCCGACACCGGGATGCGCATTATCGATGTATTGCGAAATCGCCCCTCGGCGGATGTGCTTCAGGAAATTGTCCTGCAGGCGGACGCGTTCAAGGACTGGTGTACGCAAAGCGAAGTCGACCACCGCAAAACCTTCTGTATTACGTCCGATCCCAGCCTGCTGGCGATCAAAAACAACACGGTCGCTTACCCTGGTGAACAGCTCGTCGAAGCCTCACCTCAGACGCAGCAGGCCACTGGGCGCTTGAGGGCCGTGCTGGGCAAACTGATGGGCCCTAACGCCAGGAAGGTCGGTGCGTTGGTGAAAGACCTCGTGCTAATGCCCCTGGAGTGGTTCTGGGTGGTGCTGCTATTGGCGGTTGGTGGGTTAGTGTTCCCAGTGTTGCTGACGAAATGGTGGAAACATCGCTCCTGGCTGGTGCTTACCGATATTCTGGTTTTCATGTTTATTGGAAGCGGGGTAGTATTCGCCCTGTACGTTGCCATGATAATGGGGTGGTGCGTAGGCTGGCTTTAATACCTTCAATGGGGCATGGGGACAGGGTCATGAAAAAAGGTATAGTTTGGGTGCGCCATTCTCTGGTCGCCGCCGTGGCTGCCATGGCATTCCAATCTCAGGCATCTGCGGATGCCGTCGTCAAAAATTTTGTAGTTACTGAGGCCACCTCTTTAGCCCCCGTGCAATTTTGCATGCCGGAGCATACGCCTTTTTGGCGTCAGGGCGTTTGCTCTCCGGTTAGCCCTGAAAAGTACCTCCAAACGCTGTGCCCAGGCGCGACTCTGCGTTCACTGGCGCCTACGCCCTATGACAGAGCTCCAAAAACAGTGGCTATCGGTTACGAACCGCCTCTGGGTGGGTGCAAGCCCTCTGACAAGGCACAGGGCCAATAACAAAAAACGTTTGAGGGCAGGGACATGAAAATTTTGATTACCGGCGCACGTTCCTACGTCGCCTACTACTGGGCGCTGGCGCTCAAAGACAAGCATGAAGTCATCTTCGCCGATAGCATGGCCATGGCCTACTGTCGCTTTGCCCCGTTCAAGGCAGCCTTCTTCAAGGTCGCGCCACCCGCCCAGGATTTCTGGGGCTTCCGCAAAGACCTTGTCGAGCTCGTCCTCAACGAGGCGGTGGATCTGATCATTCCGACGTGCGAGGAGGTGTTCTTCATCAGCGCCTTCAAGAATGAGCTGCCGTGCAAGGTCTTTTGTGCCGACCATGCGCTCTTGGCCACCTTGCACAACAAGTTCACCGTGTTCGAGACCCTGGGCTTTGCCCGCGCCGTGAAGTTCCCAGAAACCCAGCTGATACGCCAGCGTTCTGACGTTGACCGCTCGTTCAACTCGATCCTCAAGCCGGTGTTTTCCCGTTTCGGCGCGAAGATCATCACCGACATCAGCCTGGCCGAGCAAGCCAAGCTGGATGTGTCCTTCCAATGGGTGCAGCAGCGCAGGCTGACCGGTAGGTCGCTGTGCAACTACGCCATTGCGCTTGACGGGCGCATGCTCGGTCATGTCTGCTACCACGCCAAGCACCGCATCAAGCATTCCTCGGCGCTCTACCTGGAGCCGATGGAGAACGAGGCCATCACCAATTTCACCCGTGCCTTCATCGCCAAGCACAACTACACCGGACAGATTGCCTTCGACTTCATCCAGACCGATGACGGCAGAGTCACCGCAGATCTGTCTCAAAACCTGGCCCAAGCTGACCTGGGCGTCTACATGATCGAATGCAACCCACGAGGCACCAGCGGCATCCATCTGATGGATCTGAGCACGATCGCCCCGGCGCTGTTCGAAGATGGCCCGGCGATTCAAAACCACTGGAGCCGGTAGCGTTCAAGTTCCCGCTGCGGATGTACCGTTGCCTGAAGCTGTTGGAGACCCGTGTGGGTGCCTTCTTTGGTGCCGAGCTCAAGCGTGCCAGGGACGTGCTCAGCCATCCAACCCATCCTGTGTCATGCCTGGCTACCCCGGCAGCACTGGTAGAGCTCCTGTGGCGCCGCCTAAGGCGTGGCATCAAGTTGACTGAGGCCTCGACCTACGACATTGAATGGAACGGCGAGAAGCTGCCCGAGGGTGCGCCTGCGGGTAGTTTCAGCTACTGGCTGGAGTCAGAGAGCGATCGCGAGGTTGTCTACCGCTATGGTGTCAGCGGCAAGGAGTTGGGCTTGATCCACCTCGACCGAATGACCGGTGGTTATCATCTCCTAGAGGTTGCCCAGGGTGATGAGGGTGGGGTTGAGGGTGAGGCTTTGGGTCAACTACTGGTGCAAGCACCATGACCGATTATGAACAACTATGGTCACGGGCCTACGCGAATGCCCCGCATGTGTCAGACATCAGTCAGCCAGGCGGTGGGCTGTGTTCAACCCTGCTTGGCATGCATGCGTTGTCCTGGGTTAAGGCCCAGTCCAAGGACATAGCCCGGAACTGGTTGGCGGATACCGCGCTCAAGTACCTAACGGCGACTGAGGCCTTCGAGCCAATACCCCTGGAGGTCAAGGACGGCATTCACAGTTCGCTGAGTTATGCCGGCAACTGGGTATTGCATTTGATGTCCCTTCAGGTGCTCTTGCACCCGAGTCGAGCGCCGGTCAGCCAGTGGGGCTTCATCGAGCAAGGGGCACTCGATTACCCGGGGTATTGCTCCAACAAGCATGTCGCCGGGCTCATGGTTGAGATCACGAGCTGTGCGGTGTATTTCATGGGCAAAGGCGTTGACATCGATCTTCAGATGTTCATCGCCAGGTCATGCGCAGTCCTCAATGAGCGCTCATCCGCCTTTGCCGGGGAATCCAGGGTTCCGGCGTTTGCGATCTTCTGTCCCAAGGAGTGGCCGGTAAAAGAGGAGACTCAGACTTTTGTGGCTGAAGCCGCCAGATTCATTGCCGAGAACCCCGAACGCGTTCAGTTCCTGAAGGGGGTTGGTGAAAATGCCTTGAAGCGCCTGTTTGCGACTTATGACATGAAGACGCTTGGGCCCTTTTTAAATCAGCGCCAGCTGGAAAGTAAGTTGTCTGAGGATCTTGGCCTCTAGAGGCAGGTCACATTTTGGCAACAAAGAGCGCTGCTTATATTCAATAAACCTACACTCCGTTGGCATACTGGTTAAAACAGCTTGTCGGAGTGGGTAATGAACAATGTGCAACAACTGACTCAGAGTATTGAGCGAGTTGTCGAAAACTGGCTGGGGGGTGAACCCGCCCGAAATGCCAAGGAAATCGTGGATGGTGTTGCTCGCTGGGGAACGGCCAGGGACTTCATCAGTGATGTCTACAACGATCTCTGTTCGAAGGTGAATCTGTTCGAAATCGGAGTGGGGCAGGTGCGCTTCGGGGATCTGATCAGCAAAGTGCCGGGCGATGATTTCGTGTTCGACAAGGCGCATCTGCGGGCGCTCTGGGCAACGGGGCCGATCCCGCCAACGATCACCCTGGATGACCTCGATGAACAAGCGCAGAGCATGTTCTACGCCTTCAGGCACCATGAGTGGATCGTGCTTGACGGCAAGCACTTCGATGCTGAGGCGCCACGGGGGGCCAACAGCGTGCTGCAACTCCCATTCTTCCAGCGTCATCTGGATCACATGCAGCAGGAGAAGATACGCCAGTCACAAGCCGATCGGTTGCCGGAGCACCTGATGACCTGGACGGGCGAGTTGAGTGACGAAGACTTGCCGTTCTAGAGTCCCAATTCGACACCCAGCTGGTGCTCAACACTCTGATCGGACATTTTCTCCAGAAACGCTTTATCGGGAAAATGTTTGTAGAGCGTTTTCAATTGATCGTCATTCAAGTCCAAACTCTTGAAGGCTTCGACAGACTCGGCCAGGATCAGGAAACTGGATTTGTTGACAATTTGTGGGTTTTCAGACCCATTGTGTTTCAGCAGCGCCCCTAAGTATTGGGGGCGAGTGAAGGCATCTCGGTCGAGAATATCCAGGATTTCCCCAGGGGAAAGCGAGGCGCAATGCTTCATGAAGTAGTGTTGAATGCTCATGCCTTGTTGAACCATGGCCTTGGCGATCGATGCAAGGATGCGGTTGAATTCCGGGTCAATGGGGTCTCTCTCGGCACCCACCGTTGCGGCGATCAGTTCACTGATCTCGTGCTTGAAATGTGCAAGGAATCGTGGGAACTGAGGATACTGGTGCAGCTTTTTGTCGACACCATCTATCGCCAGGTCTTCCGTGCGCAGAAGCCCTGTGTTCGGTTTCCGGTAGGTGACGCCGCTTGTTGGACATTTGACGGTCACAGGCAGGTGCTCGGGCGCTATCCGATACTGCTGAATGGCGTTCTTGTCAAAAAATTTGGAAACCCCTTCTCGGGACTTGGCGATTGCCAGGATTTGATTGGTTGTGCGCTCGAACAGCTCGCCCATCGACACACCATCCGAAACGCCCATGGCCACCCTGACCTTGGAAAATGGGTCGAACTTGAATAGCGCCAGGTTGCGATCAATGGCGGCCCTGACAACCAGCTGGGACTTGGCGCGCTGGGTAAGCTGATGCACCGTGTCTTCGTCATCAAACAGCAGGGCCAATCGCATGACATCGACATCGCCGAAGGCAAGGTCTTTCAGCAGGTCGGCTCGGTTGGAGTCTTCGACATCAAGGATAACGGCATAGGTATTGGCCAGGTTGATTCTGCAGACTTCCCGGAGCATGTAGTTGAAGTCAAGGAATTCGTTATCATAGTCTCTGGTGATTACTCTGCTGTACCTATACAGTGCATTCCAGTCAGGTGCTGGAATGCTCAGCGCGTAGGCGATGTTGCAATTAATGATATGGTCTCGTGCGTAGTCGCGGGTTTCCTCTCCCATTTCCTCAACTATGTCTTGAAAGCTCTGGCCGCGCTGCATGCAACGCCTGATTGCCGCCTGGGCATTCAGTTGCACCGATCCGTCGAGGAAGCTGGAGTAGAAATCAAGCCCCGTGAATTGATCCGAGATGAAATCTTCAGGCTTGTGAGGCTCGGCGATCCCCAGAATGGTCATGCCATTTCGGTAGGTGAAGGCGGCGGTGTGGTTAGCAGGCATGGTGTTTGTCCTCAAAGGCCCAGGCTTTCCGAGAGGTGTGATTCAATGCCGTGACTGCTCAGGCGTTCAAGGAAAATGGGGTTGCCAGTAGACTTGTGAGCACTGGACAGCTCATGGTCATTGCGTGCTGCCATCAAGATATCTTCTGTTGGCACTTGCTTGAGCAGTTCCGAGACCATGAATGCTTTGAGTGGGTAGTCCTTAAGGCGCTTACCCTGCAGCAACTCACGAATGCAGTCGATGTAGCCGCCACCCGGCTGATCGAGCCTGTCCAGATACTCGGCATCAGACTTGCCGCAAAGGCCTCGAATCACCACCTCCTTGAAGGTAATGCCATGGCTTTGCAGGTCGGTGATCAGCCGACTGAGGACGGCCTTGCGGGCGTTGCAAGCAGGGGCTTTGGCGCGATTGAGGGTGGTGCACAGGTCTATCATCACGCCACGCGTGTTTTGTGCCAGGTACTCCTGGTAACGCGGCAGATGATGCAGAGCCCGGTCAATCAAGGGTTTCTTGAAGCCTACTTCGCTGGCGTAGCCAATGTCAGGTTCATCACCCATCCTTGCTGGTTCCAGGCGAACGCGCACAGCATGCAGGGCGGGATCATCTTCAAATACGGCGAGTTGGAGCCTGATCCTGGCTCTTACCTCAGTCATCAACATTGGCTTGCCACAGGCGTGCTCAAAGCGGACTTGAGACAAGGCGTCAAATGGCGTTTCGGCCAGCAATTCCGCAACTTCGATGTCGATTTTTTCGTTATCGTAAAAGAGGCATTCCAGGCGCCGGGTCATTGCCGGATCGTCGCAGGCGATCGCCAATCTGAGCAAGTCCAGCTTGTGATAGCTCGGGTTGGTCGCGCCAGACCCCCACTTTTCCGTGGGGCGGCTTCTCAGGATCTTGTATAGATTGAGCAGGTTGTAATCCTGGAGAGGAAAGCTGGCTTCCTCCATGACTTTTCTTACGGCAGTTCCAGGCGCCCCCTGACAAATGGAATCAGCGTAAACAAGCAACCTTTCGTAGTCGGGCGCAGGGATGGACAGCGCCAGCGCCAAGTTTATGCCAACAATTTCTTCTTTGTTGACCTCAATGTCTTTGCGCATATAGGATATCTCAGCAGGAGAGTAATCCTCTTTAAGAACGAGCGTGCGCCAATCAAGCTCCATGGAAGAAAAGATATCGTCGAGTGAGGTATTGTTCTTGGCGAAGACTCTCAATGCTTCCTGTGCTTGGCGCTGAAGAAACCCATTGAGCATCTTCTCAAGCCGAAAGCCTGGCGCGGCATGTTCCAGAACCGGATCAGTAAACTTGAAATGCTCGGGATCGAGATTCACTAGGCCATTGGTGAGTACGATGCAGGTCACGGCTGATGCTCCGATATGTGCGGTTTGCCCTGTGTGAAACGCATGCGTCCTGTTCAAGGCGAATAATCCCATGATAGCGGTGGCGGCGGAGCGCCTACAACACGCAATGGGGGTGGGCAGGGGCTTTCGTGCCGGCCTTCTCAGCCGGTATTATTGATATATTGAACACTGAGTCATGAGTCGATGGCCCTCAATTCCCAGACCTACACCCAATACAGCCCCCATGACTGCATCGAGGTGCTTTGGGCTGGGCGTGATCCTGTGTCCAAGCGAAGGGTTGAACTGGCTCGTGATGTGGCGTTGGGCCAAGACGAAGACTGCTGGCGCAGAAGCTTCTATGCTCTCAGTGGGGTTAGCCAGTGGGGTTCTGACGTGTTCCAATGCCTCCACTTGCTGCGCCCTGACATTGACAATGAGACGTTCCATACTGCATTCAGTCATGCCATTGCAGAGGCGTGCTTTCGCACCAGTCCCTCGCGCTATCTGATGTTTGTGTGTGCCCTGAAGAGCTGGGGCGATCTGAGCGCCAAATACTTGAAAAATCCAGAGCCTAAGGCGCGTATTGTCGAAAGGGTGCTCGACCGGATGGCCAATCATCCGAGATTTCGCCCGATCAAATTGGATTTTTTGCTCGTGCCAAAGACCCATGAATATCGCAACCTGAGGGTTGAGCGCTTCAACATGGATCCGGCACCACTGATGCAGCATTTCATCGACAATTCCGTGCAGTTCGATGCCATGTTCAAGAATCTGTTTGGCAAGCGCCTGACGTGGGCCTTGAATAACCTACCTGCCAAGGCGATCGACGCCTATTTTGATCGACACCCGGATTCCGACAAATTGGCCGCTCGCCTTGAAATCCAACTTGGGTTGTAACCCTGGAGAATAACAACAATGAGCCTTACCTGGTACAACCTGCAAAAGCAGTTCAACGCCCAGATCCACGCCGATGACTTCGACCTGGAGAAGGCCGTTGCCTGCCGATTCGACTTCGGGGAGCGGGCCTCGATGCGCGATATTCTCGGGTTGGCAATCCACGACTCCCTGATCGGGGAACCTGGCGCCAAGCCTGTCAATATCTCGGTAAACCGCAGCCTGGAAGTGTTGGCGGAGTGCGCCCCACGCGACCTCTTCAAGGCCAATTTCCTGATCGCCAATGGTGGCTTCGCAGATCCGGAGGTTCTGGAGCGCCTGTGCGGCGCTTCTGGCCCCCTGGCAATTGATGTGCAGGAGCTCAATTGCGGGCCAGAGCGCAAGGTGTCGATGAACCTGGAGTGGAAGGGGGATTGTCACTTCAATCCCAAGTCGGTGCGAATGGTGGCAGAGCACCTGTGGGATTGGGTGGATTACCAGTACAGTCTGCGGGATGCCCTGACCCGCTCGCGCAGCGCGCCGATCGTGGGTGAGCTGTTGAGCTTCAAGCCCATCAGTGATTTTTGCGCCAATTCGACGTTCTCAACAGAGGCCCTGGAACATCCTGCCGTGCTTGCCATGATCCTTCGCAATGGCCATTTTGAAAACGGCCAACAGGGTCAGGCACTGCGCGCCAGCATTCTGACTGGTGATCGCGCCACGGTCGAGGGCATGACCAAGCTTATCTGCAAGGGCATCACGGCCCTGCGCGATGATTACAGCGTTCGCTCTCAAGCCGGTGTGTTCCAGTCGCTGTTGCAGACCTATTTCCCTGGGGGTGAGGGCGCAGACCCCGCGCTGTTAAAGCTTGCCAACCGATCTTTTGAGCGTATATTGGACGACTCGACTTTGCAGATGGGATGAGCTTCATGAAGGCAGAAGACTTCGACAAGGTGCTGATCAAGGTCAGCAACGTGTATACGATGCCGGGCGACGAGCCTGAGGCCAAGCTTGCCTTCAAAATGGAGGAGGTGCTGGCCTACGAAACCGACAAGATGTACAAAACCGTCGACAATCAGCGGATCGCCAAGACCAAATTGCTGAAACCGGTCAATCGCTTTCAAATGCTGATCCCGGTTTACGAGGCTTACTGCCTGCCGGGCGATGAGCAGAAGGCGGCGGAAATCATTCGCAACCTGCTGGAGCCGAAGCTGGATGAGTTGCTGGGGCATATTCAAGCCATCATCAGCGCGATCAAAGGCGGTGTTCAGCTGTTCGACGGCCCTGCCTACTATGCCCGCAACATGGCTATCAGTGATCAGAATCGCGCTCGCCGAAAGGCCCTTGAGGAGCAGCAGGAATCCCAAAAACCTTGAGGGCGGTCGGCATGGGGTGCTTTCTGCAAGCACCCAGGCCCTGCTCGCCAACCTGATGCCCGTTCCAATTCAGACTTCCGGCCAATGTCATCCAAACCTGATTGAAGACAACGTGCTTGAGACAACTGTCCCTACAGACCGCCCGCGACGTCAGCGGCGCACCCTTGTGCGATCGTCCGCAGCGGTGACTCGACGCCAAGGGTGGGGCGCCGGGACGCTGGCGCCCGCAACTGCTTAAAGTACCTTCTTTGTCACACCTTCGTAGGCGAACGGCGTCAGGTCAAACGTCTCATAGACCTGATCGAAATCGAGGAGGTGGCCAACCGGCTCGTCCAGCGCTCCTGTGACCACAAACAACCGCCAGCGCGGGTTCTCGTGGTAGTTATATTCATTGCGGGTCAGGAAGAAATGGGGCGTATCCATGCTGGTGCCCTTCACTTCGACATGTAGTTGCTCGCCGGTAACTCTGTCGCTGAACAGCAGGTCGAATCCCAGGTTCAGGCTGGAGACGTCGCCAATGTCGTACAGGCTGTCGAACATCGTGTAGGCATGCTGCATGGCCGCCAGCTCCACCTGCTTCCGGTGCTCGGCATCCGGAAACTTGAGAAACGGCGGTCTTTCCTTGGCCCTGTCAGGCTGGCTACCCACGATGCGCTCGGCCAGGCTGGCCAACTCCTCGCGCCAGGGCTGATTCTGCTCATCGCGGTTGCCCCGCACGTACAACACCGGGGTGCGCTTCATATGGTCGCCGCTGATCTCGATCTGCCGATCTTCCAGGGGGATGAGGGTCGCCTTGTCCGCACTGACTACGTAGCTGAAGTGGGCTCCATCCGCATCGAGCGGGAAGGGTACCGTCCCATACTCGGGGCGATCGGTGAACTGCCGTTCAAAAGTAGCGTTCTCGTAGTAGCCAACCACCGTGATCGGGCCGTCGCCATCGCGTGCGGCGACAAATATCAGTGTCCAGCCACGACTCTCCAGGGGGCGTGGCGTTGAGAAGTGCGCGCCAATAGGGTGGATATACGCGTAGTAACGCCCATCCGGTGCCTGAAGGAAGTTGAAGCGCTCGTGCGCTTCGGCATAGCGGTTGATGTGCTGATGACGCCCCACCACCTCTTCGCCCCGGTAATCGATGGCCCAGCCCGTCTTAATGAATGCAATTCGTTCCATACCAGGCACTCCCAATGTCAGGAGCGCCAGCCTAGGCCGCATTCCCCTGAGGGTCAAGCGAACGTATTCGCCCACCTTGATTTCGGTTATGATCTCGCACTAATTCAAGCCAAAAGGATTTCTCATGTCGGATGCGAACACACCGGTCAGGCACATACGCCACGACCCAGCCCTGCGGTTTACGGTGGTGGCGTATGCCTATGAGCACTATGTCGAGTATTCCATCTACGACATTGTCGGCTTCAAGGATGGCAACGATGATACTCCGCTCTGGCAACGAGCCGGATCTCACACCAGCCCTGATTGCGTGGAAACTCTGGATCAGGCGGAGGTGTACTTGAGTGGTTCCGTCAAATGGGATGGCTGCAGCAACTGGAAATTCGACGAGCAGGATCGTTGCATGCTCCATGCCTGCAGCCGGGAAGGCGTACTGCGCTACGGCCTGGTCATGGCGTTGTGCTGGGATTGGATGGACGAGATTTGCCCGCGCTGGTGCCCTTGAGCGCCAGGATGAGGGCATTGTTGAGCACGCCCTTGCCCAATCCTCCACTCATTATCCATTCAGGGTCAGCAGCGATGGCCTGAAATAGGCCTCGCTTCGATTTGCCGGGGAGTCGCCGCATGAGTAAGGCCAAGACCGATCAGCAACAGGAAATTTTGCCCAACCCCAAGTTCTACCCGCCTGAGCAGGAGGTCACATTTCTCACCTTCGGTCTGGACGAGCAGGGGCATACGCTGCGCCTCCTAGTCAATGGACAGCATCACTGGGTGCGCGTCGGGTTCAAGGACGTCGACTCGATGTATCGGGGCCAGGAAATGGTGCGACAAGGGATCTTTAAGTCTGCGTCGATGCTTCACCCCTCGACCGAGGATGGCAGCAGCTGAGCCTATTGTGCGGAGGAATCACCCAATAGTCGATTACGTGATATATTGAATAAATGGCAATGACCTCAATTTCGAATTCATTTACCCAGGGTGGAGATCATGGCCGCAGTCATCGAGCATAAATCAGGGTTCAAGCTCTGCCGGGAATCGCAGATGGCTGTCGACGCACTGAAAAGTCAGGGCAAGCCCTATGTTGTGGCGGCACTGTCACAGCTGCAGCGCGACCGGGTAATGACCGACGCCGCGCCGCTGGTGGTGGGCACCCTGGACTTCATCAAGGCCGCGCTGCGCCAGCGAAAGCTACCAATGCCCGAGGAAAACTGCTACCCCGAAGCACTGGGCCACCTGCTGCACCGATCAATCTGGCAATCCACGTTGTATGAGGTTGTCCAGGAGGTGGTGAAGGGGAGGCCGCTATTCGCAAAACCCTCCAAGCGCACCAAGCGCTTTACTGGCATGGTGATCAGAGACGGCTTTGACTGGCGCCTGGACAGAATTTCGCGCAATGAGCCTGTGTGGTGCAGCGAAGTCTGTGAGTGGAAGAGCGAATGGCGGTACTATGTGGTTTGCCATCAAATCCAGGGCAAGGCTCTGTACCACGGTGATGGCGCACACGGTGTCGATGAACGGGTGGTGCACGAAGCGGTGGCCCTCATGGCGGCTCTTCCTGGCACACCTGTCAGTTACGCAATCGATTTTGGCGTATTGGCCAGCGGCAAGACCGCGCTGGTGGAAATGAATGATGGGTTTTCGATTGGCGCCTATGACGGGGTTGATCCTCAGGTCTATCTGGCGCTGCTGGAAACCCGATGGCATCAACTAACCACTGTGTGAACGAGGTTTTCTATGGGTGATTCGTTTTGGGGCAGTCCCTGGCTTTGGGGTCTTATTGGTGTCGGCGCAGGCCTGGCTATTGGTGCAAAATTTATGGGGCCTGAGTTGCCAGTCAATCCGGTGGTCGAGATCAACGAGCTGAGGAGCGACTGGACGATCGAGTGCATCAAAAGAGCCACGCCGCAGAATTACCCGACGCCTCCGGAGGCGATCAACAACTGCACGGAGCAGAGCTTGAAGGTCATTCCGCTGAACCAGGTGATTCCGAACGTCGCTGGCGTGTCCCGCGATAACTCACCCGCTGGCGTACAGACCGTCAGTTCTGAAACCTGGCGTGCTGATTTGGAGAGGTTTATGGGAGAGGTAACTGTGAGCAAGACATTCATCAAGGGGGCCAGCATCGGCCTGGCCATTGGCTTTGTCTTCGGCTGTTTCTTTATCGGCTCGTTCGTGAGTGGCCCGCCAAAGCCGCCACCCACCGCCAATGAGCTGCGTAGTCAGTGGGCCAGCGATTGTATTTCCGATGGGCGAATGGCTGGCCAGGCCGCGACCAAAGAAATCATTGCAGTGTGCACCGAAACGGCGGCCAAGCTCATTCTCACTGAAAAGCTCCCCGATTCGATTCCAGGCGGGTATGATCTGGATCCCAACGTGTCGTTGAAATAAGGGGTAAGGGCAGTGAAAGGGAAAATCTTCGCCATACGATTATCGCTGGGGCTTCCCATCGTATCTTCCCACGCTGCTGAAACCCAGTGTCCTGCCGGCAAGGAGGTGGCCTGCCAAGAGGCGACCTTCCAGGCCCAGGCGTACAACGAAGCTTTGCGATCAAAAGCCCGTCCTGCACTCGACCTGGATTCAGCCGTCGCCGAGGGCGAGTTTTTCACCCTAAAAATCCATGTCGACGTTGACCGAGCGTCCATCGATACGCAGGATTCGGCCAAGGTGACGCACATGGTCGACTTGTTCTCCAAACCCTTGCTGGCCATGTGCGAAAGCCCCCAGCACCACAAGCTCATCAGTGCTGGCGGGGCGTATCGCACCGAAGTTTATGCCAAGCACTCGCAGATGTTTCTCTCCATTCCGCTTGAGTGTGAGCGCCCCGGCAGGGTTTCCGCGAAAATCCATCCGGCTTCATAAATAGCGGTATTTGCTGCTGGGTTATCACTTCCTTTCTGTGGCTCGGTGGCGTATTTTTGTGTTCAGTCTTTACCACATTCTGTAGAACTACTGACGAGACTACCTGTGACCAGCAAAGTATCCACTGCCGACTGCAAGGCCTTCGTCGTCAATTTCCAGCGGAACAATCCTGGGCTTGAGCGGGGTCGTTTCGGCATGCCCGCTGATGCCCCTGAAGCGCCTTATGCGGGCCTGGACAACGTCAAGAACTGGAAGCGTGTCTCCAAGACCCGACCTGTGGATGGCGAGCTCTATCATCGCTATGGCGACACCACGACTCCGTTCAGTGCCAATGGCGAGGCGCGCATTCCCGTGGCCCATGCTGATATCGCCTGGGTACGCACTTTCGACTTCGACCCGGCTGATGGGCAGATCGCCTACTTCGTCTTTGAGCTCAAGGACGGCACCCTGGTGATGGGTGACTATGTGGGTGATTGAATGGAAATCTTCGCTGGATGCCGGTATTGCACCAGCATCCAGCCTGCATTCCAGTTTACAGTCATGCGGCTAATGGAATTACAGTGTCGGACTGTTAGGATTTACAGGTGACATTGAACGATATTGAACGTGGAACTGTTGAACGGCGGTTTTGATCTGTTCGGCACTGACCTCACCCAGCCAGGCAGTGAAGGTTTCTTCGCCGACGTGTTTCTTGAACGCCTTCATGAACGCACCGAGCTCGATGCGGCTCAGCCCCGTCAGGCTGGCCACCACCTCGCCGTTGTAGCGCTGCTTGATCAGCTCCGATCGGTCTTTGGACGCCAGCAGGTCGGTGTATTGCTCGCGGGCGCCGGCAAAGTGATCCAGCGCCAGCTCCAGCCAATCCCTTTCATCACTGGCCCAGTCATATTCCGGCAGGTCGCGGTCTTTCATCCACGCCAGGAAGGCCTGGTAGGTGACGCGCTTCTTGTCCTGGCCTCGGCCCCGGTTGGTGCGGTTTTCCAACTGGTACATGCTGGTATTGAACCGGGGGTTGGAGGCCGCGAACTCAAACATGTCCTCCAGGGTGTCGAAACCCTGGTTGTAGCGCACCGCGTCATAGCCAAGAAATGTCAGTGCCTTATCAAAATCCCGCGTGAAGGTCACCGCGCCCAAGACCCGACCATTGATCTTTATCGAGCGCGACAAGCCATCATTGCCGAAGCGCAGGCCATTCATCTGGCGCGCCAGAATGATGAACAACTTGCTGAGGTCGTTCCAGGCGTAAAAGCTCTGGGCGTACGCAAAGCATTCGCTGGGCACTGGCATCAGATCGACCTGCAGGCTGCCGCCCTCCTCAAGCGCGATGGCGGTGTGAAAGGCTGGCGCGTCAGGGTAGGCCTCCACAAAGGGCCAATCACCCCCCAAGACGCCCTGCAGGCGCTCGACGAGGGGCCTGTGACCTACGCGATCAACAAACTCCTGAGGCAGCAGGATGTCCAGGTCGCCGTAGTCAACCTTGCTGCGGTAGGCCCGGATCAGGTGGGATTGCAGCGTAAAGCCATCGTCCGCGAGCATTTTGTCCAGCGCAGCGCAGACGGTCGCCCCGAGTGCCCTCGCTCTTGTACTCTCGACACGCTTGGCGCCGAATTCCTTCAATGCATTACCACCCACAGCTACCTCCGTTTCAAATCTCTAAAGAAGTTCGGCTCTCACAATCAGTGTGGCCAGATTCTTCGCGTCGACCAGCGCATTATGCGCCGAGCCTTCAAACTCAGCGCCAGCCCGTTGCAGCGCCTGCGACAATCCCACATTTTCACTGCTGCGTTTCTTGATACGGTACAGCAAGCCTGCATCAACTGATAGGTGAAACGGGCTGGTAAAGCCATGCTTCCGGCATTCTCGGGCCAGGTAGGCGGCATCATCACCCCAGGCAACATAGGGCCGTCGCGCACCGAAACCCTTGGTGATGGTCGTTATCACATCCTGCAGGGGTCTGCCCTGGCGTTCCACCATGCGCTGCGTGATCCCGGTGAGCTCCTCACAGAAGGGCGATACCCGGTCGCGAACTGGCTTGACGTAGTAGTGCGCCTCGCGATGCGTCTGCCCGGTGGTGAGATCAAGCTCAACCAGGCCGATGGAGAGGATCTCCCCCAGCTGGCGCTTATCTTCCCAGCAACACATTTCCATGTCGAAGCACATGACCCTGGAGAAATTACTACTCATGCTGAAATCCTTGCCGTAAATTCTGCCGCAGGGGTTACCACCTAGCCCACGTCGGGCTGTACCTGGCAGATCACATTCTGTGAAAACGATTGGCTGCCACTACCGCCTTGCGCCTGCATCGTAGCACCCATGACATAGGTACGCCCACCCGTGACATATTCATACTTATTTTGGGGTGGAGCCGTCAATGTCACGCCATTGAAGGTGGCTCTTGTTGTACCGGCACCATTCGAAAACCATTCCGAGACTGGGCTGCCATTGATATTGTAGCGACAGGCCAGGTACCTCGGTTGGTTCAGAGTGCTACTGGTTTTGCTTTCGGTGGTGCTTGGGCCGGCATCCCGGTAGGCGGCCTGCTTGGGGTTGTATTCACGGGGCTGGATGGTGCGCGTACTGGTCACCGCATTGCAGCTTTGGTACTGCACCGTATCCCCAGCCCTCAGCGCCGATCGGCTAGGGCTGTCCACGCACCCGCTGGACGTGGTCACCACCCAGTTGCCCACGGCGGGTTCTGCGGGCATCCAGGTGTCCTGCAGCGGCGAAGGGGGGATGGGGGCGGTCATGCGGATGACATTGTCACTTACGGCCACCATCGGGAGGCTAGCAGCCACCAGAAAACTCAGTGCAAGGAGTGATCTTTTCATGGAGTAATCTCAATAATTTCAAAATTAATTCAATATACCGATATGGAATTTCTGGTTCAAATTCAAGTTATGTGGTTTGTCTGTATATTGACAATTGCCATAATGGCAATTAAGGTTTCAGTAAATTTCCCGAGGCCATGATCATGAACCCTGTCAGCACTCAGCTGCTCAACACACTTGCCAGTCTCGCAGTCATCAGGGATGAACCCGAGTGGGTTGCGCGTTTTTATGATGCCGCGCACCTGGACATCTTCCACCCGGAGTTGTGGCGAACGGCTGCAGCTTTAGCCTCTGACAGCAGCAAGCCCGAATTGGTGGCGCAGGTTGCAGCCGCACAGCAGGAATTCGAGCAACGTCTGCAGAGTCTGGGCTGGAGCCTGGGCGCTCACCAGTGGAATACGCCTGTGGGCGAGGTGGATCAGGGGGATGAGGGCCTGTTCGTAGACATCCTACTCGGCGAAAACGGTAGCCCGCTGCGCCTAGGGGACAAGCTGTACCTGCACCCCTATCGCTACCGTTCGGCTGAGGAGCTTTTGGCAGCTGCCAGCACCAACTACCCAGACTCGCCTTTCAAATTCCCCGAGCACAGTGTCGCCTGGCACTTCCTCAAGCGGGTCGAAAAGTACGTTGGCGATGAGCTTGAGTCAGGCATCGAGCAGTCCTTCGAGCAGTGGTGGGCCAACGGTGGCGAGAGGCTGACCGAGCATGAGTTTGGCTTGCAGGATTTGATGGGAGCCAGCTGGCGTGGCGGTCTGCTGAAGGGTCAGCAAACCCTTGCCAAGACCCAGGCGGAACTTGAACAGGCGCTGAAGCGGATCGAACGCATGGAAAAGGCGCTGCTGAGCGTGCGCCGCACCTCGCAAGACGCCAAATCCGTCACGATCGTCAGCGATGCCCTTCAAGAAGCAGCCCTGATCCCGGTCAACCTCCTGGCTGTGCCCAAGCCTCGCTTCCGGGTGTTCGTGCAAGAGATGAAGGAGAGCCATCGGACGACGCACTGGGTGACCCTGGAGAATGCGTCCAGGGCCTCGGATGCGAAGATCTGGGACAACACGGGGCGTATCACCCCGGTCTACCACGAAAACCCTGAGTATGCCTTAGAATCAGCCCAGAAGTGGGCGGAGTTCTTGGGTGTCGAGGTTGAAAAGGAGAGTGGCAATGGTGAATCAAAATGAGCAATAGGCTGACAGCGGGTCAGTTGCGCCGCGAGTTCCTGCTGCGGATCATCCGATTATCGGTGGATGGCCGGTGGGTCAACTGCAAAGGGGGCCTGCCACTCAACGATGATCTCAAGCGGCTAGTCGCTGAAGGCAAGGTCACTTTGACCCGCCATGGCGGCCCTGGGCGGACGGAGTTGGTGGTACCTAGGAGCCCTAGATATAGGGGTAATGGCATCAAGCGGGTGACCAAGGCGAGGCCAGCAGACGGGGTGTACGCCACCGATCGGCTGGTGTGCCCTTGCTGTGGCGCTATGGCACCCTCCCAGGGCCTGATCAAGCATGCAGACGCCTGCTCGCTGCGGGTCGACCATGTTTACGACAGCCTCTACCCGCGAAAGGGCAGTGGCTGGTGGCATAACAAGCACTGGATGGAAAGGCCGAACAGGGCATAGACCCCGCCTTCATCCTGACCAGGGTTCGTACTCAATACTGCAGGCGGCATACAGCGAGGTTATGCCATCTGCAGCCATCTCCATGAACCTACCCCGTCCCCATTGTCCGTCCGAATCCATGTAAGAAGTGTAGCCGTCGTAGATTTCATAGACCTTGTTCTCCCAACTCCAGGTGACCATCCCTCCGGTTTTGGCCCCGGTTTGCCAGAAGTTACCCCTTCCTCCCGGACTGACGTCGTACCGGCATTCGCCGTGGGAGACAGGCTTGACGACGCGGGGGTCGTAACGCTCCTCGGTTGCAAGTTCCCCGACATTCCGGTACTTGTGCGAAACGGTGTTGTATTCCCTCGGCTGGGACGTTCGGGTATAGAGCGGGCTGCAGGTTTTGGTCTGTGTAAATTCGCCCAGCGGAAGATCATTGTCGGTGGGTGTGAAATCACAGTTCAATAGCGCATAGAACTGCCATTCCGACGTGAGGGGATCAGCAGGCACCCAGGCATCTTCGGGGCCTTCGCCCGATGTAGCCCTGATCGGCGCGCTGATACGGATGATATTTTCTGCTGACGCTGCCGTAGACACAAGGTTGATCGCCAGCAAGGCCCACGCTACTAATTTCATGCTCGACACTCTCTTTTTGAATACAGTATCAGTGTTCATGGTGCGCCCGGAATCCTTTCTGCCGGAAAATTGAGCCAGATCAATCCTTTGCTTAAGCCTTGGCGGCCACCTGGCCCTAAAATTCCGGAAATCAATTAATTCGCGAAGCCCAATAAACGTTTAATCTTCTAATATTCGAATGCCCAATAGATGGATAGTTACACTGAGCATGCATGCCGCAAGTACTGACACACGTGCTGCTGACGCTCCAGCCTATCGGTGGCATAAACACCCCCCCGACTCAGTCGCTTACTTTTTCCAGGTTGGCCAGGGGAATGACCTTTTCAAAGGCAGGGCGATCGTCCGTGGCCTCGAATGCAACCATGTATTGGTTGACGCCTGCATCGTATTGCACGGTGCCTTGACGACCTCGCAGCTGCTCCTTGGCACTGCGGATGTAATGCCGCAGGCGATCCTTGGGCACCACGACGGCATCGCCCGTATGGAGCCTGGGCTGCAGCAGCAGGGCTGCCATGTAGGCATTGAGTTCTGCTCTGCCGGCTGAAATGACCGACTCCAGGCTACGGTGTTCGATTGCTTGCATGTGGCCCCTCCAGAAAAATGACAGCGCAAATCAAAAACGCATTGTTTTTTGTGAGCAAAAACCCCGCTTTTGAGCAGGGCTTTTGAGTTGTGCAATATTATCGATAACCGATTGGCGGCTCAAGCCATTCTCAAGCAAGGGCTTACGACGGTTCCAGTCCCCGACTCTGATTGTGCTCGGACATGCGTCGCTGGCGTTCCGCCGCGAGTTCGGTAGCAATCTCTTTGCGGCAACCCTCCAAGAACTCAGCTCCGCGTGGGCTGCCCAGCCACTGGATCATCATGTTGATCGTGTCGATGTCGTCAGCGGATGCCTGCCACTCGGTGTCCAGGGCTGCCGCCCCCAGCCTGGCATGATCGGGCGCTAAGACCGCATCGACGCAGTTCAGGCCCAGGTTGTACTGCCGATCACGGATGTTGGCCACCGCCCAGGCCGCAACAAACCCGCGTTTGCGATCAGCCAGCTTTCCAACCATGTCTTCGGCGGCGTCCAGGAAAGCCTTGCCGTTGTTGGTACCGAGCCAGCGAATCAGGCTGGCGCAGACGCTGGCATCGCGCTGGGTGGTCTCGTGACGGGCCATGGCCAAGATGTCGCGCAGGATCGAGTTGCGCCCATCCAGATATTCTGGTTTGTCGTCGGCGTCCTGGAGGGCCTGCCAGCGGCGCATAAACACCACCTCGCCGATGACATCAGGTCGGACAGGACGAATGGGGTCATGCACAAACAGGGGGTCATCTTCAAAGGTGTCGGTCATAGAGGCTCCGGGGAACAGGTCAGATTTTACCACTGAGGAAAACTTTCATCTGGGCGCGGGACATGGCGCCGATTTTGGTGCCTTCGACAACCCCGTTCTTGAAGACCAGGAAGGTAGGAATGGCCCGTACGCCGTAGTTCTGCGCCAGCTTATCATCCTCGCTGATGTCGATCTTGGCGATGACCAGGTCATCACGTTCGGTAGACATCTCGTCAAGCATGGGGGCGATCATCTTGCAGGGGCCACACCAGGGGGCCCAGAAATCCACCAGGACTGGAACCTTGGACTTCAAAACGACTTCTTCAAAATTTTCTTGGGTGACTTTGATGGTGCGTGACATGGGTACTGCTCCTTATGAGTGGTGTCAATTTACACGTTAACCAAGCAATCTTCCACCCTCAAATCAACACCTTTGATGACCATCATCGACAGGAGCTGTGCAAGGGGAGGTTGACCAGGAAATGATGGGGGTTATGAGGCAATGAGGATGCTGGAAGGTTGTCATGAAGGCTATAAACTGGTTTTGGGATCAAAAAACCTGTTCTTTGGACTGGCATGGGGGTATTGATACTACTACCCATCCTGATTGGAAATAAAAAGCTGTTTGGGGCCCACTTCATTCCTTCAGAAAATCACCTGCAGTGTAGGGAGCGGCAAAGCATTGTAGGAAATCAAAGGCATTGTATAAAATCAAGGGCATTATAAAATTCTAAGGTTGGACAGGATTGGAGCGATTATAGGACTCCTTCGTCGTCCAAAATAAGGCCGCCTTCGGCGAAGATGAAATATTATAAGGGCGGGAAAAGCAGAGGGAAATTTTTCAGAAAAACCCCTGATAATTGGGTGCTCTTTACCAATAATCAGGGGTTGCTGCTGAACTAATTTGATTCGATGAAAGAAATCGGAGCATGTATGCGAATTATATTACGACCTTTTGGCGCGGGGACAAAATTCAATTGCACCGCTTGGTCAAGGTGGAGTCCGTCCTGATCGGTCGCCCTTATGACTACAAACGTGTTGGCGTCTCCAGTGGTCACATAGCTGAGCACTTTGCCCTTCAGGGTGACAAATCCATGCGCAGGTTGTTCAACCACTTCCAGGGTATGGGTATCACCCAAGTTAGGGTCTGTGACATGCAGCGTGCCAGATCCACCCCGTCTTTCGTACACCTGCAGTTCTGGTGGTGTAATGGCGATAGGCGCCAGGTTGTATTGGTCGACGATCACCGAACCCTGGCCCTCAACGGAGTAGCCCTCCTGGTCGATTGCAACGAATCGGAACGAATCAGAGCCATAGAAGCCTGGGTCGGGAGTGTAGACAAGGCCATTTTCGGTAACGACAATCTTCCCGTGAGCCGCCTCCTGAACAACCTCAAACACATGACTGTCCCAGGCGTTAAGGTCTTCGACAGTCGGTATTGTTGGCATACTGGAGGCGCTTTCACGGGTATGAATACTGACGCTCGTCATGGTTGGTGGGTAGTTGTACTTCGCAACTGTGATCTGTGCTTCTCCATCGGCGGTCATACCTGAAGCATCGGTCACTTGATAAGCGAACCTGTCCGTGCCGGTGTAGCCGATTGCGGGGGTGTACTTGAAGCCAGTGGAAAGCACTTCCACCGTGCCTTTGGCGGGCCCACTAATCACGGAGTAGATTTTTGCCTCCCAGGCCTCTTCAATGTCCTCAGTCGGCGTGACGGAGGTCTGAGAGCTTTCGTTGAGGGTAAAGGAGAGGCGGGTAGTCACGGTCGGGTGGACAACCTTAACGATCGATTGCCCCTGGCTCAACACGACCTGGGTGCCCGCACTATCGAAGATAGAGGCAGTCCATTCCACCGGGAGCTCGCCAGAACGTGCAAACACGCCAGTAAGCTCCAATGGTGTGCGAGATGAAACGCGCAGTTGGTCTGGCACTCGGGTGAACTGTATAAGGCACACCAGCGCCCCTTGCGCTGCGCCTGCAGCCCTTGCAGCTGCCTCATCCCCTGTGATGGAGCAGCTCTCGCCCGACACTTGCTGCATTGTCAGGCTTGCTGTCTCAATTGCCCTGACCACCGACTTTCCTTCAAGGGATTGGCGGAATGTAGCTGTGGCTGTCGCTGATTGCACGTCGAGCATACGCTCGCCTGAGCTCAGCAGGATCTTGCTGCCCTTGGCGGTATAGATCGACAGTGAATAGCCAACTGGTTGCTTGCCGACATTCAGGGCGCGCCCAACCAGTTGCGTCATGGGCAGACTGCCATCCCCATAGCTTTGCTCCTCCAGCCCTTTCGGCTTAGCCGTCCATTCCAGCAAACAAATAGGCTCCAGAATGGGGTCAGCTGCGCGAGCGACTGCGTCAGAGGTGGTGATCCGGCAGCTGTTGCCAGTCAGGGCGCTGACCCTGACCTGGATATCGCTTATTGCCTGCACAGGGCTTTCATTACCGACTTCCATTGACACCTGGGGCATCCAGGTATTGATGCTGGCGTACACCACAGGGGAATTTGGTGCTGATGTGGAGATGATCACGCCATTGTTGCCCACAGCCCCATGCTGCTGAGGAACAACGGGGATGGAGATCTTGCCAGCTGTCTGCGTGAAGTCCAGTTGCTTGAGTGTCACTGTGGCACCAGGCTTGACGCTGACTCCGTCGATGGTAAGTGGTGTCACCGCATCTGCCCTGAGGGTCGCGCTGATACTGTACACACCACTTACAGGCGTGCCGTCAGCCAGCTTCAGTTGCTCACTGCTGATCAGGAATGACCCGTCTTTTCGGTCAAATTGCGCCGGCACGCTGGAATTTTGATTACCCCTTCCACGGCATCAACGATGCCGGTAGTGGCGGGCTTGTACATAAAGGTGGTCGAGCCCACCCCCGTGTTTAGCTGGCTGTCCTGAGCCGTCACAGTCAGCGTATATACCTCGCCTGAGCTCAGGGACGGGAAGAGAATGGGGTATTCCAACCCATAGGTGGTGGCGTCGATTTTACGGTAGGAGAGGGCGATCGATTCATTTGCCGGGCCACCTTTGAGATTCACCGACAGGATCTTGGGGGCTGGATCTTTGTTGTCAGCCACAGTGAAACTGATCTTGTCCAGTGTGTCGATGGAATCTGAGCCATTTTTGCTCACGGTCACAACCGGGCTGGTTCTATCGCTGTCGAACTTGAACAATGGCAGCTTGGACACCGCCCCTAATTTTTCGTCGGCTCCGGCCACCAAGTCATGGACACCCTCGGGCAGCGTTTTGAGATCAAACTCATACTCGAAATACTCACCTACGCTCGAAGTCAGCTTTTTGTTAACGTTAAGTGTCGTACCGCCTTTATCCTCAAGCCAGGCACTCTTGTGACCCAGTCGGTTGTTGTAGTCACCTTGCTTTTGCTGTTGAATTTTGAGCGTAAGAATCTTTGAGGATTCGTTGTAGATGTGGCTCAGAACAGGGTAGTAGAGATCGTTCCACACGACTTGCGCGGTGGTTCTTGTTGCAACCAGGGCGCCGTCCGAGCTTCTAAGCCCGAAAATATCAGCCATATAACCCGCGGTGCCTTTGGCGAGAATCTTTGAAGTGCTGATTACGCACTGCGTTTCATTTGCTGGAATTGTGCAGGTGCCATAATGGCTTGTGACCTGGGCGAACGGCCTTTTCTCGACTGTATAGCGCACCTGGGTAATTTCCACCGGAAGTTCAGACGGTGTAATTACGCGATTAGGAATCATCCAACCCTTGTCGCTGAAGTAGTACTCAACTTTTTCTATGACCGGTGTTTTCGGCGCTTCATCGTCTAGAACAAGATCATAAGTAATGGTTCCATTGCCAGCCGATGACCCAAAATTGATAAACCGGACGTAGTTTAGTTGCTCTGCCCGATAAGGAAGCGAAGCAACTAGGTATATATTGCCAGCGTCTTCACCTACCACCTTGTTTTCACCGAGAGTGTTGGTGAAAGATAGCCCTCCCAAGCGATAAGTACTCCAATTGCTCTTCGGAATCTTCCAGGCCAGGCGGATAGGGTTGGTTTTCACAGCCATCCCGGCGACATACGGCACGAAGCCTGTCAGCCCTGGTGCGAGCGTAGTGGTTGCGCTTGGGTCATAGACTCCAAATGGTTCGGTTGGGGCGTTACCAATGTCATCGAACATGACCTTTTGGCGGTTGGTGGTGGTCGTGTTTCCAGCCTTGTCCGTCACCAGAAATTCCACACCAAACACTTCGTCGAGGTCAGAGCTTGGGAAGAAGCCGGTGCGGTATTGAATCGATGCTTTTTTATCCGCCTCAGAGAACAGGACATTGTATTCCTTGTGCAGCACACCCGTTTCCCGATAAACCCTGGCAACCACCTTGCTGATGCCAGAAGTATCCGAAAAGTCTTTCAGGACAAAGCTTGAGTACGTCAGGGCGTCTCCCGAGGCAATGCCGAGCTTCCAGACATCGCCGGAAAGCACTGGCCCGCCCCATGTGTAGGGAAGGGGGGCGAATGTGCCTGGTGCAGGGCCCGTGGTGTCGATAACCAATGGCAGCGTCTCGGTCTTGACCACTTCCCCGGTGCTGGCAAGGATGTCCGTTGTCACCTGATAGCTACCATCCGGCAGCTTAGGGCTGGCGAACTCCTCGGCGTAGTAGTTCTTTCCCTGGTAAGTGATCACATCGCTCGCACCCAGAACCTTCCCACTCTCCTTAGAGAAGGCGGGGGTTTGAGACCCTGACCGTGTAACCGCTATGCGCAGCTTGCGATCGATTCCGCCACTGACCATGAAGGTGATTCCGGAGCTCGGGTTGGCCAGCCCCTGTGTCGCGACCACATCCTTGCGTGCGCCGTCCGCGATACTGACGTAACTGTACTTGACCAGGTCTGCATGTGCTGCCTGGGACATTGCCAGGGAAGCGGCGGCTACAGCAGTGGCCAGCCACGCATTCCGAAATATTGAGCACAGTTTCGTAGCTGCGACTTTCACACTAGAATCCTCTTCAGGGGCCAGTCACTGGAGCAATGTGCGTCGAACTGGCCGTTGTCGGCTCTCAATGAGCCAACCAATGTCTATATTTGAATTATTGCATTGAGGCCTGGAAAAGTACACGGCATCCGCAACCAATAAACATACAAAGCGTATGGGGCTGCATGCGCCAAACCTCAACTTATATTCAGCTTTATACGCAACATTATTGGACGCATTTGAATTTAGTGATCTTGAAGGTCAGCGCACTTGCCCCCAGGCATCTTGAATTAAATAATCGGAAACACAGGGTGCGTCACCCATGCTGGATGCTTGGAAATTCAGCGCGAAATGGTAGGGCCGTGGGAGGCACGGCGCCCGAAGTGAGCGCAGATGCTTAAGCGCTGCAGCAGCGTCAAGCATACCTCTGCGAAGCAGAACTGCGTGCCTTCAGGAGGGTACATCCGCCAGCACTAAATGGGCCTGCCTCAGCGCCCACACAGGTGCTCGATGTAGCCATCGAAGTCAAGGGACAGTGCGTTTGCCTCGGCCACGATCGCAGATGGCAGCCGGTGCACGGTGCTTGCGTGCTTTTCAGCAAATGCGAGGAACACCGGATCAGGGCTCATGTGATAGGGCAGTCGGTTGACCTGGCGCAGCAGCGGGGGAAAGGGGTTTGTCACCGTGTTTGCAAGCCCGAGCAGTTTGGAAAAGGTTGTAGAGTGGGGCTTTGTTCATGTTTCAAGGCTCCAGATGACAAGGGTTACCGGCGCATGTCACCCCGTTCGATGACTGGCTGTGTCCAGTAGAGCAGCCTAGGGAAGGCTGGTCGCCCAAGGTACTTCTCCAGCGAAGGTCGGGTGACACAAAAGCCTCCGTGCGAAAGACCATGAACCCCCATGTGGTGGCCCATGCCCAGCGACAACCTGTGGCTCGCCCCATCGTTGGTAAAGTGGTGATCAAGAATGCGCAACTCGTCTGGGATGCCCAAGTGATCTGCAACAGCCCAGCCCCAAGCGGCGGCCTCTGGATCAGAGCATTGCATCGCAGCCCGATGCAGCCTTTCGTCCGGGTGCAGATCCATTGCCGCGATCTCGTCCAGCATGCGCTTCTGACCCACCCCAACATCGCCATCCAGGTAGCTGCGGAACTGGGCGGGCACTGTGGCGATGTGACCTGCCTCGTGGAGCAGATCGCTGACGTCGCAAGCGCGTGAATACTCGATACTGCCGTGGGTGATGCGACAGTTCGGCAGGAATCCCTCCACCTGGTCAACCTCGACAGCCTTGATCCCGATCTCATTCAGAAACGCAGCGGTCTTCTGAAGCCAAGGACAGGGGGCGAGGGTTGCTGATGTCATGGGAATCTCCTGAATGGTCGGCAAATCTTATCAAACAATGTGCGTCGAAGTGGACAGGCAATCTCGTCAAGGCTTCACGGGCACTTGAACTTCCATCAGTGCCCGAAGATCTGCCTTGTACACCTCGACTCGTGGGCCTTCCCCCTCCATTGCGTCGATGATACGCAGGCGTCGGGATTGCTCGATACTCCACAGTGCGCCCATGGTTTTGACGGGGGCGCCCGCACCTGAGGCGTCGCCTCCAGGCAGAAGATCATTCAGGCGCTTTGCGATCTTCTCTACTGTGGCCACATCCAGTTTCTTGGTCACTTCAGAGAGGCTCAAGCAGCCCAAAATGATCTCATAGGCGGCGCGGATGGTGGCCGCTTCAGGACTGCCTGACTCGATGTGAAACATTGTTTGGGACATGGCAAGCTCCAGTGCGCAGAAGTGACGGCAGGATAGTGTATCAGGCGGCGGTCAGCCAACGGTTGGACTCAAAGAGCGTCGCAGGCGCAATAGTCTTGAGATTGAAGCCGTACTGGCGACCGATCTGCCGCGCTGCGGCATGCAGGATCCGGCGCACAGGCTGGGCTTCCACATAGACGCCATCACACCAGACCTCCAGGCCACTACCGCGACGCACCCGCACTTCCTTACCCTTGAAATAATCCCGGTATTGGAGGCAGCCGTGCATCTGATCGATGATCGCTTCTGCGTAGTGGCCGGTGATGTAGATCACACCACCCTCACCATCGTAGGAGAAATCTTCCGGGCCGGAAATGCGCAGTGCTTTTTCGATGTCGCTGTGCGGGGTTTGTTCCACGATTAAATCCTCAGAAGGTCGTAATGGCGATTTAAGCATAAATTGCCAAAATGGCAATGATTATTTCGACCACTGGCCCTGGCTTCGCTAAGCGCGACCATGAAACAATTGAAGCATCAGCACGCTGCACCGAAAAACGGGAAAATGCCATGATCAAATTCTCAGACCTGCCTCCTGATATGCAAACGCTCATCAGCGATTTTATTGGCGCCCCGATAGGTGATGCGGCAATTCCGGAGCACCTGCCCGTGATTGACGTCCGGCTGGCCGATATCCCCATTGTGCCCCTGTGCGAATACGACCGAGGCACCCTGTACGCCAGGCGCATGTCGCCAGAACAAACACCGCCCATCATCGTTGCTGATAACCAATTTCTTGATGGCAAGCATAGGCGATTTTCGTTCCTGGAGCTTGGGCTGACCAGCGTGCCAGCCATCGATCTAACAGGCATCGCAGATCCGGAAATGGTGAAATTTTGCAGCATGGGTGAATTAGGTGCCGGCATTTCCTACGCCCCTGAGCACGATCGCCCCGATGCGCCTGACTTCATGGTCTGGGACTACGCAAACAGTGGTTTTGTAACCAAAGACTACGGCTACAGCGCCCATCCTAATGACGCTTGTGAGCTGTCTCTAAACGAGATTGCCGAGCGCTACATCAGTCCTAAAGAGTACCTGATCTTCCCCTACCTGTATTTCGTGGATATCCAGACCAAGCTGCGCATCGAGCGCGGGACACCCGAACTCCTTGCCAGGGGCATTGAAGGATGGGCGTGGCAAATCGACTCGCCAAAATCCCTGGGTGGTGATTGGTATGACTGCGAAACCGCCGAGGATGCTGTCGAGGCCGCGAGGTTGTATGTGGCGGATCGCCTGATTGGCGTGCGAGTACCCGAGCCGGAGCTGCTGTTGGCCCTGGACGCCCCCTGCATCACCGATGCGCTAGAGGCAGTTCCACCACAGGCGGTCAAACGCCAGGCCTTTGAGTCCGTCTTGGGCTTCTGATTGGTTTAGGCTTTGCGCCGCCAGGGACGTATTCGCTAGACTTCATTGAAAGGCACTTGCGAGCGATGAACATGACCAAATTGACCACGCTGTTCCCTGAAGACGATGGCGTTACGCACATTAACATCGGGCGCGCCGCTCAAACCCAGTTGGGCCGTGACCTCGATATCTATGCCCATCGTCCTTTCCAGCATCCGCAACATGGGCAGTTCGCCTCGGTGGCCGGCTATTTGGTATGGCTGACACGACAAGTCGAGTCAATCCGGGAAGTCCATGGCTTTGATGCGGTGAAGATTGCCAAAGAGCTTCCAGTCATGAAGCACTTCACGCCAGAGCGATTCCAGGCACAGATCAACGCAGCAACGGCATTGAAAATTGCCGCGCATGCGGATATCAGCAAGGCCCTCTACGCATCAACTCTACCATTGATGCACTACGAGGTGCTCAAGCAGGATGGGCAGACGACTGTTCAAATGGGCTCGAACGGGCCTCACGCGCTCTTGTTCATTGAAGGACTGCGCCGCGAAAAAAACTGCGATGCCGACATGCACAACATTCACAAGTCTTCTGAGCGATTTGCCGAAGTTCGCCATCTGACCGACGATTATGACATTGGATTGCGGCACTGATTTGTAGGCAAGCAATTTTGGCGGTGCATTCGCCAAGTCAGGGTGAAAGACCCATTGGGATCCTGGCGTTGCATTGCCATCTACTTCTTCGATTAGCCCCCTTGGGGCACCAGCCAGGAGCGTGCTTACCCACCGTAGTGCCAGGCGGTAAGACCTGGCAGGTGGTAATCCGGAGCTGCCCATGCGAGCTTCATGTCACGCAGTGATTATTTGGTATATTGACAATGTGTCAATGCATGCTAACATCTTCCTGAAGTTCGTTTTGCCCACTGTGCATCCGCTGATTAAAGGAATGACCAGCGACACATCAGTCTATCAGCGAAACCTTCAGGCACGGTCGTCTTGAAGCCTCCGAGGCGAAGTAAAGTCACATGCGCCGTAGCTTTCATTTTTTAAGGAACATTCCATGATCAAACACCAGCAAAACAGCCGCCTCGCATCAAGCACCCATCACCGTGGCTTCGAGATAAGGCTGATGGAGGGATCGGATGTACTTAGTATTTCCCTGGAAGGCCGTGAGATCGCCAAAGTTGACTCCCTGACTCTTGCCAAGGAACACATCGACTTCTACCATGCAGCGACGGACGCTTCGTTTAGTCTCTCTCGTCAGCGCGTAGCAACCGCCCAGGAGCTGGGTGATGCGGAGCCCGAACCAGAACTTGCCCATGGAAAAATCAATACCTGGATCAAATGGTATCGGAATGCCAGTGGCTGCGGTTTGCGCGAGGCCCACGAGGAAGGTATGCGGCGTCTACGCGAAAAAGGCGCCTGAGGCAGCCAAGTCACAAGGGGACTTGATCTTGGTCACGCATAATACCTCTGAACTTTGATAAACTTCGCGGGCTGTTCGAGCGCCATTTTGGTATTTGCAAACTTTGATTTAAGCGTGGAAATCAATTCATGCATAAAACGCTATTGCACGCACCTTTCTGAATGGTGCGCGCACATGCCGATCAATGATTGAAATTATCGAGCCATCAGGAGAACCACTCTTGGAAACCGAACAGCAGCCGAAACGGAAACACCGATCAACCATCCGCCGCGTGGCCAAGCAGCTGCGCCAACAGCTGAATGGCAACTCAGCTGGCGTCTATTGGTCGGCGAAACGCCTGGCCACCTGGGCAAAGGAAGACCTCGAAGCAGTGCGAGATCTCGCAGAGTGCGAGGGCATGATGCGCGACGATGAGCTAGTTTGGCACGACGATCCATGAGAAGGGGCCCTTGAGCCACCCGAGCATGCTGTCGAAATCCGCTATGATTGCCAGACCCTTTTGGAGTGCGTCTCGATGCCACCCCCTGCTGAGCAGCTAACAACCTCAGAACAACCCCTTGACTTCAGGGGTATGCGAATCAGCCCTGAGGAGCTAGAGGAGAACGGGGATGGTGTGCTCGCCATTCTACCGAATGACCAGGTGGTTGAGCTGCTCGAATGGATGCGTGTCCGAATAGGTCATGGCGGCGCTACGGTAGGTGGTACCAGCAGTGGCGAGGAGTGGGGCTATAGGGTGGTACGCCAAGCGCCAAGCGGACTCTACGCAAGGATGCAGCAGTTTCTTGGAGCGGTTGCACAAGTGAGGGCTGAGCGTATTGCCGCTGGCAAGCGACAGAAACGCTGGGACAGCATCATTCATGTGGTTGGCCATGAGGCCCTGACCTGCCCAGAGATTGCTGCGGAGGCGGTGGAAGATGGCTGGCTTACCCTGCTAAGGGACTTCAGGGCTTGAGTGCGAAACCCCCTTAAATTTTGAGTATGAACGTAGGGTGCAGAATTTCCCGCAGGCCGCTAGCATCGCAAGCACGAATGTAGCCATCGTGCTTGAAGAGCTCTGAGCGGCGAGCAGCATCCAGTACCGCCCTGATCTTGTTCAGTGGATGTTCCACTCGGCCTGCTGAGCGCTGATAGGCAGAAATACACAAATCAGGATCACCCGCCCAAGCACAGGATGCTTTGCGTTCCAGCATTTCGTCTCTCAGGTGTTCGGCTAGCGTCGATTTCTTGGGCATAGTGCGAGCTTCCTATCTTGCTGAACTTGGTTGCTGAACCTCGATGTAAGCATACACCTCAGTTCTCAGATGTGTTCTTGCTTTGTCGAATCGCTGGCCCTGGCGAACCGCGAACCAGTGGTTGGGAACACTGATAATGTAGGTCTTGGTCGCATCAAGCGTCGGCAAAAAACGCTTCAAGGTCACACGCCCACCCGGCTGCTTCATGGGTGTTATCTGAAACCCCAGATCATCACGAAGCATGTACCAAGCTGCCACCCCGTTCATGCCTCTTTCGCTGTCCCAACCTCGTTGCTGTGCCAGAGACAAAACGTCTGCCAGTTCCAGACCTGTTGCAATGTGAATGGCGTAGGGCACACAGTCTGTCATGACACGTTTTCCTCTAACTTCTGGCACCCAGGTCGGGGATAGTTTGTATCACCTTCGCTACCTGGCGCTTGGCTTCTTTCAAGTTGTTTGCCGCCCAAACCGGGGTGTAATGCCAGTGCTTGATGATCCGGGTGGGCTCATGCCAGCGCTCGAACCCTTGAATGCTGGCTGTCCAGGGCTGGCCCCTCGGGCGCCGGTTCAGCCTCCCGATGACAATACCATTCATTGATATGGAGTAGCCCAGGGCGCCCTTTGTCCATGTCAGATCAGCGCCCGCTTGCTGGCGGATGCGGCGCAGTGCAGCTTCATTCCACCGGCCTTCGGCGGCAATCACTTCACCTGACCGGACGTCTGGCTGTGGCGGGGCTTCATTTGTTGCCACGGTGGTGTTCCCCTGTTCGATTCTGCGTGCGAAAACCACCCATTTCTTACTACTGCCGCCCAGCGGGTACTGGGCTTGAGCGGTCACTGGAGTTTCCCTGTGCAGTAAGCGGCTAACTATTAGTGCCTCGGGGTTTAACGGTACCACAGTCCGGCGTACCGAGCAAAATCGTAGATCTCTGCGATTAGTGGGATCATTTTAAGCTCAAAATCGAGAATACTTACAGCGCAGGAGCGGGGCGGTATAGTAGCATCGTATGTGGCATCATTTTGCACTTAGCGCGGAGGATCCAATCTACCATGACAAACTTCAGGGAGTCAGTCAGATCGACCCAGCAAAGCTGGAGAGAGAACGTATACAGCAGTGGTTACCCTTGAAGTCTATTCCAATTTTAAATGCGGATCAGGAGGTAAAAAATGAAGCGTGAAGAAATCACTGCAGGCAAAATATACTCGGATGGCACCAAATCGTTGCGTGAGATCATCACTATTGAACCCGATGACCACGGCAACATGTGCGTCGTTTATGCCCTGCTCAGCGGAAAGCCGAATGGCAAGCCGCTGGATCACGATCAGGAATGCAACCCTATTTTTGGCTGCTACCTCCATTCATTCCAGCGCTGGGCAAAGGGAATCCTGGCACCGAAGGCTGGCGCCACTGAATAGGCGTAGGTGCTTGCGAATAGAAACCGGGAGGTTGGCTGGGGCTAAGCACCCACCAGCCTGTACGCAGTGCACTTCCTCTTTGATCATATCCCCCTGCACATCACTCAGCGCGAGCGGTGTGTGTCTCCACGCGGAACCTCTTCTGGCAATCCTACTGAACTGGCCAAGTCTTTGCGCCTTACCTGCTTTACCTGAAGCCTGGGGCAAGGAGTTCAAGCAGGTTATCAGGTGTCGCTTTAGCCAAAAATTGGCTTGACTTGCAGATGTTGGTTTCCATAGCATGAGCTCAATTTTTGCTGGAGAGCCCCATGCAACCCCTGAGCCTTGCTGAAGCGTTGGCGTCTGCCATCCATGAACTCAAAGACCCCGCAACCAAAGCCGTGAAAAAAGCCATCCCGGAAAGTATTTATCTGGGCATCAGGAACAAAAGCCCGGATTTCATCCTGGCTCCCAGTGATTTTCCCGAATACCTCACCCTGGTTTGCTCGTTGCTGAATTACTCTGCCAGCCCGTCACCCAGCCCGTTCAATGATCTGGCGGTCGCAACCGACATCCTGGCGAACCCGAAAGCTCAAAAATCAATTTCCTCGCTGCTCGGATCAAGCGAAACCCACGTGATAAAGCTGCTTGATCCAGGCCTCCGGGTCGATTCGTCGATGTGCTGCCCAAGTTGCAAGACAACAGTCACGGCTTGAGTTCTGACACGCTAGAAGCACCAATTGTGCTGAACATGGGCGGTAATGCTGCCGACCTCGCGTTCAGCCCTTTTTGGCTGGCGACCTTCAAAATGCCGTGGGGTGAGGTTACTGATCACTTGAGCGTGCTGATGACCAACAGGGGTTCTCAAGCGCACAACTGGTTTATGGATGCCCTTACCAAGCTTGGGGCGCAGGCGTTCGCCAGCAGCCTCAATCAAGCCGCTGCACTGGCTTCACAGTCATTCACTGATGATGTCATTGGCAAGCTAGTGCGTTTCCCCCTGTCACCTGATGCCGCCGCGACTGACAATTACATGACTTTGTCACCCGTGCCGTCCGCCTCGATGGTGGTTGAATTCAATAAGCGTTACTTCAACGCTGTGGCTGAACGCAAGGCGATTCCGAAGGCCGAGCTACAAAACCATGTCTTTGGCTATCCCGCGACTGCAAACGTCAATGTTGGTGGCGCCAATCCACAAAACTGTGGCAGCACGGCAAGCATGGTTAATGGTAAGGTCAAAGCGTTTCTCGCCCATATCCCAAGTCAGTCCGTGGTCGATGGTCGAAAAAATGGCCGTCTTATTGCCAAGCTTCAGTCTGGGCGCGGGTCGCTACTGGTGCTCGGCAAGGCGGCGGTGAAGTTTCTGCTGAAAACACCCCCCACTTCAACACTTCGCCAGAACTGGCAGAGCAATTTGCCCGACGTGGTCGCCGATATCCTTGGCGGGCTGATCAGCCTTCGGGAAAATGGGCTGCCGACCGAAGTCACAGAACCCCGCTTCAGTTTCGCCATTGAGCGTGACTTCGTCATGAAAACTCTGGCGGGCGACAAACAGGAGCGATCTTTGACTCCAAACGACCTGTATCTGCTAGGGCTCCATGTCCGTGACCAGATCCAGTACCAAATTGTGAAACGCACGAAGGGGCTGGGGCTCGATTATGACCGCCAGGAAGCACTCTATGCCGTCGTGATCGACCTTCTTCGATAAGGATAACCCATGCATACTCTGGTAATTCCCTTTGCGGCTCACAACGTGAATCTGCGATCTTCCTTGCATGTCGTAGGCACTCCAGCCGCGACGGCGATCTCGGGGTTTGGCCATGCTGCGCTTCGACTGATAGCCGAAATCACCAGGCAGTCCTTTGTAGACAGGGGCTCGGCCCTGGTCATTAAAAGTTACGACATGCTCCCAGGTCGTTCCAAGGCTCGTTTGGCAATGAGAGATGATGCTGGCAAGGCAAGGGCGGGCACAGAAGCGGGCATGTTCGATGAGCGGCTTGGGATCATCACAGGATCCTTCGTGATCCGCTTTGAGGCATCATCAGGAGCGCTCTTTCAGCTGGAAGAGCATCTGATCGAGGTGAAAGATGCTCTGCACACCTTGGGTTTCTCAGGGGGCGTTTTGCAGGTTACTGATAAATTGAAAATCAATGCCAATGATGACAACGGGCTGATCGCTTTCAAGCAGCTACCCGGCCATCACCGAGTGTTGGTTGATCGCACTGAAATGCTCACCACGTATGCCGAGGCGATGGAGGTTGATCACCTCGACGCCCTGGCCCAGTTGCTTATCCTCTCCCAAGAGCAGCTGAAGGCCTGGGGGCAGAGCCAAGTCGCAAAAAAATCTGTTGGCGAGAAGGCTGTTCAGGAGGCTGAGGCATCGGAAGACGATATTCCCTACTTGGGCCGTCTCGTTCCCATGAGCATCGGTTATCGGGCCATCGAACTGGCGCGGCTCCGAAACACTGGCATGCCCTACCTGCATGTCTACGCAGAGCCTGTGACAGGCCTTGCGCGCCTTCAAGCACTTTCCAGCTACATCCGCTCCGAGGAAGGCATTTCTGCTTTCTGGGCACATTCGCACAATGACAGAGCCTACATCTCTAAAGGAGAAATCTAATGGCCAAGCTGACTCTTCCATCCCTGCTTTCCTACCGTGGTTCGATCAAACCGGGCGCAGCGTTCTATTTCGCTGAGCTTGAGGATGGCAGCCGTGTGCCGGTTGAAGTGACCCAGGCAACGGTCAAGGGCACGATGGCCAGTTACAAGGAGGTAAAAGGCGCAAAGAACCCAACAGAGATGGAGAAAAGCTCGGGGCGCTCGAACCTTCAAACGATCGACCAGGCCGTGCTGCCGGTCTCGACCAAAAAGTTCCTGATGGAGTTCGTGGTCAACGTCACTCCCGGCTCGGTCAAACCCGAAAGCTGCAACAACCAGGCAGTTGCGCTGGCGCTGAACGCATTTGTAGCGCGCTACCACGCCCTTGGTGGTTTCAAGGAGCTGGCTCAACGCTACCTGTGCAATATCTTCAACGGCGCATGGCTGTGGCGCAACGGTTCGCTGTTCGAAACCGGGGTGATCGAGGTCAAGGCCATGATTGACGGTGCAGAGCAGACCTTCTGTGCTGCCATCACCCCGCAGCTTGACACTCAGTTGGCATTGCCGGCTGCCCTCGTCGAGCTGGTGGCCAGCGCTCTGGCAGGAGACAGAAGGGTCGCCATCCTTCGCGTGAGCGCTGCACTTGATGCCTATCCTGGCCAGGAGGTCTACCCGAGCCAGGAATTCGCCAATGAGTCGACCGACGTTTCCCGCGTGTTTGCCAGCGTGAGGGGCAAGGATGGTGTGCGCCAGGCGTTCATGCACCCGCAGAAGGTCGGCAACGCCCTGCGCCGAATCGACGACTGGTACGAACCATTGCCTGGCTTTGATGTGAAGCCATTGGCTGTTGAGCCGCTCGGCGTTGACGCCTCCAACCAGGTGGCTCATCGCGCCACTAACGGAGAAGACTTCTACACTCTGGTTGAAAAGCGTCTTGACGACCTGCAGTCGAGCCTGAATGCCGCCGAATCGGCTGATCAGCTTACTCCGGAGCATCACTACATCGTCGCTGTACTGGTTCGAGGCGGCGTGTTCAGTGGCGAGAAAAAATCCAAGTAAGCATGCTTAATGGTGAAGGGGAGACCCTTCACCTTGCCTGGAGGCATTATGACAATTCGATACTACCTGGACATTCAGCTGAATGCCCAGCATGACATGGATGTGAAGACCAAGACGCAGGTCTTCAGCAACATCCACCGTCTGCTCAAACACCATGGCATCAAGGATGTCGCCCTAGGCTTCCCATCCTTTGGCAAAGTCAATGCGGTCGGGCTCCCTGGGCTTGGCGAGCATCTACGCCTGGTGTCGAAGAATCAGGACAGCTTGAACCTGATCAAGAACAACGTCACCCACCGCACCCTGCATGACATGGGCATCGTCAAATTCGGCGTTGTAACCCAGGTGCCAGATGATGCCAATGAGGTGCGCTTCTATCGCGACCAGTCACCTGGACGCGTTAAAAAGGGCATCAAGCGTCGGGGAGAGCCGTCGCCAGGCAAGCACTACGATGGCATTGACCGGGAATCGGCAGGCCTGCTGATCCAGCGTACCGATGGTTCAAAGTATCCCATCTTCATCGGTCTGCTACCCGCAACTGAGCGGGTTGATGGTGCTTTCAGTACCTATGGTCTGAGCACGAAGTCTGGCCCGACATTCCCGAATTTTTGATGGCATTGTAGCTTGGTTTCGAAGCCTGTTGCCCAGGCTTTTTATCCGTAGCCCTGAAGGCGACATGGGTAATGCATGTGCTCTTTAAAAATTTCAGCAATACCGAAAATTGGATTTGATGGTATACTTTTCCAAGCCTTTTTGGCTAAAATTGGGTTTGCGCCCTTTGTTTTCAGGGCTTTTGAAATAAATGGCCTACTTCACTGCCGCATGGGCAGCTTAGAAACTACCGCCGTCATTTTTGACAGCAAATCGATGCTTCACTGCCGCATGGGCAGCTTAGAAAGCGAAAAAGCGGCGCTGGAGCAAGCTGCCCAGCTTCACTGCCGCATGGGCAGCTTAGAAAAGGGGGGAGCTCGATGCGAGCAATGCGGACGCCTTCACTGCCGCATGGGCAGCTTAGAAAAAGGATTCGTAGACGCCCCGTCGCTTCGAAAACTTCACTGCCGCATGGGCAGCTTAGAAATCGCTGGAAACAGCTCGTAAAGGGCGCCAAGACTTCACTGCCGCATGGGCAGCTTAGAAACCAGAGCTCAACCTGGAGGCCTGGCGCAAGCTCTTCACTGCCGCATGGGCAGCTTAGAAAATCGCACCGCTGATGGCGCGGGCTTTGAGGTCCTTCACTGCCGCATGGGCAGCTTAGAAACTGGCGGGAGCGCTTTGGCCAAGCCTCGACAGCTTCACTGCCGCATGGGCAGCTTAGAAATCATGGAAATCATCGTTGCCAATGATGGTGTCCTTCACTGCCGCATGGGCAGCTTAGAAACGGCCCCCGCCTCAGCGGGCTCTGGCTGAGCGCTTCACTGCCGCATGGGCAGCTTAGAAAATATCAGCGAAAGCTTCCTGGGCGTTTTTTGACTTCACTGCCGCATGGGCAGCTTAGAAACATTTGACCGACCGACCTGCTTTGCCGGTCTTCTTCACTGCCGCATGGGCAGCTTAGAAATCATCCACGACCCACTTCACTGATCGCCCCTCCTTCACTGCCGCATGGGCAGCTTAGAAACCGCGAGGAATGGCGGCAGGAGCAAGCGCAGGCCTTCACTGCCGCATGGGCAGCTTAGAAAATGCAGGCTCGATACCTTGAATGTGCTTTTGCCTTCACTGCCGCATGGGCAGCTTAGAAAGCGTAGATCATCTTGATCGCATTGCTCAGGCCCTTCACTGCCGCATGGGCAGCTTAGAAAATGAAAGACCCTAACGACCACGCGACCGTCGACTTCACTGCCGCATGGGCAGCTTAGAAAAGTTGGACAGGCAAAATCCCGCCGTAGATAGCCTTCACTGCCGCATGGGCAGCTTAGAAATTTCAGCTCCGCAGCCGTGGTGCGGTTGCCATCCTTCACTGCCGCATGGGCAGCTTAGAAACCTCCGGCAACAAGAGATGGGAGTTGAGGTACCTTCACTGCCGCATGGGCAGCTTAGAAAAGGGTCTCCAGGGGCTCGCCAAACACATAGGTCTTCACTGCCGCATGGGCAGCTTAGAAATCGACCCAGCCCCTTCACTGATTACTCGCTATCTTCACTGCCGCATGGGCAGCTTAGAAATCTGGCGGGCCTCGTCGTATCTGCCTACCAGTCTTCACTGCCGCATGGGCAGCTTAGAAAATTGCTTCACCAAAGGTTACGAGGCTGCCACACTTCACTGCCGCATGGGCAGCTTAGAAATCAACAGGCTTGAGGTCGATCAACGGTTCACGCTTCACTGCCGCATGGGCAGCTTAGAAAAGAACTGCTCCAGAGCCTGCTGCCTCGCCAAGCTTCACTGCCGCATGGGCAGCTTAGAAATATATCAGGCCATAATCGATAGATCTGAACTGCTTCACTGCCGCATGGGCAGCTTAGAAAATTGCCGAGACCCGCGAAAGCTCGGCTGTAGACTTCACTGCCGCATGGGCAGCTTAGAAAGCACTGGCGGTCACGCTACGCAGCCTGGCAGACTTCACTGCCGCATGGGCAGCTTAGAAAAGGGCGATGTGAATTCTCAAGTCCCTGGAACTCTTCACTGCCGCATGGGCAGCTTAGAAAAATCGCTGGATAAAGCGCCGACGTGATGACGACTTCACTGCCGCATGGGCAGCTTAGAAACATCGCACATTTAACCCCAAAGAAACCATATTCTTCACTGCCGCATGGGCAGCTTAGAAATTGGTGGCCTTGACGGTCAATGGGACGCGGGTCTTCACTGCCGCATGGGCAGCTTAGAAATCAAGCGGCGGTATCGCAAGAAAGGCGCCCCACTTCACTGCCGTATGGGCAGCTTAGAAAATAAATGGCCCATTGATTTATCAAGCCTACGCCTTTACTGCCGCCCAGGCAGCTTAGAAAATGTAAGGAGCGACCGGAAACATAATCAGACCCTTCACTACCGCCTGGGTAGCCCGGATAGTAGATTGCAAGGTCAGTACGCCTGAGAACCTTTATGCCCCCAGGGCAGCCTGAAGAATAACAACACATCACAGGTGACCACCCATGTCAGACAGTTACCACAAGCTCAACCAAGTCATGCCATCCCATAGAAACACCCTGCACTATGTGGAGTATGCCTCTATCCACTCATTCGATGACACGCTGAGTTTTCGGGTTGCTGAGAAAGGAAAATCCAAAGAGATTTCGATACCACATCGCAATATCGCAGGATTGATGCTCGGCCCAGGAACCAGCTTGACGCAAGCTGCGGCACAAAAACTAAGAGAGGCGAACATATGCGCGATGTTTGTCACGGGGGATGGCGGCAACCCCTTGCTTTGGACGGCGCCGGATGAGTACCGCCCCGGTGAATATTGCCGATCATTTCTGAGGATTTACTATGACGCTGATCTTCGAGACCAGGTGGCGCAGCTGTTCATGCAGAAACGGATCGAGATGATCCTCACGCTTTGGCCAAAGGTTTTGCCCAAGGACTCCCGCATCCTGAATGACCTTTCTGGGGTTTGCCAAGCGTTCCGTTCAGCAGTCGCAGGCAAGACCGGGCAGAGCCTATTGCTTGAAGAAGCCAGGTTTACCAAAGATCTTTACCGCTTGGCTTCACGGGCCTTTGATGTTAATTGGTCGGGCAGGGTGCACAAGGGGGATCTCGATGAAGCCAACCAACTCCTCAACCACGGCAATTACCTGGCCTACGGGGTGGCCAATATTGGCCTCTACATTCTGGGCATTCCCCACAGCCTGAGCATCATTCACGGTAGCACTCGGAGAGGCGCCCTGGTTTTCGATGTTGCAGACCTGTTTAAGGATGCACTTATTTTGCCAATGGCCTTCAAGGCTGCAAGCGATGGCCTTCAGGACAGGCAATTTCGAAGTGAGATTATTCAGGAAATTGACCGATTGAGAATCCTTTCCTTTACAATCAATGCATTAAAGGATGCCTGTGCAATAGAAGGCACTCAACTTGATGACAGCCTGCCGTTCTGACGGGCCCAGAGGAATCACCGCGTGAAGAATTACCTGCTCGTATCGCAATGCCAAGGTAAGTCCTTGAGGACGACACGGCGGATTGCCTCCTCATTCTTGTCGCGACTGGGGGACACGACTTGGCAGGGGACACTCAGTCAGGAAGCGCTGAGGATCATGGTGCTGGCGCTCAAGCGCAAAGCCAACCAGAACTCGTGCATCGTGGTGTATGACGTGAGCGGTCGAGCCAGGCAGAAGGTGGTGCACATTGGGAATAGGCGCCGCTACAGTGCCGATGGGAGCTACGCATTCAGCATTCATGCTCAAACGGCAAAACCCCAGGGAAATGCCTCAAGCATGATGCCTTTGTTGTCAAAAATGGCTGCTCTGGCAGGTTTTCTTCATGATTTGGGCAAGGGCACAGTTCGGTTTCAAGATAAATTGGATTATGGTATCAAGTACGACAAGGGGCTTGCGGATGCCATTCGTCATGAGGTTGTATCTGTGTTGATGGCCGAGCCATTGCTAAAGTTCTTGGCGCAAGCCGACGTGCAGGCCCTGCAGGACAATCCCCGGCGCCTGGGAGATTGGTGTACCGAGCATCTTCAGAAGCCCCTGTCTCGATTCAAGGCCAATGACCAGGATGATTTGACGCGTCAATCGAGCAGAATCGCCGGGCACCTGAGTACACAGACACTCTCAAAGGAAGCCTGGGCGAGAGATTCCCTGCTGCATACCAGCATATTGTGGATGGTGCTTTCCCACCATCATTTGCCAGAGGGTGTTGATGATAATGGACTGCAGGTGGGCATTCCCTACAGTGCATCCGGAGGCAGCCACTACTTCTTGAAGGCTGTAGGGGGTGCCGGCATTGGTGAAGATCCATGCAAGCACTCACCAGATTTCAACGTGAAGGAGTTCAACAGCAACCTGACCTTGTGCACACTGACCAAGGCTTCAAAGCCTGTCGCTCAACCTTGGGATGATGCAGCCTGGTGCAAAGAGGTGATCAAGGCATACTCCCGGTTGCGGAAATTGGAGGTGGCGGCTGATCATTACCTGCCAGCAAACGCCATTGCCACCAACAACAGCTGGGCCACTGCGCTGGCGTATATGGGGCGCACAGCCTTGGTGTATGCCGACTACATGGTTTCCAGCGAAAAGCGCCCAGGGGGCCAGCAGAGAGCGCCAGGCGCGATTTACGCCAACACAACCAAAGTCCTGCAGACTGCCGTGTATGCGGACACGCTCACCGAGCACCTGATGGGGGTTGGGCGGCGTGCCGAGCAGTATTTCGCCCAAATGTTCATCCAGCAGGATAGTCTGGCACGGTCGTTTCCAAGCTTGTCCAGGGACGAGCGCAACAGCATCCTGCCGGGCCTGAACAAACGATCGGCGGATGAGAGGTATCAATGGCAGGACAAGGTTAGAGACAGCTTGAAGGCCAAAGCCTCGAACGCGCCGTTCTTTGGCAATGTCATGGGCAAGACGGGGGCGGGGAAGACCCGAGGCAACATCATGCTGATGCACGCCATGAAAGAGCACATGCGGTTTACGTGTGCCATCGGGCTGCGCAGCTTGGTTAAGCAGACCCATAGCGCCTACCTTGAGCCATTCATTGGCATGAGTGATGAGCATCTTGCGCTATTGGTTGGCGAGTCCCAAGGGGGTTCAGACCAGGTTGCTCAGGACAATCTGGGCACTGGGAATGATCTCGAACAGGACGCCGATTTGTTGCTGGGCGACTATGTTATCGAAGGTCAGTCCATTTTCGACCACCCTCTGGCGAAGCTCTATGACGCAAAGAAGCAGCGCGCCATGCTTTCTCACCCTGTGCAGGTGATGACTGTCGACCACATCATGCCTGGTGCCTCCTTGGGCCGCTCATCCGAGCTCAAGCTTTTGCTGCACCTGATGGGGACGGACATCATCCTTGACGAGATTGATGATTATCCGGTGTCGAGCCAATGCGCCTTGATGCGCATGGCCTTTGTCAGTGGTGTCTTCGGGCGTTCGTTTGTGCTTTCTTCGGCCACGGCCACACCAATCATTCAAAAGGCCTTTTTCAATGCTTGGTACGAAGGCATAAGCCACCATCGGCAGCTGTTTCAATTGCCGGGAGCTGAATTGTCACCCAGGGCTGTGCTGGTGTCACATGTTGCAGGCAGTGAAGCTTTGACGATAGCGCCCGAGGCCTTCAGCGAGGAGTGTGATCGGTTTGTGGAGGCCGTGGTGCAAGAGGCCACAATTAATGCCCGCCACCGGATTGACCTTGTTGATCTCAGTGCCGCCGTACAGCTTGATCCGCCAGGGCGCCTGACTTCGCTCTACAAAAACAAATACCTGAGCTACGCACAGCACACCGACTTGGTAGCCCAAATTAAGGCCGCTCATGATCTCCATCACATCGATGCTCAAGGTGTTTCCGTATCTTCAGGGTTCGTAAGATTCAACAATGTTCGTAATGCGCAGCACCTGGCCCTGGCCCTCAATCAGTGGGAGGATGAAGACACCCTGATCTTACCAGTGTGCTATCACTCCCAGATGATGGCCATGGAGCGTCAGCAAATCGAGGTATTTCTGCTTGAACTCAACTGTCGAAAATCCCGTGGTCAGGCGAGCGGGGATGAGCGGATCCTCAGCCACCCCGCCACTGTTTCGGCCATCGCTCAAGCGGTGAAGAAAGGTGTCTCCAGGGTCATCTTTGTGATCTGCACCACCAACCTGCTAGAGGTTGGCCGCGACCATGATTATGACTGGGCGATTCTGGAACCCAGCTCCACCCGCTCAATGGTGCAAAGCTGTGGGCGAGTCTGGCGTCATCGAAGCAAATTGCCTCCACCCGGTGTTGCGAATGTGTGGATGCTGAACAAAAGTGTCAGAGCTCTGACAGGCGAGGAGGACGAGCTTCCCAAAGCCGCTATCAAACACCTGTGGACACGCTTCGGCATCGAGGATGAGGCACTGCCCGGAAAGCAGCAGGCTCCCTTGATTTCGATGACATTCCCTTATCCCCACATTCCAGAAATGCCCTGGATGAGCTAGGCGTGGAAATTCCTGCGACTTTGAATGGACAAATGACCAAGGGAACACCTTTCAAAAAGGCTGTCATGGGGCATAGTGCAATGCTCTCCACCCGGCGCGTGTGGGAAGATTTGTTCCACACCCCGGCATCCAGTGTTCACGCTGGTCTGTGCCTTGAACGGCCAGGCAACGCTGCCGCTGCCTTCATGCCCTCAATGGAAGCCGCCCAGCAGCACCTGCATCTTTGTGGTACCGCGACACCTGATAGAGCTTTAAATTGGCAGTTTCCTAGCGCGCTTCAATATGCTGAAAGCCCGGTCTACAGGCTCACCAGTCATCACACACAACAACGGCGACTACGCGATCCCGATGAGGGCTATGTCCTGCAGCATGACAAGCAGCAGGGGTATAACGCTGAGGGCGATCCCAAAGGAACCTGGATGGCAATTGACAGGAAAGGAGATGTAAAAACACAGCAAATGGAGGTGCGTAGAGCTGCCACAGGGATGCTTTGGAAGCCATCTTCGCTGGAAGCTTACCTCGATGGCCGTGAGCACGAGGCGGGCAGGGCGAGCCGCATCCCGCTGAGAAAGGATCAATACGGGAAGCTGGTTGATTTTTGCTATGTGGTTGGTGTCGGATTACTCAAGAAGGGCTGACGGAGCTGGGATTATGGGGCTTTGACCAGTCTTGGTGCCAAGGCTGCGCCAATGATCCTTGCTTGGCAAGGTAGTCTGTACTTGCCCGTCTAGCCACGCGCTGTGCTGTGTATCAGGTTGCGCAATACTGGCTGCGCACAATATCGCCATCTTCCGTGTAGGACACCAGCACGTCGCCGATCACGCCGTTATCCTTGACCATCTGGTTGACGGTCTTCCACCTGCCAGTTTGTGCCAGCCACCCCTTACGGGTCACGGTCACTGGGCCTGAGCTTGTGGTACCAGAAAAGACCGTGCTCCGTGTCTCGATCAGTTGCGCCGCCGCATCTCGCCCCAACTCCCAGTCCATCAGGCGCTGTCCAACCAGATGGATTGGTGCCTGGCGCGGCCACAAGCGGCCTGCCAGCCTTTCCCTGCCCTTGAGGCCCGCTTCCAAGCCTGAGACGATATCGACATTGATTCTCCCAGCGTAGCGCTCAATGCGAGCGGTATCTGTCCTCATCAAATCCTCCTCAAGGCATACTCTTGCATAGGGTCGAAGCTCTAGGACGCCCACACCAGCAGCGTGCGCAGCTTACCCAGGAATGAGACAATCCACTCCTGCGCAACGCCCTGGTCACGCAGGAAATAATCGGCATCCCAAGAGGCTTCAAAGGAGCCGTGGTACTCGGTGTAGGCGGCATGGATCATTTCCATGGCGCGCAGCGTGTTGGGTTCGCTGACCCCCTTTTCCAGGAGTTCGCCGGCACACGCGATAAATGCGGTTTGGGACGCCTGATCAGGGAACCCTGGCTTTTGCGTGAGCAGATTCATTTGCATGCAAAATGCCGAGGCAGGCGGATCAGCGCTGATCACGGGGGAGGGTGGTGAAGCTGACATACGCACCTCTTGCGTCGATTTCACAACAGTTGAAGAAGGTCTTTCTCTGCCTGGTCAAAAAGCCCCGGCAGCATGTCTTGCATGTCACCCTCACAACCCACGGTCACTTTGTGCTGGCGCTCGCCGTCGTGGAACAGGAAGGCAAAGCCATCTGGCGGCACATGCCCTTGGCGAATGGAGATCCGCACGCCATGGGCAACGTGACACGAATTGCTGAACACATGCAGATCCGTAGCGCCTTCTGGGGCGCGCAGGCCTTTGCCGATCTCCGACATCTCAGCCTGAGTGGCAGTCAATGACCCGAGAACAACGGTGTCGCTGGGGATGTCCTGGAACACGCCGCAATGCAGATAGATCACACCCATGAGTTACACCTTCAATGATGCTGAGAAGCCGCAGACATGCGACAAGCGCAGTGAAGCGGATTCGCCAGGTTAGACCGAGCCTTGGGCTCTGGACGCCGATTTGCGCTTGCGAGGGCGCCGCAGCTGGTACTCTGTGCGCATATTGAAGTAGTCGGCATCCCACAGTTTTTGTGTCAGCTGCTGAATGCAGCCATCCACCCGCTCCGAGCCGATAGACGCCCAGCGGGTGTGAGCCGCTTCGCGAAAGGAGTCGATGTCCCGGTACGCTTCAGAGCGGGCAAGGCTGAGAAGATCAGCCACAACCTCAATATCTTCGATCTCTTCAGTGCTCATGGCTTTTTCCTTCGATTTTATGGGGTTCAAATTAGGCATTAATTGACAAAATGTCAATGGGTTTCATCCAACAACTTGCCCGCCAACACGAGATGCCCTGCCCACTGCTGCTATGAGTTTGATCGGGTTCAAAAATATCTCGTTATGTGTAAATTGCTTTATCATCACCCCGCTGATACGCTCCAATTAAATATCCATTTTTGACCCAACCCGGCTTTGCTAGTAAGGATTACTTATGAAAATCTGCATGGTCGATCTGGCCCAGTCACACAACCTCGTGGGAAGTGCCCTCGGTCGCCTGGTGGGCATGAAAATCCGCGAGCTCTGCAACGCCCCAGCGGTAGCTTTGAGCTTTGAGCGCGCCACCAGGGTCGATGCGACCTTCATGCGTGAGGCGGTGGTTAGAACTGTGATGGTGTTCAGCCCAAGTACTGCCGTGGTGGTGACAGGGATCGACAACCCCGACCACCGGGATAATTTGCTGTACCCCTGCCTGCAGCTGGAGCGCCCGATTACGGTCATGAAGGGGCGATCGTTCGAATGCCTGGGCCCGGCGCTTAGTCCACCGCTTGCCAAGGCTGTTGAGCTGGTGCTGGCAAGAAAGTCACTGACGTCAGTAGAGCTTGCGAACGCGTTGCAATGCAGCGTTCAGTCAGCGAGCACAAACCTCAAGAACCTTCACAACAAGGGCTACATCAACCGAGTCAGACGAGGTGCGGCCAGTGGCGGAGATGAGTATGTGTATGAACCCTTCGGAGCTAATTTGAAATTTGAGTCCCACCATCAGGCTGTGGATCTGGCTCTATGAGACGCTAGTTCCAGAGAAGTCGTTGTGTTCAGCGAAGCTGGCTGCTGCGCAGGGCCACCCGGCGTCCCGTGGCCACACCCAAATCCGCCTTCAAACTAGCGTAAAAAGTCACTCAGGCGAAAGCTTGATGACATGGAGTCAAGGGCGGGCAGTGACCCCGATTTTTATGCACATGGCCAGGAAATACTCAGCAGTGATCATTTTTTCAGCCAAATCGGGATCGTGATTTCTGGCGATGGCTGCCAACTCAGGATTTTCGTACAGGATCATGAAAAAGTCGGGCGCGGCCTCAAGCTGTTCAAGCAGCCACAGTCGGCACGCACGATTGGTTTCATCCATCAGGTCGTAATTAGGGGCGCTCATCCCGGCCAACCTGAGGGCTTCGCCGACCGGTGTATCATCGCAGCAGACGGTGCCAACTTGGCGCCCACCCAGCAGCCACTGATGCATGTTGCCGGCCCCAGGAATCCCCTTGCGGATCAGGCTCATGGCCACCAGGTCGGGCATATGCACGACACCTGTCTGGCTTAGTAACTGCAGTGCATCATGCTCGACCAAGTACTGCAAAGGGCCGGATTCTGGAATCAGGATGTCGACCTGCATTGTTCCACCCCCCATACGTACAGATGAACCGCTGACTGCCTGCTAGCGATAGGCTTCGACCAGCTGTTCGCCTCTGGTGGCGTATTCAGCCCAGCCTGATGCTGTCCTGAAGCCTACAGCAATGCCCAGGTAGCCTTCTTTGGAGTCCCAGTCATTGCAGGCATCCTCGATCTGCTCATGGGTGACCCGGAAGTGCCGGGCTACTTGCCGCAGCGTCGGGTACTGGGTGCCCTTGTCATCCGCTTCAGCTTGGCGAGCATAGGCATTTGCATAGTCAAACAGTGCTTGAGGGGTGAGGGGCATGTGCATTGCTCTCCGATGGGCGACTTAAGTGAGCTTAGCGGAGCTTTCAGTTCAGCATTCGCGCTCGCTCAATCAGCCGATCATAGCAGCCGGAGATGGGGGCTATTAGGACTTTCTGCGGCCAGCCCCTTACAGCCCTGGTGGCGAAAACTCATCTTCGTACAGCATGCCTGGGGATACAACCAAGGCGTTGAGTTGCAGCAACCCAATTGCCTTCATTTGCAGGAAATGGTGCTCCAGGTGTTGGCGCTCACCCTTGAGGTAAGGGGCCAGGACGCCCTCTCGCATTTGTAGCTCGATGAGCGCCATCGCTTCATGATCACCCAACTCTTGCACTTGAGCAGTGTTGGCGCAGTATTCATCAAAGAGATCGCGCCCGGAGCGTGGCCCTCGTGCATCCAGGCAGTAGTTCGCCGTGCTGGGGAGTCGGCAGAAGGCATGTTCAACGCGAGTACTGAGCAGGCCCGCCGCTTTCGGATCAGCAGGCCTGCGATCGACAAAAGCCCCCAGGCTCAAGCCACTGACTTCAGCAAACGCCATTGCCGCCAAGTGGGCCCGACTGCCAAGGTAATCATCGACGCGAAGGTTGTTGCTGTAATCGATGACATAATCATCCGTGACGTTCATGAAATTTTCGTCGTAGGCGGTAAGCGATCTTTTCAGCAGAATGTTCATCTCGACCAACCTCATTCAGCGCTGCCAACATCAACAAACCAATGGGTGGCAGGCTCTATGTAATCAGGGCATAGTTGAATACACCCTGATTATTTCATTGAGGAAATGCAAAGACAACAATATACAACTTATAGGCCAAGCTCTTCCGAAAGCAATCTTTCCGTGCCCCGATCAGACATGGCGTCTAGAAACGCTATGCTACCCGTGACTTTATAGGCTACTTCAAGGTCTTGATCATTTCGACAGTATTTCATGATCACATCCCTGGGCTCGCGCAAGATGAATGCGGATACCCAGGCGCGACTGAGGTAGTTGGGCACCATGGTGGTCTCGGACGCTTTGCTCATGTCCTTGCTGTTTCGGTACAAATGAAAAGCCTGCTCGAAATAATTCGCCATCAGCGCATCAGGCTCATCTTCGAGATCAGAAATCCAGGGGGAGATCCGGATGCCATGTCGCTCCAGGAAGAAGCGGTGCCGCCCAGTCCCCAGGGTATCCAGCAAGTCCTCCAGCAAGCGATTGACCAGTGGCAAGATGGAGACTTGCGGCGTCTGCATTTTGACATTTCCAAGTCCGACCCAAAACGAGACTCCGAATTCATTGGCTTGTCGTTCAAGGTATTCCTGGTAGCGGGGAAGTTTATATACTTCGTAATCGGGCGGTCTTTTTTCAAACGTCTGGACGATCGTCATCGAGGGCTCAATTTCCAGGGCACGCATCTGAGCCTTAATTCTCATGTGAACTTCATGTAGGGAAATGGGCTGGTTAGGGGTAATCCATTTACGGATCTTGCTTTCGGTAAATGGTATTTCCGCCAACGCCTTGAGGATTTTAGCCTGCCCATACACCGGGCTTCTGTTATTCAATGGATCGTGCAGTTCCTCATGGATTTTCATTGCCATGGCAACGTCATCGGTTTCAACAATGTGTGCAAGCACCTGTTCTTGCCTGAGGCCGAAATGGCGCTTTAAGTAATCCAGGTCGATGGTCGGCAATCGATACAGGTTGTAGGCATCGAACTGCACACAGCTGGGTATATTCCGGAACCAGGAATCCAGGATGTCGGGATTCTCCAGCATGATTTCGGCGAATTCAAAAAGCTGCTCGAAATCAGGCGCAGGAATGGACAACGCCAACGCCACCTGGAAGGTGTAGGGCGGAAGGTTGCTCAGCGGCGCTACTTGGTCGACCGCAGCGCCATCGGTTTTCATTGTGTTGGCAGGGCCGTCCAGCATGTAGCGGCGCAGCGCGTTTTGGCAATAGCGCTGCAGATCACCTTTGCGGGCTGCAGCTTCCAGGTAGTCGGGCAGTTCGTGACCCGCCTGAATTGCTTGGCGGGGGTAGATGTCAGTTGTGAAGCGCCAGCCAGTCAGTGTGTTGGCCATTTTTAGAGTCCCAGGTCGATGCTGAGTGCAGTGGCTTGGTCTGATTCTCGCATCAGATCAATGATGGGCTTGTGGCCTGTCACCTTGTAGGCGGCCATCAGCAGTTCTGGCTGATTGCGAAGCAGCTTGGCCACCTTACCATGCCCAATGTGCCTGAGCGTCGTCTGGGCGGCCTTTCGGGCCCCTGCATGATGGGGCGAGGAGTCATCCACCACGCTGCGGAATGAAAGCACTGTGGTCAGAAAGAAGGTGTCGTAATCAGGCCGTTGTTTTGCGGTCAAAATCCAGCCGGGACTCATGCCAAACCAACGAAGGGCATAGTCGCGCAGATCCACATGCTTGGACACCTCATCCATCAGCCGGTCGTGCACACGGTGCATTTTGGCAGGCAGGGCAGCATCGATGTTCTTGAGTACAGAAAACAGCTCCTTGGCCATATCAGGAGCAAGGCTTGCCACAAATTCTTGGTAGCCAGGAAGCTCGTCGATACGCTCGTCGCGGGCATTCTTCCATTCCAGCAAACCATTGTCGTCTGTCATGTCAGTGTCGACAAAACGCAGCATCTGCGCTTCAAAACGCAAATAAAATTCATGGGCTGTGATAGTTTCTGGTCTGTTGTGCCAGTTCCGCAGATTGGATTCGGCGACATAGGGCATTTCTGAGAACAGTTTGTCGAGCTGAAATTTATCTAAATCTTCACTTTCCACCAGCCTTTTGACCATCGAAACATCGTCTCTGTCAAAGCTCGCATGGAAAAAACTATTTTTTGTATAGTCAGTCATCTGGCGGTAGACGCCCCATAACGCGGGTTCCAAGCAGGAGAACAGTTCTGGATATGGCACCGGATTGTGCTTGTTGATGGTGCGTAACCCATTGACGATCACGTGATTGCGATCACTGATTGTCGAGGCATAGGCCACTAGCGCATTCAGGTCATGGCAGGGGGTGGAGAGGGCCAGAGCCAGGTTATAATCGATCCAGTGCTTTGCTATGTAACCGTCAAATCCTGAGCCCTTGAGGCATTCCCGCACTTCATTCTCAATTTGTGTGCGGGAAAAATTGCCGGCTGCATACCTGCGAATGGCGGCAAGGGTATGACGCTGAGCGGCTTCGTAGCGCGTTGGCATGTCGTCCTCAACATCGAACACACCGTCATAGCGACCATCATCAACACCCAGGTCAAAATACTCCCAAAATGGGAGGAATGTTGGCTGAGCTTGCCCTTGCTGATCCAGCATAATCGCATTCACAGGTTGCACCCCGCAGCATCATCCGCCATGCGATCCATAGTGGAGCTGGCAAATTGCAGGCTCTGTACAAACACCGCCCCCATTTGTTCAGCGAGGTTGCAGTCTCGGGCGTAGCGAGTTGAGCATCCACTCACAAGCATGGTGACCATCAGCATTCCAAGACAGTAAGAAAGGCGGGTTGTCGAGCGTCGAAACATGGCATCTTCCATCAATATAGGCTATACGGGTAGTCTGACACGTAAGGGACTCCCACCCCAAGAGAAACTCTGCCACTTCTGGCTGAAGCGTTGAACAGAAAGTGCAGGCGACCCTTTGTTCCTCGGATAGCTTGCAACACTTCAACATCCCGTCGCTAGGCAGGCTGATGAGAAAAATGCCGACATTCTTGTGAAATTTTGCTTAAATCACCCAACTCGAAAAATCTGCGGAAGATGAGCATGAAATGTATGAAGCTGGTTTTGCCACTCAGCGCCGCAGTGATGCTGACCACTGCACAGGCCGAAACGGTCAGCGTAGCTACACTGAGCGAGATTCGCGACGCGGAAGGACTTGTTCGGCTCATCTCCGTGGATGGTGAGTGCCAATACTCCGGCGCTGTCGATCTGCAGGCCTACCTGATCCACATTGATCACAAGACCTGTCTTACCGAAGGCGGCGGATTGACTCATGAACGGTACATGGCTCAGGCATCATTTGGTACGCTGCCGATAGCTGCTGATACGCATCTGACTGTGGAGCGTGTCTGCGCACATGCTGATCGGGCGGGAGCTATTTCAGTCCACTCCTGTGCCTCCGGTCGCCCGAGCAAGAATGCCGAGTCCGAGCAAGGGGCTCGTGAGCGTGCTATTCGTGAAAACCAGCTGCCCACCGCATACATCAGGGTGCGCAACGAATTGGCCGCGAAAGGCTACGATGCACCCATGCGCAGTCGGCAAGAGATTCGTGCGATGCTTCAGGTGATGCAAACCCAGGCTGAGGAGTTGGCGCGTCGTCAGCGTGAATTGCTAAGCGAACTGGACGAGGCTGACCAGCAAGAATCTTCGGCCAACTGAGCCCAGCTCAATGGCCAGACAATCCCAATCTGTGCACCTAGGAGGCATTCGTGAAAGATTACAGTCAACTGAAAAAGTCGGCAGCGGCAGCCAAGGCCGCCCATCCAGGCGACCCGTGGCATTACCAGGAGAACAGTGATATTTACACGCATATTGTTCGTGTCAACAACCCAAAGCTGAATAATTCGATGATCGTTGCCCAGCTGGGTCAGCGCACCGATGGTGTTTCTGAGACGGTGGCTCGCTACATCGCCGGGACAAACCCGGATGTGATCCTGGAGCTTATTTCCGAGCTGGAGAGCCTCAGGGCTCAAGTTGCGCTGGGGCAGTCTGGCGAAAGCGTGGTGTAGACACGTCCGACTCTAGAGCCCCAAGTCAAGCGTCAAGCTGTCTTCAAGTATGCGTTCCTCTCGGATCTGATTCAGAAGCGCCTGGTCTCCGAACACCCGGTAGAGTTTATGCAGGGTGGCATTATCCAGTTCATACCCAAGGAAAGACTTGGGATCGCCCTCCATGAGCAGCCCCTGGGTGAACAGTCGTAGAACCAGGTGTTTCTGGCAGGGTACCGGCATGAGGTTGATCAGGGCCTGCAGGGACTGAGCATGCGACAGGGGTGTTCTCGGTTCGTATCGGGCCGCATAGGGCGTTAGCATGGATTCGTGCACCGCTGCATCGATGCTTACACCTACCACATTCGCGAGTGACATGATGGCAGGGAAGGCGGTCTTCACGATGGCATCTGCCTCGTGCTCGGAAAATGCGCGTCGCCTGGTGGACAGCGCCCCTGACTCAGACCTCAGGTAATTAACCAAGGCTTGATGGTAGAGTGCCGGCTGAAGGATGGGGCAATTGTCCAATAGCCCCTTGAAGTTATCCATGTATTGCTTGAATGCGGCGGTCTGAGGGGCTTCGGGGATGCGCGCGTACGTAAACGCCACGTAGTGGATCAACAATTCAAAGCGCGCTCGGCACTCATGGGGTTGGGCAACGAAGCCCAGGAGGCGGGTGCGCCGGGGATCATCGAAACGGATGTCGAGATGATAGACTTCATCGGTCGGCTGAGTCATTGATCAAAGGCCCATGTCCGATTCCAGCAGGTTGCTGCGCGCCACCTCGCTGATCAGGTGATTCAGAAACCGGTTATCTCCGGTCACTCGATAAAGCAGACCGCGCTGGCTGTCTCTAGTGACGAGGGGGGCGAGCCATTCGGGCCCAAAGTGCTCTCCGATCGCCTTGATCATGGCGAACGATTTCGCATCGCCAACCAGGGCTGGGAACAGGGTGCCGTCCTCTGCCATGTAGTGAACCTTTCGGCCAAGGCTAGTAAACACGTGCTTTATCCCTGAGGCGAAGTCAACGCTAGCCTTGAGGTTTTCGATGCTGCCAAGGTTGTAGCCCTCGACCTGGGCTGCCCAGAGGCCTGCAAAGGGACTTGGGCCCTGTTTGAGTAAAAAGGTGAGGGCTAGGCTCGCTTGTTCGATCGACGCCGTGCAGGCAGGCGCAGGGGCGTTGCGAGCCTCAGCTCGCTGAATAGGCTTGCTGTCACCCATCGCCTGGGCAATGGTGTACCAGAGCAAGTCGGCATGTCGCTCCACAAAATCAGCGGGAACGCTGCTTGGTGGCTGGAACTGCTGGTAGGTGCCTGCATGGTTGAGGCTGTTGATGGCGCAAGGATGCGGGCGAACACCTCTTCAGCCTGCGGTTCCGACTGCCCCAGATAGAGTTTCCGGGTGTTGGGGGCCAGGGTGTCGTCACGAGTGTAGAACAGCCTCACAAGGGCGCTGCGGTGGGGCTTGCGCTTGCCACAGTTGTTCATCAGGAGGATGACGCGCTTGGTGTCATCGTGATCGATACACAAACCTAGATCACGCTCAATGTTCCCCAGGGTGGATTCATACTTCTTGACCCACTCGCGCTGGGTCGGGACATCCATGATGCTGAGCCGCCGAAAGCCCAGGCAGGCGTCTTCCAGTGACCCCCAGCCAGCCGTCAGCTGATCGATCCGAGGCATGAAACCGTCCATGCGGCTTCTCAATTCCTGCCGCACATTATCCGCTGTGCTCAGCCCCCTGTACGCCGCCTCGATGATGTCCAGGGTGTGGTCGCCTGGATAGTGGGCGGCTGCCACCAGGATATTGAGCATTTCACAGCGCCTGGCATTGTCGGTCATGCCCAGCAGCGACGGGAATCGCTCTTCCAGCTGCTGGCTCATCTGCAGCAGCGTCAAGCCGTTGTGCACAAGCGCGGTGATGATCAGCTCGACACATTGGTCGGGCGAATCCAGGCAGAGCGCCTCGATCGACGCATCGTAGACCGTGGCTATAGGCAAAGGCCTTATGATACCCATCATGTTCAGAGCCCCAGATCCTGGGCAAGAATGTCCTGCCGCATTTCTTCGTTTTCAATGATGTCCAGGAAGCGTGTCTCGCCTGAAGCCTCATAGAGCAATCGCGCCAGCTTCTCGTCCTTGTCGAGTGCCTGAATGAGCGTGCCTCGGTCATGACTCAGCACCCCGCCCAGCAGATGCATGGCGGTGAGCGTGGCGAAGTTCTTGGTAATCGTGTCATCCAGTTCTGTGTAGTGGTGCAGAAGGCGCTTGATAACAGCCTGCGGGCCTTTGCGCAGAAGATCGTAGGCATGACCTGGCATAAGGCCGCACACCCCACGCAGCAGCACCAGATCCAGGCCTACCCCGAAATCGCGCAGCAGCTTGTAGCCCTGGGCGAACTCCAGCACCTTCGACTGGCCACCAACAACCGCTGGGTTTGGATCTACTTCGTCTTCACCCAGGTGCCCCCGGATAATTTCGATCAGGTCGGCAGCCAGGCAGTTGTTCAGGTAGAAGTCATTGCTGGCGCTCACATGTAGTACATGCTTGATTGCATCGAATGCAGCCCCTGGTCGCGTGGCCTCTCCAGCCTTGCGCAACTGTGCCTCGACCCGGTTACTCAGTTCAGTAAGTCCTGGCTTTTCCTTACCCATGACCATGATTCGAAGTGGGTCATTGTCAGCCAATGGATACTTGGGGAGTTGTTCCTTGGCGATCCAGTGGGTGATGTGCGCCTGAAAAGGAAATGCTTGTACGAAATAGCGCAGCTGAGCAACGCATTGCTGCGAGTCGATCTTTTCTTTTTCGAACTGGCTAAACAGGGCATTCACGGCGAGCAGGATCTCTTGGGGAAGGAGCAGCCCCCGCAGAGCGGTCTCTGCGTGATCGCCTTCACAGGTGAAGGCCATCGGTATGTAGGCTTTGCAGGGCATGGCAGCCCTGGGTTTGGTCTTTGACTCGCGGATGCGCCAATAGTGCAGGTCGGTTTCAAGGTTACCTTGATTCAACTGCCACGCAACTTTGCGATGCTCACTTTCAAATTGACCCAGCACATCATGCTTGTGCAGAAACTCGCCCTCCGCCGCGAAAGCGCTGATCATCGGTTCGCGCAGGTGTTCATCAAGAAATGCCATGCACAGCGTGAAACCCAGTGCCTTGTCATTAGGGGCGATACCCAAAACGTTACACAGGTGCTCCAGGGTATGACCATTGGCCTTAGCTGCCAGGAACCACTGCGCACACTCATCGCTCAGCGCGATTTGCTCCAACCGAATCGTGATGGATTCGATTTCAGATGGATGAATGTCATAGCGCTCACGGTGGGTGAGGGTGCGGTTGACCATTGAGTGGAACTGGTCGACGGCTTGCTGGGAAAGGGAGCTGGGTGCGCGCATGGTGGATTCCCGAGTGGTTATGCTATCCATGATACGGGGGGAGACCGTCTCAAACCAAGGCCGCAAGACCTCGGGCAGTTGGTGACGGTGAATATCGTTAGGTGGACGCTTGATGCCCACCAGGCAGTTACAACCCCATGTCCACGGCGAGGATTTCTTCTCGCAACTTCTCAGAGCGAACAGCGTTGAGCAGGCGCCTGTCACCAGACACGTCATATAGCATCTTGGCCTGATGTTCTTTCGTGCCAACGGCCTGAAGAATGACCTCGGGCTCGTGACTGAGGACACCTGCTAGCATATACTGTGCGGACACAGAGCCAAGGTGGCGCATCGGGTCGCCCGGCCCCAATTTTTCACACTCATGGAGTAAATACTTGATTGCGCCCTCCGAGCCTATAACATCCTGAGCGTTGCCTGCACTCAGGGTGCACGCACAACGCAACAAGATCCAATCAAGCGGTAATCCATGCTCTCTCATCAGCCTGAAGCCATACGTGAACCCGGCAAGTGTTTCTTTGCCATTTTTGATTTCATCCTGCAAGTCCCTGTACTCATCGTCGACACTGACTCGTAACGCGTCTTCTAAATCACATGCAAAGCAATGCTGGAAATACTCCTGATTCGACAGCGCGCCAAATACAAGGTTGTCGAACGTCTTTTTCATGTCGCTTAAGGAATTTAGGGTGTCCATGCCGTGCATCATGTCGAGCGTTTTGGTGCTGAGCTCGGTAAGCGAAGGTGACTTGTCGCCCATGACGTGGAGGCGCAGTATTTCATTGCCTTGCAACGGAAGCCGCTCCAGGAATTCCCTTGCGGTTTTTTGAATCAGCTCGATGTGAATGCGGCAGGCTGCCTCCAGGTTTTTCAGTTCGTTGATGCAAATGCTGACATCAATTCGACCATGTTCCCGACTGCTTAAAACGATAAAAACTTGTCTGGCAAGTTGACTGGGTTGAAGGGTGGCCCGCAAAGCCGTTTGGTCAGCACTCCCCTCAAGCGAGAAATCCAAGGGTACAAATGCTGTGCATGGGATGGGCTCAATAAAGGTGCTTTTGTTTTTCAGGCTCCATCTAGGGAAATCATTTTCAAGATTTCTGGCTGACAAATGGAAGACAGAGGAATTGGAGAGGTTTTCATAAGCTTTAACCAGGCCGAATTCATGAATGAACTCAACTTCGTCAGCCAGTGTGACGATCAGCTGTTCGCGCAGATGCTCATCCAGGAAGGCCATGCACAGGGTTTTGCTCAAGGCGATGTCATCGGGCGATATACCGATTTGCTCGCACGCCTGGGCCAGCGTGTTGCCGCTCGCCTTGAGCGATGTGAACCACTCGGCGCATTCTTTGCTCAATCCCCGTTGCTCAAGCAAGATGGTGATGGCGGGGATTTCGTTCTGGGCCACCCGGTAGCGATCCTGATGCATGAGGATTCGATTGACCATCGAGTTGAATTGACGAATCGCTTGTTGCGTCAGGGGCCGAGGGGCTGTCATGGGTACTTTCCTTGAGCTGATATACCTCCACTATAGGGTGCTGGAAGCTAGCTGTTCAAGGTTGACTCGCGGTCAGGGTGCACATGTTTACCGGAGCGGTTGAAGTGGGTAATGCTCAATGCGGGATTCGCCTCTTCGCCGCAAGGCGGCTGCCATTGTGTTGTTATCGGGATAGACAGTCAAATTAACAATTTTCCAATTAAAGTAGAGCAGAACACATAAGTCATTATGGGATTCTCGGCTAAGTGTGGCACCAGCCAGGGCAAGCCTGAATTGAAGGATTTTTTCTTGAGCGGTATAGAGGCGCAAAGGTTTTCGTCGTTTCAGCGAGCGCCAACCATGACCAGCCACAACTTGGGAATCAATGCCCGTCAATAGAATTACCCGCTGACCATCCCATATGAAGTCAGTCAGCCGATGTCCGCGCCCGAGTTTTTTCGCCATACAGTGGATTTCATTATCCGATGCGAGCGGAAACCGCTTGTCTGCCAATACCTTTCGAATCTCAAGATTACGCGCCGCACGCCTCATAAAGAATTTGGTAACGGGGATCATAATGACCAAAAAACTCGCACAACCTACCAGCACCAGAAGAACCCCAATGATTTCACTATCCCGAAGTGCCAATGCGAATGTGCCGACGATGCCGATCAATGTGATCAACCACATCCCTGCAGGATGAAAGCAGGCGATCATTGCAATGGCTGAAAGCGCTAAATAAATGTGCCAGTCCACCTCAAGTCCCACGAAGTCACCTCAAGATCAAAGATAAGTGAGCACCGAGCTGGCTGTGTGCACCTAGTTACACAGTCACTTTCGCATTTTTGTATTCAGCGTCGTTGAAGCTGGTTTATCCCTTAGGCAGTGCTTTCAGCCATGCGAAGCGAGTAGCGCTCGTAACGGGTATCCGCCCGGCGCCCCAGCATAGCCAGCAGCGCGTGGCGTTCACCGTCTACCGTCATCTCCAGAACCTCCCAGTTGAAGTAGAGCAAGGCACAGAGAGCATGGTGATCGGCTATAGACAGCTTTACCCCTAGGCTCTGCAGCCTGAAGTCGAGTTCTTTTTGCTGGGCCAGGTAGACATAGTCCGGGGTGGGGGCATTGATGGAAACCCATCCGCGAGACCCCGCGATTCTGGCGTTCTCGCCCTCACCCAGGATGACTCGCTCACCATCCCACTTGAAGTCATCCAGTGTCTTGCCACGATCCAGTGCAACGCAGATTCGATGAATTTCCAACCTCGTGGCAGATGGAAAGCGCTCAACAACCCCGGCCTGGCGGAACTTGAAGGTGCGATCGGATCGCCGACTGCGCACCACGGACACCAAAAAACCGATGGCCAGCATGGATATGATCAGGCCTGCAAAGTAGCCGACCACCTTCAAGACCGCCATGGCGCCGAACAGGTAAATGGAATAGCCGATACCGGCAAGAATGGCCATCACCACCGTCAGTGCGAACCTGCCAGCGGTCTCTGAGGCAGGGGATATAACCGCAGAAATGAATCCCACGCACAGGCAGCCGATCAAAACGGTATGCAGAAATGAAGAGATTTCAGGTTCCATCGCAAACTCCTTTGTCGTTAGAGGCCCAGATCAACTGCCAGTGCTTCTTCACGCTGATTGGCTGGCATGGCTTCGATCAGTTCGAGATGCCCAGTGAGCTCATAGGCGAACTGCCATTGCCAGGGCTCATGCAAGGCCTGATTGAGCGTGGAAGCGGGGGTTGAAAGGATCAGACTGGTGAGCAGCCGGGCTTTTGATGTCCTGATAACTTGCTGGGAGGAATATTTGCCCGTACGGTCATCCAAGGCAAAATTGGCGAGGCTATTGAACCAGGCTTCAATGTTCGATTCCTCCCAGTCGGGCTTGCAGAAGGCTTCCCCAGCAGAGCAACGACCGTCACACAGCAGGGCCATCGAAATGATTTCGGCTGCCTGAGGGATTTTTTTGAGCACAAACCCCATGAGCCGAGCCAGCCTGTTGACCGCTTTGAGTGAACTATCAAGGTCTTCTCGCACTACCCCGCTAAAACCAATGTTAACGGACAGCGTTCGGGTCAGATTTTGCAGGTCTATTTGCGCCATGCTGCGCAAGTAATCTGTGTTCCTGCTAACCGCCTCCAACTGCGCATCAACCGCCTGCTCTGGCGTAGTCAACAGCAACTCATGTATTGGGCGCAACCGCGAAGGCATTGGGCTTGCCAAGCGAAAGGCGTCATTGAAACGCTCAGAGACCTCCCACAGCGTCATGAAATCACCGAGCCCAAGGGCCTGGCGCAGCAAAGCCGCTTCATCGCCCCACGAGCAGACCAACAATTTGCCCAAGGTCTGTTTTACTGCCTTATCCAGATTGGAAAGGCCCGTGTCGCAAAGCATTTGCAGGCATTGCAGTGCATCGGGACGGGCGTAGAGCTCCTGAATCGACAGGTAATCCGTGAAGGCTGGATTCATCATCTCGACTGCCAGCATCTTGAGGCCATGCCGGGACACCGGCTGGGGTTGTTCACTGGCTGGACGGTGCCTATCCAGAGGGGCGGGGGTTGTGATGTGGTGGGGCATGGTATCGTTCAACTGCAAGCGAAAACAGCGCCTTGGAATGGCGCTGTTTTCTGGGTGAATGTCAGCCAACAATCAAGAGGCTTCGTGGATGAGCCGCAGTTCTTCATCCATGGCGGCGTCATGGTCAGCCTTCTCTGCCGCCTGCTGCTCGTCATTGATCGACTGTGCATTCTGCAGGCTCGTTGGCGCTTCGTGGTTTTTGGTTTCGCTGCGCTTCATGAGGCGCTTGAAGCGCTCTTTCGCGTACTTCTGGTGCTCGGGGGTAAGGGACTCAGCCACCTCGCCATTGAGATCGATGCGGTGCGTCGCCTTTTTGAAGGCATTGAGGTAGAACTTGCGCGAACACCAGTATGCCAGGGCAATGCGTACCTGGTTCCAGGTCAGGCCAAGCTGCTGCTCCTTGACCTTCGCCATGATCTGGCGATTGATGCTGATCGCCAGCGGCCTCACCGGCAGTTCGCCTTTCTTGGGGAACGCCTTGGGGAAATGCTCGTTGAACGCAGCAAGGGTCTTGACCAGTTGCTCCATTTGTTCCGGCGACAGCTTTTTCTTGGCGGGCATGCTCGTTCTCCTTGTTCGGTGTGCGATCAATATATGCTATAAGCGATACATTGCAAAGGCCGAATTCAGAAAATTTTCTTTCAGCTCAGATGGATAGCGCCGGTGCTAGAGGCCGAGGTCATGCTCCAGGGCGGCATCGAGGCGTTCAGTCGATTCGACCCTGACCAGGAACTGCGCATCACCCAGGTGCCGGTAAAGCTTCAAAAGTTGGTCATCATTCAATTTAAGGCTATACCATGTTTCAATCGGTATCCGCCGCAGCAGGACGTTAAGCCACACCGAACATTGCGTTTGTCGAGTGGGTGACACCGGATCTTCAGGAAGCACCTGCAGCAAGTCTGCAGCGCGATCTGCCAGGGTGGGTTCGCGACGTGACTGACATCGCTGATAGAGGTCTTTAGCCAATCCTGGTAGCAGCTTCGATTCGGATGGCGAGCGTACCAAGCTGGTGACGATTTCATGGAAATTGACGCCACGGCTTTCAGCGTAATCCATCAGGGCATGCAGCGCCGGAATACCCGCCAGAGGAAAGGCAAACTCGTCCTCTGTATTGAGGCTGATTTGATCGAACACCTTGCGAAACTCATAGTCTTCGCCGCTGCGCCCGCGAGGCGCTGAAATAGAAACAAACGCGGCTACCGCTGTGTCCGCCAACCCATTCTTCGGGCTCAGGATGTCTTTCCAGACCTGGTCGAACCGATCACGGATTTCAAAGACATGCATGGCCGGAAATTGATCTTCCCACACCGCCTTGCGGCGAACATCATCCTGAAAGAGATGGCGCGAATCGGCGACCTTCTGGTAGCGCCGGGTCAGTGCCCCACCTGGACGGCTCCCTTGTGCCAGCAGATTCGCCATGGCCCGCGAAAATCCGGCAGGGTTTTCGCAGAAAAGGTCATCCATGGTCTGGTACAGCAAAGCCGGGTAGAGATGCTGGAATGTTTCGGCGTGATAGCGAAGCTGCTGCTCATCATCGAACAGCTTTGGCCGCTGCTCGACAGGCAGTTTCATTACCAGGGCCGGCCATTCCTGATCACCCAGATCAATCAGCGCGGGATGCTTGTCCTCGTAGGCCCTGAAGGCTTTCATGATCCGGGCCAGACCTGGGTGCTCATACGACAGCGCCAGCTTGACCCGGCCCACGAACTTGGCCATGAGCGAGTTGTAGTCATGTTCCTCCATCCTCCGCATCACCTGTAGACAGCCCTCGAAGGAATGGTGTTTCTCCAGCGCCTGCAAAATGAAGCGCACGCCCTCCTGCCGGCAGTGCATGCTGACTGGGAGGGTAACTGGGGCCAATTGGGGTAGGGCGCAAAGCTCGGGCGCCTCCGAACCCGCCAGGCCGTGCCCGTGTGGATAGCACAGGTGCTTGGCCAGGTTTTTTCGATCGTTTGCAGCCATTGTCAAAGCCCCAACTCATGGACGAGTACGGATTCCAACACGCAGTCATCAACGATGATGTCGCGCAGCCGCTTGTCATCGAACGCCAAGTAGAGCTTGAAGCGATCTGCGTCAGGCAGTGGCAATTCCAGCAGCCGATCCACTCCAGCTATCCGGAGGATGCCATACGTCCAGAGCATGGCCGCATCAACCTGGCCATTGAGGCTGGGCATCGTTGTGATGAGCATGACCAATGCATCCGTCTCGCTCTTGATGCCAGGATCTCCAGGTGAAGTCAGTGCATTGGCAAGCAGGATCGCAGGGGATAAACCCAAGTTTTCGAGCAGACGGTGCAAAGGCTGATACTTGAAATAAAGAAAATCGATCACATTAGGCCCAGCATTGGGAAGGGGATCCAGGGCTTTGTGAATTTCCTGTTGTGTGACTCCACGCAAAGTTGTCGCAAGCTGCTGAGCAACAGCAGTTTGAAATTCGGTCAAATGCTCTTCGGCTTCCACCGAGAACCTCACAATCTGTTTTCTGATGACTGTCATAAGGTGCTGGCCCAACAGGTTGGGCGACACATCACCGCAGGCGTGGACAATCTCGGCATAGACGGAGACTGCCGCCGATGCGGCTTCGACTGACGCTTCGGAGGCCAAGTCCAGGTACTTTCTGCTGGTGAAAAAGGCCAGCACGTTATCGAGACGTTTTAAGCACTCCCCCGCAGTCGGTACGGCTCCAAGGATGGAGCAGCGGCGACGATCTGTCAGCGGACAATCCACTGCATGCACTGCTACCATGGTTTTCTCGACGCCCAGTCTGCAGAAAGCCCGCACCATGTTGCGGTGTGCGGTGGTGAGAAGTTCAAGGCTGTTCGGGCGCACCGCTTTGGTCATCCAGCGCTGGAATTGCAAAAAACGCTGATCGCCCGTGGCGGCCTCCTGGAAATAGCGGTCAATTTCCTGGTTGACCCACGTGGGAAAGATCCAGCTCAAAATCTCCAGGCGATGGGGAATCTTGAGATCTTGCCCCACCAAAATCGGTAGATCCTCGGGGTCTGTGGATGCCAGGTATTTATCATCACTGCAGGTGGTGGCCAGGGTTGAGTGTTCAGCACCCAGGTCTTCCATGAAGGCGTCTAGGATTTTGTCCAGGCCAGGGTGTTCGAAGCTCAGTGACAGGAAGAGGCGGGTTCGGGCAATACCATCAAATTGCCTCACGTAGGCGCCATTGTGCTCATGAATACCCTGGTGATAGATCGCCAATGAACCGAACTGGTCGAGCACCCGCAGCATGAAGTCAGCGCAATCAACCTTGCTCTGCTTCGAAAACGGTTCGATGACGTTGGTGAACCGATGCAACTCATCGATGAGGTCGGCTTGTGCTTGGGTCAGGTGCATGGCTGTCACACTGGGTCAGATAAAAGTGGCGACAGTCTCTCAGCTGACACGGATTAATGCAATATTGATTTGTACAACACTGCCCCGATGTTTTGGCAGGCGTTGAGGCTGCCGTTTGTGGGCAAAAACGGCCTCGCTCAGGATTGCTGCAGCATCTCGTAAAAACGGATGGCCTCGCGATCCAGGCGCTCGCGAGCTACACCCCGGACGCCGACCGTAACCCTGGCGTAGCGACCATCGAGGTCTTTGAGGTCATGCCAGTGGGCCTTGCTGCTGGCGCTTTTGAACTTGCCCACCAGGGTGCCGACTTTGATGCCATTGACCAGCACATCATAGGAAGCCGGGGCATAACGTGCGTCGACCAGGGTATCGGCGCTTTCGATTTTCTTGAGCAGGACTTCATGGGCCATGGTAGTGGGCCTGTGTTGTTTTTGTTATTTAAATTATGCTGGTGCAGCAGCCGGCTGATCAAGACGGACACTTACGGGCGCTCCGCCAAGGTTATCTAGGGCATTTGGGGGCTGATCATGGGCTAATCACATGCCAGGTCGTGCGCCAGCAACGTATCCACTCGGTCAGGACTCAGCAAGACCTCTCGGAAGCGCTCATCCCGCTTGAGGACATACAGCGCCAGCACGGCATCGGTGCTGCACCCACTGGCAAGCAGCGCTTCCGTGTCTTGCAGGTACAGGTAGGACGCCCTCAGGATGTCGAACGCAGTCTCGTCAGCGTAACAGTCATGTGAGTCGTTCATGCTCTATGGCGATGGCATGCATGCCAAGGGCGAACATGTCCTTCTGGTTGTGGCACGGCGAACCTTCGCCCAGATGTGTTTCGATCCCACCCATATTTTTATGGGTGTCGAGCATGTCCCCGAACAACACCACCGCCGCCAGCGCCGTTTCATGGATATGGTTGGACTGCTGATTGGCAATCCTAAGTGCGGTGAACTCATCTACGCGACTCAAGAAATTCAGCTTGAGGATCTCTGCATTACTCATCGTTCGTCCTCTCGGGCTTACATGCCCAGCTCATGGGCCAGGAGGGTATCAGCCCGCCCAGGGGTGAGCAGCGCCTGTTTGAACCTGTTATCGCGCTTGAACAGGTAAAGCGCCAGCAAGGTGTCGGCATCTAGGTCGGCAGTGAGTAATTGCTCGCTTTCCTGGAGGTACAAAAAGGCCGCACTTATAACGCTCCCAGCATCGACGCCCGCGTATTGGTCGAATGGCTTGTTCACCAGGCATTTTGCGCAAGTGGTAATGACAGCGCTGTAGGCAGAGGGGCTGGTCAGAAGAAAGTATGCATCCAGGTTGAAGCCATAGTTTTCCGCAGCCTGCAAGAATGCGGCATGTGCTGGGACGGCATTGTTGGAATTGAGGGTCACGTCCAACGTGCAATCCAGGGCGACCAGGCTTTCATGTATCTCAAGTATCATGCACTCCTGGTCTTCTTTGCACAGGGTGCCTGCTATGGCGAAGAAATTCTTGATGGTGGCACGGAGCTTGTCTTCACTGCTATTCGTATCCAGCGCTTTCATGACCTTCAGCAAGCGCCTTTGACACTCGATAAGCGCGCTGCAGAAAGGCAAAACCCCCTGCCTGCGAGTGTCGTCCATGGTCACATCAAGGTCGATCAGCTTGAACAAGATAGTATCAGCGATTCTTTCGCTTGGCCTTTGCTCAAGGGTGGACAGCGAGGCAATAACCTTGCTGATGGCCTCGCCATTTTCAGCCACGAATTGATTGAGCTGTAATTGGGCGGCCAATGGATTGAGGGAGATGAACGCCGTGGGGTTATGCAGCTGATTTCCCTGGTCATCCCAGAGCTGGGGAATGCGACGGACATCTGCTTCGGGCATGGCGTATCCCGGCTCATGAATGTGATTGGTAGTCAATTGGCCGGCAAAGTGCTGATGGATCTCTGCGAGGAACTCATCATAGCGCTCATGGTTGACCATCAACGAAAACTTGAGCAGCGCCAGGAATCCTTGCTCGGCCTCTTTGTCTTCATGGTCGTGGCGAAGCCATGCCGGCATGAATAGCGCCCTGATGACATCCAGGTTCTCATAGGCATCCAGCAGGTCGTTGAGCAGGCATACGGCCTCCATGGCCATCTGAACATGGGTTTCGCCGCTGCCATGGACAGCCTCGACATAGGCAAAGTCCTTGATCCTGGCCAGGAAGGCCGCCTGCCGGCGTTCTAAGTTTGTGGGCATCCTAGAGCCCCATGTCATAGGCGAGCAACACGTCGGCCTTGTCGGGCGTGCGCAACGCGTCCTTGTAGCGCTCATCACCCTTGAGCATGTACAGACAAAGCAAGGCATCACCACTCAAGTCGCTGGCCAAGAGGGCATCGTCATCCTGATTCAGCAGGAAAGCCGCGCACAGCACCCGACGCACAGGTTCTCCAACAAAGACACTGCTATTTCCGATAGGCAACTCAGCGGCAACACGCCTGAACACGTCCTGTTTGCGCGGGGCTTTCATCTGAAAATGCGTTGCTAAAAAATCGAGGTCATCGAACCCATGCGACCGCGCTTTACCGAGGAAGTCGGCGTAAGCATGGATGGCGCCAGCGTAGTCAACAAAGTTTCCATCATCGACCATTTCCTCAAACAGGTTTTGCGATATGCGGGCCAATGCCGATTGCTTAACAGGCGCATCCAGCGCCTGAAGGCAATCGAATAAACGCGCAACAGCAGAAGGAAGGTCAGTCCAGCCATCTTCTTGGCTCAATCGCCTCATGATCATGTGCAGGCGATTGGTAAATTCCTCACTGGCATCCAGGTGCCCAAGGAGGGCCATGCGGCGCGGGTCATCAATCGCCACATGCCCCATAGACATGAGGTCACACAGGTGCTTAACCACATTCTCGCGAAATGACGGTTCCAGCTCGGGGAGAGAGCTGATGACACGGAGCAGCGCAGGGCCATTTTGCTCATAAAAAGCTTGCAACTGACTGTCCACACTGGCTTTTCGCGTGGTAATGAAATGCACGGGATTGTGCTTCAGGTTGCCCTGGTTGTCCCAGAGCTTTGGTTTTTGCCGCTCATCGATCATCGGCGGCGTTGGGTAGTAGGTCATCATGGCGGTACGAGCAGCGTTGATGGCAAAGATCTGTGTGGGGTAATGCTTGCTGTGCTCTAGGTGTGCCTGCTCCAGGATTTGATCCAGGCGCTCGTGCTCGATAGCCAAAGCGTTCATGAACGCTCCAAATATTCCCAATTGAAAGTCTTCGTCCTGCAATTGATCCTGGAAGGTATCGGCAATGTTGCCAATGTGCCCATAATCATCCAGCAGGTCGCAGGCGAGCAGGATCGCGCTCCAAATCGTGCTGGAGTACTCCTGTGCTTTTCGGTTGGCGATATGCAGCTGCCGAAAGTCCTGCACGCGCTTGACGTAGGACTGTTTGAGGGCTGCGCTGGCTTGCTGGGTGCTCATTGTGTTTTCAGTGTTCATCCGTTTACAGCCCCAGCTCGTTGGCAAGCAGCAAATCGGCCTTCTCTGGCGTGCGCAATGCGTCCTTGTAGCGCTCATCCCCCTTGAGGATGTACAGACTCAGCAAGGCATCTCCGTTCAGGTCGCTGGCCAAGAGGACATCGTCATCTTTGTTCAGCAGAAATGCGGCACAGAGCACCGCGCAAACCGGTTCACCGACATAGGCATCGGCACGTTTAGCGGGCAACGCCGCCGCCACCTTGGCAAATACATCATGATTGCGGTGGGTTTTGGCTTCAAAATGCTTGGCAAAGAATTTGTCCGCATCGAAACCATTTTGACAGGCTGTTGACAGCAAAACCGAGTAAGCATGCACAGCGGAATTGTAGTCGACGCAGTCGTCTTTCATCTCAAGACTGACACTAAGGTCGGCTTCAAAGGTCTCCAGGGCATGTTGCTTTTCCTGAGCATTCAGGAATTGAAAAATATCAAACAGTCGGTCAATCGCGGAGCCATGCACTCGTCGCTCGTGTTTCAGTCCCATCATGATCATTTTCAGGCGATCGTTGAACTCATCGCTGACATCCAGATAGCTGGCCATGGCGAGTCGCCGAGGATCATTAACCGCCACATGATCGATGGAAAATGAGGATTTCAGGCTACTAACAATTATATCTGCAATGGAAGCATCCAGGGTTGGCAGCATGTTGATGACGTTCAAGATCGCCGGGCCATTTTCTTGATAAAACTTGTACAATTGGCTGTCAACACTGGCTTTTCGTGTCGTGATGAAGTGCACTGAATTGTGCAGCAGGTTGCCCTGACTGTCCCACAGCTGCGGCTTGAGCTGATCGCCAATCATTGCGCGGGTTGGGTAATAGGTCATCATGGCCGTGCGGGCCGGGTTGGTAGCCAGCAATTGAGCAGGGTAGTGCCCGTTATAATCCAGGTGCACCTGCTCTAGGAGCTGATCCAGACGATCATGCTCAATGGCCAGGGCATTCGTGAATGCACCAAAAACCCCGTTCTGAAAGTCGTCGTTTCGCAGCTCGGGCTGGAAGGTTGCTGCGATGTTGCCAATATGCACGTAGTCATCAAGCAGGTCGCAGGCGAGAAGAATCGCATGGGCCGCCGTGCTCGAATGATCCTGGCTTTGCTGATTGGCGACATACAACTGCCAAAAGTCCAGCACCCGCCTGATGTAGGACTGTCTCAGCACTTCTTCGTTGGCCTGGGTACGCATTGGATTTTCCGGATTCAGTTTTTCACCATTATTGAGTGTGCCGTACGACCCGGTCAAACCCAGCGACGCCTAGCGATTGACCTTACAAACCCATGTCCTGTGCCAGCAGGTCAGCCAGGTAATCCGGGTCGGTGGTCTTGTCCCGAAGCCGGGTATCGCCCTTGATGCGGTACAAGCGCGAGGTGGTTTTCGAGTCCAGCTCCATCGCCAGCAGCTGGTCGACAGGGTAAGCATCGATAAACGCACCCAGCCAGACATCCTGCTTTTTCAGGTATTGCGTATTGGGGATCTGGGGCAAACGCTCAGCCACTGCTTCCACCAGGGCCGTGGGAGTAGTCTCAGCCGGCATCCCCAACAAGCCTGTGAAAACCGGATTGAAATCAATCCCCGTTGTGCGCAGCTTTTGAATGAAGTGGGAGGCCGGCTGGAAATGGAATTCCAGAGAAAACCCCAGGTCGATATTGGCCTCGAAGTCCAGATGATGCACAAACGCGGCTACGACCGAATCCTGACCAACCTCTGTGGCCTGAATGTGCTGGATCAATTTGTCGGTAATGTTCAGTGCATACTCAATGACGATGGGGTCAGAGAGGTCTTTAACGACCTCGGCCATCCGCTCTGAAATCAAGGCCGAGTCCTGCTCGCCCTCAAAAAGGAGTGCGAAGCGTGGATCGTTCACGGCAAGGTGGTCTTCAATGGCTACTCGCAGGATGCTGGATTTGAGGCTTGCGAACAGTGTTTCACCCAAGCTGTCTTTTAGCTCGGCGAATTGCCATTCAAAATGATCGCTCTTCTTGTGGTAGGCAAAGGCGAGATCGTCCGTCACCCTTCCTTCAAAAAATGCACAGTATTCTTTGGCTGGGTATCGCAGCGTTGAGTCATCTGAGAACAGATAATGCTTTTGCAGGCTTGTAGTCCCGAACGATGTTGTCCCCAACCTCTCTTTGATTTGCGAAAGGCGCACAGGGCTCAATAGTCGATGTTCCTCAGCTACCGCATCCTGATATGCCCAGGCTAGGATCTCCCTGAAATACAGACCTTCGTGCTGCAAGGCCCATCGGATAGCCGCAAATAGCCCTGCCGATAATTTCTCAGCCCTCTCCTCGGGCTCCAGCGCAATGGCGTCTAGCACCGGGTCGATCCCACCGAACACGACAAAAATTCGTCCCATCAACGCCTGGGAGTTTTCTGCCAGCTCGCCACGACTAGCCCTTTTGGTTTGGAAGTTCAAATCGGTAAGCGAGATAAAAAGATCCTGAATGGTGTTCATGGTCAAAGGCACAGATCTGCTTCCATGGAGTCGGTAAGGTCGGTTGAGCTCATCTCTTCCAGGAGCGGCTGAAACCCTGTCAGCTTGTACAGCTCGCGCCGTTCACGGCTGGTGTAGCCATTGAAATGGAAGTCATCTTCCCCAACCTGCATGACCATGGCCTTTTTGATGTCAAAGTCCGAAGACACGCCGTAGGCATTGCCGGTCAGGGCCCTGAGAAAGGCGCGGTTGGCGATGTCAGAAAACGCCGTGCGATTGAAGCTAGTGGAGAGGGCCTGGCCTGCCGGCACACCCATCAGCGATATGGCCAGGTGGCGATAGAAGTCAGGACTCATCTGCATCAAAGTGCGGAAGGTGTTCTCCAGCAATTTCTGGTTATCCAGGCGGAACACTCCTTTGTTCTTGTCAGTCTCGCCCATGACTGCATAGAAATCGAAAATCCACTGGTTTTGCTGGTAGCTGCTCGACCACAGTAGATTCAGTTGCTCATCGATAAAGGCGACGCTGTGCTCTGCGGGCAGGCGTGTGTGGGTCGACGGCGCTGCGGCCACACGCAACATTTCGCGAAAACGATGGGAGGCCTCCTCATTCCCCAGCTCGTAGGAACCTGTGACCGTGAAGCGCAGGTCGGGCAGATGCGCACGGCTGCAGGTAAGTAGGGCTTGCATCACCTCCCGGTGGTCAAGCAGGTTGGCATTGTGCAGGGCGGCGATCAAGTCCATCTCGTTCTTTTGGGCGAGGTAATCCAATGATCCTTCCCACTGTGGCCCATGGTAGCGGCAGTACAGCGAGACATCGCGCAGACTCCCATCTTCATTACGAATGGAAGGGCGCTGATTGAAGGGCGAGCCTGTGGTGCCGAGCTCTTCACACAACCCTTCGACGAAGTAAAAGAGCGGCTTACCCAGGTAGGCGGGAATCAAGGCATTGGACTGATAGGGCAAAAAGCCAAGCCCTCCTTCAGGCAGATCCACGAACAGCTCGGCTTCACACCGCTGGACGAATTCCATCACACGGGGAAAGTCGGGGTGCTCGAACGCCAGGCTGATGGCCAGCATTTCCACCAGGCGTATTTGTGCCATGTCGATCTGCTTGGGCGTGGGGGCAGTGACGCCTTGGCGGGCGAGGTGACTTTCCACCCACTGATCACACGCGACCTGCTGATCAATCGCCTCCATGACTTCGGCAAGGGAGTATCGAGCAAATGCCATCAGGCTGTCTTTGCTCTGGTAACAATCCTGGCGGGTACCGCCTGCGAACCGGTGTTCAAGTGGGTATGACATTTAGATCCCCAGGTCGGATGACAGAATTTCTTCGTGGTACTGCTCAGACTTTATGCGATGGACAAACGAGGAGTGCCCAGTGGCCTTGAAGCACGCCATCAGCTGGTGCTCATCCTGGCAGAGGTTGATGCAATCCCGCTCACTTAAGGTATTGATCCAGCCATAACGCCGGGCCTGCGCTCGACTGGGGGCGTCCTTGTCGACTGCGCGCTTCATCCACTCGGCTGCAGCGCGGATGACTTCGCGATCTAGCCAACGCTCGTCATGCGCATACTTGCTCCTCATCTCAAGGCATTGCCCGAAGTTGTCACAACTCAAAATCCAGGGCGCCATCTTGACGCGGTAGTCCATTCCTTGATTGATCAAAAATTGCTTCAACACCTTGGTCTGTTCGGCCTGGGTGGTGATGGAACCGGGTTTGAAAGATTGTTCGCATGGGTCTGTCAGGTCGTAATCGGTGCTTTGATCCTGAAGGTGCCGGTACAGATCATTGATAAAGCAGTGCTCCATGAACTCCGGCGAGCTTCCCACCGCCGCCAGGTGTTCAGCGAGCTCTTGTGGAATGACCCTCGATCTGCCGCCAAACAGCGCCATAGCCACGGTCTTCAACCTAGTTTCACATTCCAGCGGGGTGATCAGCTCTCCATCAAACAATACTCGACGCAGGGCCATGCCAGAGCCGTCAGCAACGCCCAGATCAAGCGGATGCTGCTCCAGGGCATTTCTGCAGTTGTCCCGCATCGCCTTGAGCCCATAGGGGTCGCATACCTTGGCGATCGCCACGTACTCCTGCACCACCGGAAGATTTTGCCGCAATAATGTCAGATCAAATTCAAGGGATTGAATTGTCCCAGCTGGTTGGGCCAGCAGGCTACCCAGGATGACATCCGGTGACTCACCCTCAATCAGCTCCAGCCGCTGGCTGGATGTTCCTGATAGCCGGTAATTGCCTGCCGCGCTCTGCGCATATTCCAGCACATTCCTCAAAAAGTCAGGCTCTTCTCGCCCCAGCAGGGCTATTTGAGCGTGGTAGCGCCTGGCGAAGTGGAACGTGTCGTAGTGGCTGCAACCGATAACGCCCGCCAGGGCATTGCGAAGGTGCCCCCTTAGGGCTTCAGGGGCGTTTTGCAGGTCGTCCAAGGCCTGCTTGAGGTCAGGGTACACCTCATGGATGCTACGCAGCATATCGGCGCACAGAGCGGCTTGATTGGACAAGCGTAATTTCCCAGCGCTGCTGACGCATTCATCATGGATCTGCATCAGGCTCTTGTGGAGTTCGTGTTCTAGCTTGCTCATGTTACATCCCAAGCTCGGTGGAAAGAATTTCTTCAAGGTGGTACTCGCCTCGCAAGGCCTGAGCCAGGTTGCGATGCCCGGTGGCGCGGAAACAGGTCATCAGCTGATCGTCATTCTCACAGAGGGTCAGGCAATGTTGTTCACTGAAGTTCTTGATCCAGTACATACGGCGGGCCTGTCGTCGATTGTGCTGTATTGAATTGGCATCTTGCTGCAGGGCGGCGGCCCGGATGATCTCACGGTCGAGCCAGTGCGCATCGGTGATTGGCTTGCTCTTGGCGCGCCAAGCGTTGAGGTTGCCTTCAAGCAACCAGGGCGCCAGGTAAGTGCGGTGATCCACCCCCTGGCGGGTAAAGACGCCCTGCAATGTCAGGCAAAAGTGCTCATCGACAGTCGGAATCTCACTGTTCTTGGTCGGCGCCTCACCCCAGTCGAGGTCATTCTCAAGGTAGGCAATTTCGGCATAGATGCTGTCAAACAGCTCATCCACGGACAGCTTGCTGTGGCCCAACGCCTCAAAATCGTTCGTCATACGTACACGGGGATAACCATCACCCGTGCCATGCATGGTATGGGCAATGGCTTGGATCCGGTGTGCACACTCATGGGTCGAGGTGATCTCGCCACCAAACAGCTGACGTCTGAATGCCAGTGACTCCCCGTCACGCTTGGAAAACTCAAACGGGTAGTCGCTCAGTTTTTCAGCGAAGCAGTGCACGACCTTCTCCAGGCCAGCTTTATCGACCTGCTCGGCGATCGCCATGTACTGGGCGACAAAGGGAATGTTTTTAGCCAGTCCGAACACTGAAAGGAGTCTTGCCGTCCCGAGCGGTTGCGCCAGCAGGCTTCCGAGGGTGAGGGCGTTCTCGTCGCCTGGATGGAGGTCTTCGCACACCGCCCGATTTTTCGGCCTGCCAGAAAGACGCTTGTTGTCCTTTTGTCTGCCGGCGAACTGCAGGATGTCATTGAGAAATTCCGGCGCTTGCTGGCCAAAGGCTGCAATGTCGCCGTGGTACCTGACCATCAAGGCGAGTTCATCGTATTCGGTGCAGCCATAGACAAATGCCAGACTCTGGCGCATCGCCTGACGTCGATCCTCGGGCGCTTGTTCAATGCTGTGCAGAGCCTGCAGGCCATCTCGATACAGATGCTTGATCTGGCGGAACAAGTGCGTGCATGGGGCAGCTGCGGAAATCTCGGTCGTGGTGGTTGACCAGCTGTGCACCGTAACACGGATTTCATACAGGCGCTGAAGGAGTTCTGTGTGGTTGGTAAATGTTTCGGTCATGGTCACAGTCCCAGATCCCCAGAAAGCACACCCTCAAGATGATGCTCACCCTGGATTTTATGGAGGAAGGTAGGACTAGGCCTGAGCTTGTAAAGGAACGCCCACTCTCTGTCACCGAGGTTTGCATTGAGCAGATTTTCTTCGGGCGTTCGCATGAGGAATTCACGGTACAGCAAGGTGCTGACCTTGATATCCAAATCATTGTTGCACGCATCCACGGCTTGAGTGACAAACCTGCCGTACTGCTCAGCATCCAGTCGCCCGACACCCCAACTACCGCCTACGACTGAAGCCGCCAGCCGGCAGATATCGGCTCCGATATCGCCCAGCGCGCTTAGAAAGACCGCTACATTTTCCTTGTAACTTGTAGTGATGTACCTGCCATCGCGCAGCACTGCGTAAAGATCAATGTTAAAATCCTCCATGCAGAAGCCAGGCATGTGATCCAACAACCCTTTGAATGCGCGCACGCTTTTGCGAATGAATTCTTCAGCGGAGATACCCCCAGAGGCTTCCACGGCCTGGAGAGGGCGTGCAAAGTGATCGGCTAGAAGTTTGAGGCGCCTTGCATACTCGTTGGCACTAACATCCTCACCTAGAACCGCAAGCCTGATGGGGTCATTATGAGCCAGTTCTTTGAGGTGAACGGACTCACTAAGACTCACTTGATATCGCCGCAGCGCCTCAGAGTTCTGAGCTCTGGCATAGAGAACAAGATCCGCAAGGTGGGATCTAACTCATCCAGCATGTCACTAACCCGATTCACAAAAACATCCGGATAAATGAGGTTGAACTGATCGACTATCCGACCATTCTTCATCAGGTCGAGCTTGTCCAGGTTGCCATCCAGCCAGGCCCTGGCAGGCGAGTTCGGATTGAGGACTTCCAGCACCTGCTGAGCCAGGCCAATTTCCCCTTGGGTTCTAGGCAGTGGGTCTTGGATGGACGCCTCGACCATTTGATAGGTCAACGGGATCAGTCTATCCAGGTGAGGCCCATCCTCCATCAGCGACCTGGCTAGCATGGCAATCCAACGCTCTGTCAGCGAGACATGCTGACCAAAGAGCGGTGAACCCGGCTGCACCGTGGCAAGGCGCAGGGACTGAATGAGTGTCACGAAGTCCGGGAAGATTTCAACGGCGCGTTCCATCGCGGAAAGGGATTCGAAGGGCTCGCAAAATCCCAGTTCGTCTGGCAACACAGGAAGTTGCTCGAAATAGTCGAGTTGGGCGGGCGTGATCAACGCAATTCTCCTGGATTCTTTCTCCCTCCACTATAGGGATATTGCCTGGGCCACTGCAATGAAAGCCTGCCTCGGCGTGAATGATGCCGTCCATGGCTGGGGACTTACACAGGCAGCATAGCCATAGCCAACAAAGATTGGGCTGTCTGGTGCGGGGAGGGCGACCGAAGGTTAGGCGGTTTTGCGCTTAAGCTGGGTCGTCAGCACGTCGATGCGCATCAACTCATCCGAGAAAGCCCGCACCCAGTCTTTGGCGCCCGCAGAGAGGCCACAGGATATCTGGCCAGCAAGCAGGTGCACGACACTCAAACGGAATGCTGCACTAAAGGCCTAGGTCACACTCAAGCATGCTGGCCATCCCCCTTTCCGAAAGCAGGTTGGTCAGCTCGGGCCAGCCATAGATGGCATGAAGGCGATCAAAATAGGCAGTGTCAGCGATCGAAGCAATCACGCTCTCACGGTTTACGAATGCATTGATGGCCTCCACGAAGCCTGGGCACCGCTCAGGCATCACCGTGCGCAGGAGAAAATCCATGAACGGCTGGGTACCGAAGCCCTGGATCACGCTCAAAAAGTGCAGGCCGCCCGCCTGATCGATCTGTAATGCCTGAACCCATGGTGCCCGCAGATCAAAGACCACGCGCTTGGCTAGCATCCTGTCATCCAGTGCTTCCTTGAGTACTGCAAAGCCACGTTTACGCCGTGTGACATCCCCAGGATTGACCGATGTACTGAAAATGCCAGAAAGCTTGCACAGATGCTGGGTATACGAAGGACGCTGCTCGATCTTTAGCGCTTTGAGCAATGGCCAGATTAGCTCGGTGTACAGCGCACCTTCCAGATGGGCCTGGGCGTAGTACTTGCCTGGCGCCTGGTTAACACGCTCAAGCCTGAGGGGATCATCGAACATCGGTGTGAGATTCCTGGGTTTTGACCAATATACCGACAAATACAGCAGGCAAGCCATCCCTGGCCAAGCTTTCGTCAGAACCCCAGGGCGTAATACAGGTTCGCCTGGCTGATAAGCTTGCCATAACGAATCTCCACGCTCGATTTTTCAGCATCCAACAGGCTTTTTTGCGTATCCAGCACGGTCGAGTAGTCAACGGTGCCCACGGCATACTTGCGCAGGGCGAAATCCATGGCCTTCTGCGCTGCACTCAGCTCATCTTGCATCCACGGGGTCTGCTTGTTCCAGCCCTCGGTTTCGATCAAGGCCTGGTTGACGTCTGCAAAGGCTGTGAGGATCGTTTTTTGATAGAGCGCTGCCACTTCACGCTGGGCCGCTTTGGCCTGATCGATCTGGGACAGCCTGAGCCCGCCGTCAAACAACGGCAGGTCAAGGGTGTAACCCAGTGTCCAGAACGATGAGCCGGCACCGGTCAGGCTGGACAGGGAGGCGCTCCTGCCGCCGCCCTGGGCGGAGAGCCCGATCGAGGGGAACAGGGCAGCACGGGCCACGGCCACGTCGAAGCCAGCCGCTTGCAGCTGATTCTCCGCCTGCTTGATATCTGGGCGCTGTTGCAGCAGGAGCGAGGGTAGCCCCATGGTGGGCGCCATCAAGGGCTCCGCAATGCCGGTGCCCGCTGACAGCGTCAGGTCGGGTATGCCAACCAGAATGGCCAGGCTTTGCTGGTAACCTTCCCGGCTGGTCTTGGTGCTGATGCGACTGCGCTCCAGGCTGGCCAGGTCAGCTTTAGCCTGCTGAACATCCAGCTCGGAGGTGACCCCGAAAGCGAGCTTCTGCTCGGAAATGGTCAGTTGCTGGCGGCGAGCCTCGATCTGCTTGGCAATCACCTCACCCAGTGCGTCCAGCTGACGTATCGACCAGTATTGCTGGATCACGGCATTTCGAATGAGGTTTTGCGTATGCCGACTGTACTCACGCGCCGCTTCCGCAGTTTGTGCATTCGCCTTGGTGGCGTTACTCAAGCGCCCCCACATATCCAATTCAAAGCTGGCCAGGCCAGACGCGCTATGGGTACTGGAGCGGTCACGCTTGTTCGCGGTGTTGGTCGATTCGCGGGTAGATCCAGCGTTTACAGTGAGCGAAGGCAGCTCATTGGAGCGAGTGGCTCCCAGCACGGCAAGGGCCTTGTCGTACTGGGAAAGCGAGACGGCGATGTCCTGGTTGTGGGCGTTGGCCAGCCCGATCAACCTCAATAACTCCGGGTCTTGGTACCGGCTCCACCAGTTAACCACGGACGCCGAGGCCGCATCAGCCTCACTGGCTTGGGCGAGGTACTGGGCAGGCAGCTTGACGGGCTCAGGGCTGGCGGGAGGATTGAGCGCACAGCCAGTCATAACCAGCGCCAAGGCGAGAGGTGTCAGTTGAAGTAGGCGGGGCACCGGGACGATCCTTTTTATTATTAGTCAAAGGATTTTCCCACATTGTTCCAAGCGAAACAATGTTTAGCCTTATATTGGAATTTAGATGCGGGATTGCCCAGCGCGGATCCCAGTCACCTGCGACCCCGAAAGACCGCACGCACGGCCACAGCGTGAACGTAAGCCCTTTGTAGTGCTTCCTCATGGGCCAAGCTTGTTCGCCAGGATCGACAATCTTTGCAGGTACACGCCGTGCCTGCCGGTGGATCGCAGTAGATCGGAGGCGGCTCATTGGCTTCACGTTTTTTAGCTGAGTCCCCGGCAGCGGGGTAGGGATAGACCGAGCATTCTGGCGATGCGGGGTGCTGGGCTACGAACCAGGGCTCATCGCCTTTTTCCTGCAGGTAAGAAACGGGGATATCTACCCCATAGACTCGCATCAGGGCAATGCTGGGTTGATCGCGATAAGGCGAACTGAAGTTAAACTCGGAAGCGGGGAATGATTTCCCATGGAACTCCGGATTGAGTATTCGGCGAAGCCGCTGCGGCGCATGGGATGTCTGGTTGTTGGTCAGTGCCCAAACGGCTTTGGATAAAGCTTCGACTTGCTGGCGCAGTGCATCGATGTCATGCGCCTGACAGTTACACCGGGTAGTGCTGAGTTCACCACCATGATAGATGCGCCCAACGCTGCGCCGTGATACGCCGAATTTCTTTGCAGCAGCTGCCAGGGACAGGGTGCCCTGGCAGGCCTTGATCGCCTGGCGGGTCGCTTCCGAAATCAGGGTGTTTCTGGGCTTCATGGCGTCAGCACTCCAGAGGGTTTCCTAGGTACTTACCCTGCCTGGGCTGGCAGGGGGCAACCGCTCAGTATCCAAGGAGGGGCGAGGGTTGGTTGCGCTTGTTGATCAGCCGATTGATCGCATCCTTAATTGTAGACTCGCCAGCTTCACGGCTATTGTCACTGAGCAGCGTGAGCGTCTTGCACATCAATGGTGTCAGTGGGTAGACGGGCACGGCGAAGCCTTTGCCCTCGCAGCCATTCTTGACGATCTCCCAGCTGGCGCTGAAAGCACCGTTGCCGTAGTGGTAAGCCAAACCATAGCCGACCTCGGCATCGTGCGGAAGATCGGAAAGCGGGCATTCCACATGATCAGCTTGACAACAGTTGCTGGCGCTGCTGAACGACCCATGCACCTTGCGGCATTTGCCGCAGGTGTACTGGTTTTCACCCAGGATCTTGCCAATGACATCGGCAGCATCATAGAGGCCGAGGCGGTTTGCAACGACCCGCAGGTCACGCAGCTGATCATTGGCCCCGTCCTGGCGCTGGGGCTGCTGCTGGATATTCCGCAAGGTGGTGGCTAGCGTAGTCGTCAGGGTGTGATTGACCACCGGATGCTGTTCGTAGACGATCATGTTGCCAGCACGATCGAATACTGCGCCAGGTTCGGCGTCGAAGTCGTGTTTTTCTTCAGCTCTGCAGCGGGCGCAGGTGGCGTTGTGATCCCCATTGGGGTCGTCGTCGATGACCGACATTTCTGTCCTGCAGCTAATGCAGTGTCCGTAGTCATGGCTCATGATTGTGCCCTGTGGTGGGTGGTTGACAGTAATGTATACCGGGTATATCTTGTGGTCAAGACAAACAGGACAAGGAATCACGACCATGACCAGTCAGAATCTGTTCGCCATCACCTACAACTCGGACACCACCGAGGGCCGTGGCTACACCATTACTCTCGGCTATACGCACACCCGCGAACTGGCCGACGCCATCGTCAGCGATCCTCGATTCAGCAAGTACTGCTGCATGGGCTTTCACAATGCTGAAGAATGCAGGAAGTACAGCGTGCGACCAGCTGAACTGTTGATCTTCGAGTCAGTAGACGAGCTGTACGACCGCGAGCAGGAAGCCGAGCGTCAGAAAGCGTTGGCAAAACTCAATCCTCGTGAGCGCAAGATCCTTGGCCTGGAGTAGGGCGGGCTGAATGCAGCAGGCTCTTCAGCCCCCTGCGAAGGGGGAGATTAGCCTCGCATCAGCCGCTCGCCCTTCTGTTTAGCGGAAAAACTGGAGCTGCACCCAAGCCCCAAGGCGCCTGAGCGCAGCAGCATAAAACTCGATGCGTTCAATTTGCTTGGCGTTCACACATACAGCCTTGCACCCAGCCTCATAGTCATCGACTACCCGGTGGAACCTGTTTATGAAGGTGGCGCACGCCTCCTTGCTGTTGAGGATCCGGACGGCACAAGGGCCGCCAATAGCATGATTATCGCTGTAGACAGCCCCCTGATATACCTCATAGATAGCCTCTACCACCCCTGGCGACGTGTCGTAAAGCTCATCAAGCTTGGCAATTTCTCCCATTTTCTGGAAGGCGTCATTAATCCGGCTTTCGGCCTGATGCTTGTTCTGCACATGGCTGTAATGATCAAGTTCGCTTGGTGCAGGGTGCCCTGCTTTGATGAACGCCTTGTAGGCGACTTTTTCATTCCAGACGTACCTTGGGGTGCCGTCTGACAACGGCCTTAACACAGCATATTCAGGCTTTACCGGCTCACCTGTCGCCGACATGATCTTGCCGACCTTCAAAGCCTTATTGGCCTGCATCATGGTGATGGCAAAGTCTCTGGACAGTTGTTTGATGCCGGAGAACTTGGTGTTTTGGTTGGACATATTTAAATCCTGTTGTTATTGAAACTCCAGATGGAGTAATAACAGCATCAATATATTATAAAGCAGAATCAATAAGCAATAAAAAGCTGTAACTTCGTCACACCATTTTCATATAGTGCTCGTACATGCAAACAACAAGTCGTGATCATCGGTGAACATGCGAAGAAAGACAATGATGCGAATGGCGCGAAAAAATCACCTGATTCAACCCTGTGAAGCCATGCGTCCATGAAAGGATTGCGAATAGCGTATACCTGGTATACTCTATGGGAGTCACCAATCGAAAGGAGAAGGGCATGTCACTGGTATTCATCGGCGAGCAGTTTCGCAACGAGGTCACCAGACCGTTCTCCCTGCGTCGGCTTGAGCGTGGCCGGCAACCAATCGATTTCGGTAAGGCCAGCCTGGCAGTTGAGCCAGGCGTCTCGACCAACAACCTGCTGATCAAGCTGCGCAATAGTAATGAGTTGAAGATTCCCGCCTTCCTTGGCGAACCAGTACGGGCCTTCATCGAAGCCTGCGTTGCCCACGCCAGGGCGGCTGATCTGCCGGTGCGCAACCGCTTCATCTACGTGACCCTCGATTCTCGCCCTTTTAAAAAGGGTGGCACGCAGCGCACGCCAGGATGGCATGCGGAAGGCCTGCAGGGCGCCGAGGTTCCGGTCAAGCAGGGCGGCTGTTACCACTTTTTGTGGACAAACAAACTGCCGTTCAAAATCAGCACGCAGGGGTTCGATCTGTCTGGCATCAACCTTAGCCAACACCATGTGTTTGATTCGCTGGCGCGGCAGGTCTATGACGATATGGTGAAACCAACCCTGGCCGGGCACCTGTACCTGCTTAACTGCTACCAGATGTACACGGCGGTGCCAGCTGATCAGGACACGGATGATCGGTTGTTCGTGCGTGTTTCGTTCTCGGAGCTCGCCTACACCTCGACCCGCATGTCACTGAACCCTGATATCGATTATCCCTTCACGCCGCACACCACGACCGGTGCCGCACCCGCCCATCTGCAGGTCTGGGATGCTGGTGACGAGCAGGTCGGCAAGGCGTCTTGACCCCTGTGGGCGTGCCCCCTAGTGTAGGGTCACCTGGACGCTGGAAAATGGCCTGATGACGCAGACAATGCTTCAAACCCGATGGATTGACCTTTGCCAGCGGCTGGGCATCGACACGCCAGAGCACAAATGGGGGATCCTGGAGGCTCATTACCAGGCCGAAGGGCGCACTTACCATACCTTGCGCCATGTTGCTCAGTGCCTGGTGCTGTTTGATCAGTACCGCACCCTGGTGGCCGACCTGGATCTTGTCGAGTATGCGTTCTGGATGCACGATGTCGTCTACGACCCCAAGCGTGCGGACAACGAAGCGTTGAGCGCTGAAATGGCCGGGGCATGGATGGCGCAGGACGTTCGCTCGGCCTCTATCGTGTCGGCACATATCCTGGCCACACAGCACCCCTCGGCGCCGATCGATCCGGATCAGCAATTCGTGGTGGACGTTGACCTGGCGATCCTGGGGGCCCCACGCTCGGCCTATGCCGACTACTCTCAGGCCGTCAGGCGTGAGTATGCCTGGGTACCCGATCAGGCGTTTCAGGTGGGCCGGGGGAAGGTTTTGGCTGACTTCCTGGCCCGATCGCGTATCTACAGCCGTCCGGAGTTCGTTGACCTGTGGGAGCAACAGGCTAGGCTTAATATGCAGTGGGAGCTGAAGCTCATGAGAGAAGTCGACTAATTCCACCGACCAGAGGGAGGCGGGCTGCCATGAACAACGATCGTGATCAGGCACCGGCAGAGCAGGACATCCACCTGAGTCTGACTGCCAGCGAATACGCCGAACTTCTCAGCAAGATTGCCAAAGAATTGGAAATCTTCGGCGTGTCTGAGCTTGACGGGATGGCCAGCACCACGCTCAAGAGCGCATTCGTCAAGCTGGACATGGCGTGCCCCTTTGACCGACAAACACTGGGTGAGCTGCAGCCGGTTGAGAAAATCCGCCACCAACTTGGCCATCTCTATTAGTAAAAGGTTGTCGGCTAATATTTTCTCAGCACATCCGCTACGTCATCTCCCACAGATAGGGTTTATGCCACCTTCTGGGCGGCTTGGACTCCCTCCTGGGAGAGCTTCAGAAAGAACCGCAAAAGCTAGACCAAACCTGCCTGGATCATCTGGCCTCGTCCGTCAAGATCACCACGCGGGGGCTGGTTGGCATTGCGCAAACGTGGTCAATATTCCCCAGCCTGCACGCCAGACCCCGCGAGCGTGACCACAGATGAGCGTACAAGCCCAGGCGGGAGAGTCTCGGGTGACAGAGGAGTCTGGCCAGCCTGCTATTGTCGCGCTCAAATGCATGCCCGAACTTCAAGCGGTGGCGATACAGGGGCCTTCGCCCTGATTCAAGGATGGTCACCACCCACAAAGGGCAAGCCTTTGAACCGGCGCTCAAGTATCGAGATCTGCACGCTGGGCCAGAGGTGTACAGCGCCTGTGGCAGGTTGGAAGAGACAATCACCAGGCTCTACCGGCAGGCCGGAATCAAGCAGAGCTCATCGCACAGTGGTGGCCGGACATTGGCAGTGAAGGTGCTTGCCGCGACCGTCGACGTGGATACAGTGCAAACCATCCTGGGCCGCCAATCTCTAGACCACAGCAAGCCATATCTGACCGTCGATCAGGAAACCATATGACGAGAATTTCTACATGGCCATTTGACGTCCTCACCTACCTGAAGGAAGGCGGCTCCAAGGCTACGATTGTATGAATTTATGTGTATATCCCATTGACATATACACATGCTTCATTATCATGGGATATACATTTGATATATCCCGCGAGGTGTGCCGTGGAACAAGGCGCCGTTTTTCAGAGCAATCGCAGCCAGGCGGTGAGGCTACCCAAGGCTGTTGCCCTTCCTGATGACGTGAAGCGTGTCGATGTGGTGGCTCTTGGTCGAGCCCGGATCATTACCCCTGCTGGCGAGTCTTGGGATAGCTGGTTCGACAGCGAAGGCGTAACTGTTGACTTCATGGCGGAGCGCGAACAGCCTGCCGATCAGGAGCGCGAGACTTTCTGATGCTCAAATTCATGCTCGACACCAACATTTGCATCTTCACCATCAAGAACCGTCCCCAAGAGGTGCGTGAGGTTTTCAAGCGGCATCACGGCCAGATGTGCATCAGCACCGTGACGCTAATGGAGCTTATCTACGGTGCGGAGAAGTCCTCGAACCCCGAGCGCAATCTTGCGGACGTAGAAGGCTTTGCGGCTCGACTGGAGGTGCTCAAGTATGATCAAGAAGCTGCCGCCCACACTGGTCAGCTTCGTGCTGAACTGGCCCGTCTTGGTAAACAAATTGGCCCCTATGACCAGATGATCGCTGGGCATGCCCGTTCTCAGGGGCTGATTGTTGTCACTAACAACCGCTGCGAGTTCGACCGCGTGCCCGGTTTAAGAATTGAGGATTGGGTCGCCCCGATCGCGTAACTGAGGAAAACTCGGCCATGGCACAACTGATCGAGGCGCTACGCTTGACTGCCGCGAAATGGCGAAAAGACAACCAGGAACATCGTGAGGGCGTTGTTCTGGTGTGGAAAGGCAAGGTATACGGCTGGAAGAATGAGCTGCGTGATCCGGCCAGCGAACGCCCAGGCGCCTATGCCGTGGACAAGGCCGGGCAGGTCTTCAAGGCCGAAGGCGGCGACGACTACAACGGTGCAATTGAATGGGTCGCGGTTGTCCCTGACGCGCCATAGGATAACACCATATGGACGCAAGACTTTGGACTGTTGCTCGATCTGCCAACCCAGGCTTCGCCTTACAAAGCTAACTAGAGGAAAATTCATGGAACTCCCGATTTCTCTCCCTGAAGGATGGTCTGCTGAAGCGGATGAAATGCTCGGCGTAGTCATCACCGCCGTGTCCTCGGAAGGGCATAAAGGATTTGTCACCGTCAGCGAGGCGAAGCGCTCGTTCGAGCTGGGCATGAGCGTGGTCAGGCAGCGCAAGCACTACGCTGGTCGATACTGGAGAAAGGAGTTGTACGAGGAAGCAGTTGCCACTCTTCGGGCAGCAATGAGTTAGGGGAAACTACGATGAGTAAAGCGAAAGCATGCAACCATCAAAACCAACACACAGAGGGAGCGGGGGTTCGCTGGTGCTCTGATTGCGGCAAGAAGGAGCCAGCACCTTTGAGCTTGGATCAAGCGACTTCCGCAGAGCGGCAAAGGCAAGCCAACCGGATTGAGGGACAGTTTGACACTCTACAAGATCGGGTAGCTGCTGTTGGACACGGCAAAAAGTACAGCGACGAAGAAGTGGCGGCAATGCGGGCAGAGATGGCGGTGCTTTCGAACCAGTATTTCGACCTGACCGGCCTCACCTTGGAATAGCAGGGTAACATACGTGAAGATCAAACCGACCCGCGAGCGGATTAATGATGCACTGGCTGGTGGAGCGCTCAGTTTTCACGAGTTGCCATGCGGGTTTATCCGCCTGAAAGCCACCCAAGGTCTTGGCGCTATAGCGCGAACGGAGGCCCACCAGGTTGCTTCATCGCTTTGAGCCGAATGGTGCGTGAAATGGGCCTGATTCAATGGGAAACGGGGGTAGGCGCTGGTCAGCGGTTTGTTCAACTGCCCGAAAACTCCAAGACATAGGAATTCGACTCGTGATCCTTCGATGGCTTCGCCGCATGATTGGCAAAAAGGCCCAAGCCCCAACGCTGTTCCTTGGGTCTACGACCTCCGGCTCAATGACCGATGCCCAGTTGAGGGAATGGGCTTGGTGGTTGCATGCCACCTCGATAGCCCCGGCAAAACTATCAGGGTTCGGAATCGACCCTGCGTTGTTGCTTAAGGCACAACTGGACGATCAGGCGTTGATGGATGTTCGTCGCTGGTCAGGCGTTGCGCACCCAGACCAGAACATATAGAAAACCGACATCATTCTGCCTGGAGTCCCCCAATGACCTTAATGAAAATCGTGTTTACAGAAGAAGACAAAGGCTTTGGTCAGGTGGGTGGCAGTGTTCGTATGGACGACCCAGGATTGTGGCCTCTGTCACCTGACACCCAGGAGCCGATGACACCTCTTTGCACGGTCATGGAAAGCTTCCTCCCAGCTAAAATCTTTCCGCCCGACATGGCTGCCACGGTATTCATAACCGCTAGAAAACAGCGCGACGGGGGCTTCAAGGCATCTGTCGTCAGCCGCTACTCACTTCATGAGCAAGCGGAGCTGCCTGGCATCCACAATGGTTACGCACGGTTCATTCTCCATCGGTTGTGTGAGGAAGAGTTAACAGCCCCACCTGGAACGCTCTTGCTGGAGCGCCGTTTTATCGACTTCGAGCCGATGACCGAAGATGAATTTGCCGAAGAGCACGCGGACGAGGACTCCGGTCTGGGAATCAGCAAGCAACTCGGTCGAGCAGCCTGGATGCAAGATCCAATTTATGTTCCAGACCGGTACTTGCTCCTTTTGCAACTGACTGACTATGAAGTTAGCCGCTGGGCCCCCGAGCAGGAAGGGATCTTCCTGGATGGCATAGGTTACATCTATCTGGACAAGCGAGCGCGGCGAAAAAACCAAGGTGACGAAGCAGGGTTCTTTTTTGTTCAATACACCTGATCAAAACAAGGATCAGCGTGTTACCATTCACGGTGCTGGTTTACACCAAAGTCCGGGCGCTAGCCCACTTGAATGCAGGAAAACCGGCCATGACTATAAACTAGCTTATTTGTTGAACGGGACAGTGACACCCGTAAGACTGAGGAGCTGTAGAATTCTTCGATTGCATTGTTGATCAGGTGAGCACATCCTCACTGGACTGCCAAATTGAGTGAAAACGCCCGATGACTACTGATTACACCCCGCTTTGCTACAAAGACCTAGCCACACTCCCTGGCGTAAAGGCCGTGGATGTTGTGGGAGGTATCTTGGTGGTGCTCCTCAATAACGATTCATCGATCGCTGTCACCAGAGCGGCCTTGGCAGAAGAGCTTGGGCTTGAGAAATGGAGTGCCCTTGTCGGCGAGGAACAGGCTCTTTCTCTAACCTCTGCTGAGATGCTTGATCTCATCAAGCGGACTGCATCAGCAGCCTCCTCAAACTTATCAAGAAAGCCAGCGGAATCATGAAGCCCATGAAACATCGTTATGACGTTGAACCAACGGTAGAAGCCATTCGCAGCATGGCCGAGCAGTTGCGCAAAAAAGCTGCAAAGCTTGACGATCTGGCTAGCGAGATGGTTGCAACAGGGAATCTTTCGTTAGCCGGACATGCTGCAAACGTAGTCAATAACCCTGTAGCCCATATGGACTATCTGGTGGATCGGCCTTTGGCTGCGATGGCCAATCCGTCAGATTGTTAAGGGAAAACGTCCACGTAAAACAATAACATCACTGATTCAATTGCGTCTGTGATGCATGCGGCCTATGCCCATGTTGAAACAGTAGTTGTCCAAGCTAATGGCAAATGGGGGCTTGGCATTCCCCCCCACCGAATCCTTACTTTGGAAGGGGATTCTCACAGTTGGACGCTCATGCCCGAGCGCAGGAATTTTTTTGGCGCCGTTGGCGTCGCGATCGTGGGTGACACCGCACCCATTGCAAATCCATTCTCTTATTCCAAGCCCAGCGATACCTATTGTCCTTGAATCTGGCAATTGCTGGTAGTTCGAGCAGGATTGAGCGGTGTTTCTTTCGCTTAAAATCTTGAAGACGATGCGTGAATCCTTGTTGAATAGGGGGCTAGGCCATAAGCTGCGGACGCAGCTGATGACTGCGATCGTGGAATGGTTGAGGGCAGGACGGGTTCCATCCAATGATTTTGAACCATCCGCGACGTTTTTTTGCGAACCCTCCAAGGTTTGAGGCTGATCTTTAGAGCATGTCCAGATGGGGGCTGGAGCGGTTTTCGCGTTGGCTGTAAATTGATTTAGCGATTCGAGTATTCAGCTAATTGACATCATCCTTGTATTGTCGTTAATTTAGCTGCCATCAATCCATGGACTGGGTTCCAGGCCAGGTTGAGCCTTTATTAACAGGAGTTTCTACCCATGAAAACCGCTTTTCGCTTGATCGCTGCTTCGACGATCGCCGCAATGCTCTCCGGTTGCGCCCTTGATGGCATGAACAAGATGACCACCTATGGCGGCGTGGGCGCCCTAGCCGGCGCTGCCGCTGGCGCACTCATCGGTGGCGACGGCAATCGCGGCAAGGGCGCACTGATTGGTGCCGTGCTGGCGGGCGGCGCGGGTGCCGGGTACGGCTACTATGCTGACAAGCAGGAGGCCGAGCTGCGCAAGCAACTGGCAGGTACCGGGGTAGATATTCAGCGCGAAGGTGATTCGATCAAGCTGATCATGCCGGGGAATGTCACCTTCAAGACCAACTCCAGCGACATCGCCAGCAATTTCTACAGCCCGCTCAACCAGGTTTCGGCTTCGCTCAAGCAATACGACCAGACCACCGTCTCGGTGGTGGGGTATACCGACAACACCGGCCCACGGCAGTACAACATGAACCTGTCACAACAGCGAGCGCAGAACGTTGCTCAGCACATCATTTCCCAGGGGGTGGGTGGGCATCGCCTGATGATTCATGGCGCTGGGCCCGATCAGCCTGTGGCGAGCAACAGCACTGAAGGCGGTCGACTGCAAAATCGTCGTGTGGAGATCAGCCTTCGCCCAGTGGTGGCAGCCGGGGCGTAAACCCACCTGAGGCAGCGCTCGGTGCGCCAACAACTTGCCGTTGGTGCGCCTGCTGGCTGGCCAGGCAGGACTCATAGCAGGCCGAACCAGCCATCAGGAACAACCCATCTGCCTTGGCTATAGACCCAGCTCCAGGGCCAGGAAATCATCCATTCGATTGTCAAACTCAGCCTGCTGTTCCGCAGTAACAATGTCTTCGAGCATAAATTCCTTTGTCAAGTTGGTGCCCCTCGCCATAGACGGGTGGATAGCCTTGACTATGAAGTTGTTGGGCTGCAGCTCCCCACTGATAGCGACCTTCCCAAGGAAGAAGATTGTGATGTTCCTTTTGTAGCCGTTGCTAACCTCAGTCCGAAATGCAGCCAGCAGGGCATCGCTCAATGCCTCAAAGCGTTTGCCTCGATTTTCGACCTCGAAATCCTTCAGCCTGGGGTGTCGAGACCTGAACTCATGACCCTTTACATCAGCGCTTCCCGGTGAATTCGCGGAATCATCTCCATGCCCATGATTGAAGAAGAAAAAATCATCATGATAGAAATCACCATAATCCCGATCTTCAGGCGTTTGCGAAATTTGACTTCCAGCGGTCATCGAGAACAAAGAGCATGCGCAATCGCCCCGGATCAATGAGTCCAGGTGCGACGACGATGTGTAATGGTGTTCATTGCTCAGCACGTTGGCTGCAGCCAGTGCGTCCTTGTCAACTTTGATGGAAAATTCAGATACCAGTTCAGCGTAGGGTTTTCCCATCAGCAGGTCGAAGAAAGCATCGATCTCACGCTGATCGGTTTCATCGAACGCCTTGTACAGCACGTCCAGATCACGCCAGAAATGCACATGCGATTCAAGCCATGGAATGCTGTCCTGGCTTGCTATGTGTCTGCGCAAATCCATCAGCGCACTGTCATGCGGCCTTCTGAGCAGTTGGGAACCACCGAATCGTGCCCACAATCTGTCCTGCTTGCTTTTGTGCTGGTCAACCAGATGGCCGTAGTCAACCTTTTCAAAAGTCAGAAAGCTGACCAAGCACTGCAGCAGGCCCGCATCCATGTCCACGGTGTTTTTCAGCGGAATGTCGCGTGCGGGTTGTCCATCCGAGCGCCTGACGACGTTATAGACATCACGACAGCCACGCTTGAGGACATCCGTGATCAAGGTGTGACAGGCCAGGGGGATGATGTCGTGGTAGGTTTTCACAATTTCAGTTCCTAACTGGTTTTTGCCAGCATTTTCCCACGGGAGAGTCTACCCTGGGTAGAGTGACTGTCGCCACCTGCAGGCTGCAGCGCCCGAACACCGGGGCTCGGCGCTGAAGTTCTGCCGATTGCCATAATGGCAATTTTAACCTTGCCTATCGTTCGGTTTATCGGTAAATTGCCATCCACTGCTTTCAAAGCCCATGATGGATGAGGAATGCCAGCGTGGAAGGTTTTCACGAGAAATTGGTGAAGTGTCGGATTTTCCTGCAGTGCCTGCTGGTCTTTTCCGTGGTCAGCAGCGTCTGTCGCGATGCCCTGTCACACTACATCTACCAGTTGCCCACGGTTTCGATGCGCACCTCCACGGTGGGGTAAAGATGCTGTATCCGCTGGTGTATGGCGCCCTGCTGATGCAACGGGCAGCCGCAGAAGCGGTGTGTATGAAGGCGCCACGGCAAGCGACCGAGGTGTTCTATAGTTGGCACCTGAATGCCCTCAACGACGGTCGATCGGCGCTGGCCACCAACCAGGATTAGCTGGGCGGATTGGTGTCACGTGGCTTGCTGGCCGAGCTGAGTGTAGGTGCTGGCGCAGACCAGGTTGGTACCGGGGTGGACTATTTCATCCAGGCGCCTGGCATGGATGCGGGCTGGAGCAGTGCGCTGGAGGTGAAAACCCAGTTCGAAAGCAGCAGCCAAGCCGTGGTTGCAGTGACGCTGGAGCAGGCTTCCGGCGTGAAGCAGGGTCTGCTAGTGCAACTCAAGCCATTGCAAGGTTGCTGGAAAATTGCGCATATTGGGCCGCGCACCACGGGGCTTTACCAAAAGAACTGTGAGACAGCGCTGGGGCAAACATGAAAACCAGATTAACTGCAAACGCTAAACACTGTCGTGCACCATACCGTTTGAAATTAGGAAGTTAGCATCGGATACATGCGAGAGAACTCGCCAATATATTGCCAAATCTGGAAAAATGAGGTTTACTCCGCAGCTGAAATGCGAAAGCGCTAGCTCGATGCCTCAGTCCGTTTGGCCTTTTGTTCCCAGTCACTTGTCAAGAGATCATTCATGACGCTGCCCAATACATACAACGCTGATGCCATCGAGGTGCTCTCCGGGCTGGATCCGGTTCGCAAACGCCCAGGCATGTACACCGACACCACACGCCCGAACCACTTGGCCCAGGAAGTGATCGACAACAGCGTCGACGAAGCAATGGCTGGGCATGCCACAAGCATTGAAGTGATCTTGCATGAAGACAACTCGCTGGAAGTGACAGACAACGGGCGCGGCATGCCCATTGACATCCACCCCACCGAAAAGATGTCCGGTGTTGAGCTCATCCTGACCAAGCTGCACGCAGGCGGCAAGTTCTCGAACAAGAACTACGAGTTCTCGGGCGGCTTGCACGGTGTTGGCATCTCGGTGGTGAACGCCCTGTCGGCCAATGTGGTCGTCAATATCAAGCGCGATGGTGGTCTGCACAGCATCAGCTTTGCTGACGGCTACAAGCTCACCGAGTTGGAGCGCATTGAGTCGGTGGGTAAGAAGAACACTGGCACCTCGGTTCACTTCTGGCCAGACCCGAAGTATTTCGACTCACCCAAATTTTCCGCCAGCCGTCTCAAGCACGTTCTTAAAGCCAAAGCCGTGCTTTGCCCAGGCCTGAACATCACCTTTGAAGACAAAATCGCAGGCGAGAAGCTCGAATGGCACTACGAAGATGGCCTGCGCTCGTACCTGTCTGAGGCCTGCGCTGACAGTGAAACCGTGCCGGAAGACCCCTTCACCGGCAAGCTGCGTGGCGACAAGGTTGAGCTGGAGTGGGCCCTGACCTGGCTGGTAGAGGGCGGCGAAGCGCTGCAGGAGAGCTACGTCAACCTGATCCCGACCGCCCAGGGCGGTACCCACGTCAACGGCCTGCGCCAAGGCCTGCTCGATGCCATGCGCGAGTTCTGCGAGTTCCGCAACCTGCTGCCACGCAACGTCAAGCTGGCTCCTGAGGATATCTGGGGCGGCATCACCTACGTGCTGTCGCTGAAGATGCAGGATGCCCAGTTCTCCGGCCAGACCAAAGAGCGCCTCTCTTCCCGCGAAGCCTCGCCTTATGTCAGCGCCGTGGTAAAAGATGCCTTCAGCCTGTGGCTCAACGAACACCCTGACAAGGGCCAGGCGCTGGCGGAAATGGCGATCAGCGCCGCCCACCGCCGCCTCAAGAGCAGCAAGAAGGTCGAGCGCAAGAAGATCACCCAGGGCCCGGCACTGCCCGGCAAGCTCGCGGATTGCTCGGGTACCGACCCGATGCGTGGCGAACTGTTCCTCGTCGAAGGCGACTCTGCAGGCGGCAGTGCCAAGCAAGCCCGCGACAAGGAGTATCAGGCCATCCTGCCTTTGCGTGGCAAGATCCTCAACACCTGGGAAGTCGAAAGCGGCGAAGTCCTGGCCAGCCAGGAAGTGAACAACATCGCCGTGGCCATTGGCATTGACCCAGGCTCGTCGGATCTGAGCGAGCTGCGCTATGGCAAGATCTGTATCCTGGCCGACGCCGACTCGGACGGCTTGCACATCGCCACCTTGCTCTGCGCACTGTTCGTCCAGCATTTCCGTCCGCTCGTGGCTGCCGGCCACATCTTCGTCGCGATGCCGCCGCTGTACCGCATTGACCTGGGCAAAGAGAAATTCTACGCCCTGGACGAAGCCGAGCGCGACGCCATCATCGATCGCCTGGCCGCTGCGAAAAAGCGTGGCACTCCGCAGGTCACACGCTTCAAGGGCCTTGGTGAGATGAACCCGCCCCAGCTGCGTGAAACCACCATGGATCCGAACACCCGCCGCCTGGTGAAGCTCTCGATCGATGACCACGCCGTGACCAACGAGATCATGGATATGCTGCTGGCGAAAAAGCGTGCCTCTGATCGCAAGAGCTGGCTGGAAGACAAGGGCAACCTCGCAGATGTCGAAGTCTGAGTAGGCTGTTAACCGAATTTTGAATGAGTATTCCATCATGAACGATGCGATCAACCTGAGCCTGGAGGGCGTTGAAGAACGCTCGATGGCTGATTTCACCGAGACGGCCTACCTCAACTACTCCATGTACGTCATCATGGATCGGGCGTTGCCGCACATTGGCGACGGCCTGAAGCCTGTGCAGCGCCGGATCACCTATGCGATGAGTGAGCTGGGCCTTGATGCCGACAGCAAGCACAAGAAGTCAGCGCGTACCGTGGGTGACGTACTGGGTAAATTCCACCCCCATGGCGACTCGGCGTGCTACGAGGCGATGGTGCTCATGGCCCAGCCGTTTTCCTACCGCTACACCCTGGTCGATGGCCAGGGGAACTGGGGCGCCCCTGATGACCCGAAATCCTTTGCAGCCATGCGATACACCGAGGCGCGGCTTTCCCGCTACTCCGAAACGCTGCTGACCGAGCTGGGCCAGGGCACCGTTGACTGGGTGCCTAACTTCGACGGCACCCTCAAGGAACCTGCCACGCTGCCAGCGCGCTTGCCCAACCTGCTGCTCAACGGCACCACGGGCATTGCTGTGGGCATGGCCACCGACTTCCCGCCGCACAACCTGCGCGAAGTGGCCGCTGCTTGCATTCGACTGCTGGATGATCCAGCGACGACCACCGCGCAATTGATGGAACACATCAAGGGCCCGGATTACCCGACCGAAGCTGAAATCATCAGCTCGCCTGGTGACATCCTCAAGATGTATGAAACAGGTCGTGGTTCGGTGAAAATGCGTGCGGTGTATAGCGTTGAAGACGGCGATATTGTCATCACCGCGCTGCCGCACCAAGTGTCGGGCGCCAAGGTGCTGGAAACTATCGCGGTACAAATGCAGGCGAAAAAGCTCCCGATGGTTGCGGATCTGCGTGATGAATCCGACCATGAAAACGCTTGCCGCATGGTCATCGTTCCGCGCTCCAACCGGGTCGACACTGAAGCGTTGATGGATCACCTGTTTGCTACCACTGAACTTGAATCCAGCTACCGCGCCAACTTCAACGTGATTGGCCTGGATGGACGCCCTGCGGTCAAGGGGCTCTCCACGTTGCTCAGCGAGTGGCTGCAGTTCCGCATCACCACGGTGCGCCGCCGCCTGCAATTCCGCTTGGACAAGGTCGAGGCCCGCCTGCACCTGTTGGAAGGTTTGCTCATCGCATTCCTCAACATGGATGAGGTGATTCACATCATTCGCACCGAGGACGAGCCGCGTACGGCCCTGATGGCACGCTTCGAGCTCACCGAAGCCCAAGCCACCTACATTCTGGAAACCCGCCTGCGCCAATTGGCACGCCTGGAAGAGATGAAGATCCGTGGCGAGCAAGATCAGTTGCTGCAGGAGCGCGAGAGCCTCAAGCTTTACCTGGAAAATGAAGTGGAGCTCAAGGGGCTGGTGCGCTCGGAGATCATTGCTGATGCCGACACCTATGGCGATGAGCGCCGTTCGCCGATCGTGGAGCGCGCTGAAGCCAAGGCACTGTCCGAAACTGAGTTGATGCCTTCTGAGCCGGTGACGGTGGTGCTGTCGGATAAAGGCTGGGTGCGCAGCGCCAAAGGCCATGATGTCGATGGCGCCGGGATGTCGTACAAAGCCGGCGATACGTTCAAGATGGCCGCCAATGGCCGGAGCAACCAGTCTGCAGTGTTCATTGACTCGACGGGTCGCAGCTTCTCCCTCCCGGTCAACCAGATGCCTTCAGCCCGAACCCAGGGCGAGCCGCTTTCGGGCAAGCTCAGCATCCAGCAGGGGGCGACGTTTGAATGCGTGACGCTGCCAGACGATCAAGCCTACTACCTGCTCGCCTCCGATGCTGGCTATGGCTTTGTGGTCAAAGGCGAAGACCTTCAGTCCAAGAACAAGAACGGCAAGACCTTGTTGACCTTACCGGACAACAGCAAAGTCATCGCGCCGATCCTGCTCAAGGATCGTGACCAGGACTGGGTCGCTGCAGTCACCAGCGAAGGGCGTCTGCTCATATTCCAGGCCAGCGAACTGCCACAGCTGCCCAAAGGCAAAGGCAACAAGATCATCAGCGTGCCTGGCGACCGTGTAGCCTCGCGGGAAGAAATGATGACCCAACTGGTGACCCTGAGTGAGGGTGACAGCCTGCTGATTACCGCTGGCAAGCGCACCATGACCCTCAAGCCTTCTGATCTGGAAGGTTACAAGTCCAGTCGGGGCAAGCGCGGCAGCCTGTTGCCCAAGGGCTACCAGAAGGTGGATCAGGTCGAGGTCAGCGCCAGCTGAGCTTGAAGGATCTGAAGAGGGCGCCTGCGGGCGCCTTTTTTATGGGGTAACCACTCAGCATGGGAAACAGTAGCTGAGTTGGACGGCACTGGCCGCAAGATCAGTGTTTGCCAGCGACATCTAGGGCAGATTTCTTGAAGGGCACCAGCGTCCCGCCTGGTTTCTCTGCCCCCATGTTCAGGATGTGATCCGGCAGGGTGATGAGGAAGGCCTGGACATGCAGCACAGGTCGAGGACTGTTGATGATGTGCATCATGTAGACCCTGTCTTTGGGCGACACCTTCTTTGCACAGCGCCTTGCCTGGTACGAACTGCTTTGTCGGTTTTGTGAATTTCCATGGCCAAGCATACACAGACCAGGGCGTCTAGAAATCTCATGGTGCTTCCAGCAGTCGACGGTGTAGAGCAATAAAAGCGGCGCAGATTATGCCACCGTTGACGTGGAGAATCGAGTGCGAATGGTTGTTCGCCGGCTGGCGAAAGCCCCATGGCGCGTGACGATCGGGTCTGCACAGAGGGCCCTGGGGGTGATGTTGACCGACTAATCGAGACGGGCATTAAATCTGCCCGAAATTACATGAAGCTCTGCAACTTTATGTATATATATCGCGAATGCGCATACTGCATAATGAGATAAATTGCATGGTCACCCTGAGGCTGAAATGACTATCTCTGTTGGCGTGATTTACTCGACATCGTCTGTGAGTGCCTTTTTTGAGGAGGGGCTGAAAGATGACGACGTGCTGAACGATCTTGTGCTGTATGAGTTCGAGACGGAGGTCGAAGGCGGGGTATTTCTGCGGGGATTGGACGACAGCTGTGGCTACGAAGAATGTGTGGTGCGTGAAGTGGAAGCCGACTCCGTCACTGCCAGGATAAGCTTTGGCAAAGGCCCTAGCCGCAGCGGCAAGTCTACAAAAGTGACCCTGGACTCAGTTGCTGAGCGAATCGCCTATGAAAAGGGTGTCTCAGAAGGCGAGGGCTGGGCCGCTTACCACGTGTTGGAGCCCGAAGACCTGCAGAACTATCTTGATGCCACTGAAGCGTTCAAGAAAGCGGTAGAGTCAGGCCAGGCGCGCAGCTTGATCGACTTTATCAAAACCCCGGAGGAAATCGAAGCCTTGCAAGAAGCAGCATTGGATCGAGGCTTGGAACCTTCAAAAGATCAAGGTGTTCGTGACACAGGTTCAGTTATGGAGCCCTAGAGCCATAAAGCCCACCAGGCAAGGAGATGGCTACAAAACACTAGAGGCCTAGGTCTGTGCCCAGCTGATCACCTGCGGCCCCCTCTGACATCCGCTCAAGGTACCGCTTTTCGCCTGTAAAGGCGTAAGCCGCTCGAAGCTGGGTGTCGGTTTTGGCACACTGGTCTACGTACTGCGGATCAACAAATACAAGCAATGAGTCTATTGCCATACCGTGGGCCTTGACTGCTCTAACTTGGTTGCCTGACAAAGATAGCAAATCTCCGACATATTCCTGAGTCAACGTGGTTGCGCTGGAGATCTTGTCCAAGTACTCGCCTGGAGAGCGACGCTCGATGTGCTTGTAAAGGATCTGATGCCCTGGGATGCCAGCTTTATGCAGATCTTCGATAAGCACCTGCACCATGAAAGGATTGTCACTCATGGCCGCCGCCAGACAATCTTCAATCACTTCTGGATAGCGGGTTAGTAGCTCATAATAGCCAGGAATATACCTTAGACCATGGTCTTTTGAGCGAATTGCAAGTGAGTCCATGTTGTAAAGGCCTTCGTAGAACCCACATTGAGTCCCTATTTCAGGAGCGCTTTTGTAAAGTTGATGCCCTGAAATATCCAACCCAACGGAAGCCAGGGGGAATGAGGTGGTCTCTAACGCTTTAGCCTGACGAGAGATTCGGCATTCGACCTCCATCATTGATGGCGTGGTCATTTCAGCCCAGCTGCGAACACTGGATAGGGGGTCAAACACAGTCTTTGCCAAGGCCGCACAAAGACTTTTTCTAAAATCACGAGAGAAAACCGACTTGGATATTTTTTCCACCATGGGAGCATCATCAAAAATTACGGCAAGCTGGAGAAGCGTGTCCTGAACTGAGAATGCCTCATTGAGATCCAACCAGTTTTCAACTGATGTATTTTTGAATGCAAGGTAGGGGTTGATTGGATTGCGATCCAAGATCCAACGGATTGTGTCGTAACAATCTCGTATCAGCAACGCGTCTAACTCTGCGAATTTTTCAAGAATGTACTCCAGCAAATCATCATAATCACCACATGGCGCGCTCAGTGCAAAAGCGACGTTTGCAATGAAGATGTCAACGGCTTCGCGATCGTCCCGCTCCGACTTGGGTGTCGACGCAACCGCGTCCAGAAGATCATCGATACCTGTGTTGTTGAGCATGTGCTGCCTGAAGGCCGACTGGCAACTGCGCTGCACCTCGCCCGAAATGAGTTCAGGGCATTCGTCATACGGTCGTGCCCCGTCGCTATTCATGCGATTGTTCAGCTGCAAGCCAGCAAAGCCAGTCAAAAGCGAGGTCATGTCGGAATTTCCTGAAGTCTTGACCTTCAGTATACATACTGAGTTGCCGGGAGTTGAACAACCCAAGAAGGTGGCGCCAAGCCACTGGCTTGTCTATTGACGCATCATCCGCTGGCGCTGAGCATGGCCACGATCAACGCGATGATCGTGTCCTTCTGCTCCGGGCTGGACTGGGCGACCATCAGCGTGAGCGAGGTCAAGGCCATGGGGCTGATCAAGGCTTCACCACCGGTCTCAGGAGTGAGGCGCCCATTGAAGTCCAGGAATGCCACGAACAAAAATGCCGCCGAGCGCTTGTTGCCATCCGAAAACGGGTGGTTTTTGACGACAAAATACAGCAGGTGGGCGGCTTTGCTTTCGACTGTGGGATAGGCGGGCGAGCCAAATACCGACTGTTCAAGGTTGCCCAGGAGGGCGGCCAACTCCTGCCCCCGGTCACGGGCAAACAGTTCCGAGGCCTCGCCCTTTTCCATCAGAAATCGCTTGAGCTCATCCAGTTGCAATTGAGCCTGGTCAAGCGGTGGAAGCTCACCTGCAGATTGCCCTTCGACGTCTGGGAAGCGGTCGTCGTCATAGCGCTGCAGCCAGGTAAAGGTGTCTTCATACTGGCGAATCAAAAGACCGCTGGGCAGGGACATTGCGGTTACTCCTAACCATTTTCTGGAGTGAAGGTGGGGCTGAACTCAATAATGCCATAACCCATACACTCACCGTCGACCAATTTCAGAAAAGTGCCTGATTGACCCGGAGCAAAGAAAACGGTCGAGGTTGGCTCGATCAGCTGCCCCCAGCGGTAGTCGCCTGGGTCAATGCTGGATCCCGGCAATGGCCCGATCAACACGTTGGCCCAGCCAGGTGCGCCTTTCCAGCGTTCGATCTTGGCAATTTCACGGATTTCCAGCGCTTTTTTGAGGAGGTTGTCGGCCATGCGATCGAGCCCCTCGCTGGCGGCATAAATGGCGGCCCGCGCCGGAGACTCTTCTTTTACCGTGGGCGGCGCAGGAGTTTTACTTTTGCGACGGCGTTTGTCGGCTGCGCACTTCCAGCCCACCGGCAGGGAATCCCCATTGGCAATCAGCCAGTCGCGTTTGCTCGGCACATCGGCGACCGATGCGGTTTTCGCGCATTCTGGGCATACGGCGACATCATGCGGCTCGTACCAGAAGTTGGTGGGCTTGGTGCACAGGGCACAGGGTTCGCCTGGCATGTACGATGGAAAATCATCCTTCACCACTTTGATCATGATGGTCGCTCCTGGCCAGTTATTGATTGCCATTATGGCAACGAAATGGTGAAGGTCAAGCCTTTATCAATAAATTGGCCAAGGGGCAGTTGGTTGAGCGATGCCGCGAAAGGTTATAGGTTGATGGCGGGAGAGGGGGACGTAAAGGTCAGCCCCTTCAAAATAAAAAAGGCCCTAGGGTAGGGCCTGTTGGCATCAGCAGACAATCATTCGGGGCTGGCTAGCACTTGGCTGATGGGCGCCCCCATGCGAATCCTGTTGTTGCCACGCGGCATAGGAATCAGCTTGAGGTCAATATTCTGATCAACATACAGGCCGTTCTGGTCAATGGCTCGAATGAGCACTGATGTATCGCTAGCACCTGTTGTCTGGAACCTCATCCGCGCCCCCTCCAGGGTGACCACCCCGTGACCGGGCTGGCGGATTACCTCGAACACATGCGAGTCCCAGCGGTTAGGATCAGTGACGGTCAAGGTTGCTGCACCACCGATGCCGACATACGCCTTGACCTCATCCGGCGAGATGCTGAGGGGCGGGAGATTGTACTGATCGACCTTGACCACCCCGTTGCCTTCAATGGCCAAGCCAGCCTCGTCAGTGGCGGTGAATTTGAAGCTGTCGTCGCCATAGAAGCCTGGGGCTGGCGCGTAAGCCAACCGGTCACCCAGCACCACGATTATGCCGTTCTGCGGTGCTTGAGTGACAGCATAGCTGTGACTGTCCCAGAGATTGCGATCCTGCACGGTTGGGACAACTGGGTCGCTCAGCTTCCCCTCACGCCCCTGAATCACCACGGAGGTAAAGGTGGGGGCGTAGTTGTATTTCTCGACCAACACGTGCGCAGCACCCTCTACAGCCATGCCCGAGGCATCGAGCACCTTGTAGGTGAACCCGTCGCTGCCGACATAGCCTTCAGCAGGGGTGTAGGTGAAACCCGATGCGGTCGGCACGACACTGCCATGCTCAGGGTCTGAGAGCACGGAATAGGTTTTGCTCTGCCAGGCATCTGGATGGCTGTCCGCTGGCGTGACAGTCGCCTGGGAGCCCTCATTGATCTTGAACTCCAGCGACGTTGTCACATCTGGATTAATCACCTGAATGGTCGATTGGCCTTGTTCAAGGGTTAGCTTGGTGCCCGAGGCATCGAACACACTGGCCGTCCAGCGAATTGACTGTTCGCCAGCGCGAGGCAGTTTTCCGGTCAGTTCCAAGGGATCAAGGGATTTGGTTTTGAGGCCCTCTGGTACGGCGGTTAATTGGATCAAGCATGTGAGTGACGTGCCCGCCACACCTGCCTCCCTGGCAATGGCCTCATCCCCCGTAATTCTGCACCTCGGGCCTGTCAGCTGAGACATTGTCACCGAAACCAGGTCGATCGCCCGCGTGACGGGCTTGCCTTGCAGTGACTGGGAGAAGGTGGCCGAGGCGACGGTCGACTGGACATCCAGGAACTGCTCGCTACTGGTCAGCAGCACCTTCTCCGTGCCTTTGTTGTAGAGGGAGAGGGAATAGCCGATTTTTTGCCGACCGACATCCAGGGCTCGACCGGTCAAATGCGTCATGGGATGAAGCGTGCCTGCCACATCCGTCTGCTTGAGCCCACGTGGGATGCTTGTCCATTCCAGCAGGCAGACTGGCGCCAGGATCGGGTCAGCGGACTTGGCCACTTCGGGGGAGGTCGTCACTTGGCAAGTATTGCCGGCTGCTTGTTCAAGCGTGGCACTGACAGTGGTCATTGCCTGCACGGGTTTGTCATCGTTGACGGCCAGTGACACTGTGGGAAGCCAGGTCGTGATGTTTGCGTACACCACGGGGGAGTTGGGGGCCGAGGTGGAGATGATCAGGCTATTGCTCCCGACCGCGCCCGGTGTGACAGGCACTACAGGGATGGATATCTTACCACCGGTGCTGGTGAAATTCAGCTGACCCAGCATCACCGTTGACCCAGGGTTCACGGTGAAACCCGAAATGCGCAGGGGGGTGACCGCATCCGAGCGCACGGTGGCGAGCAGATCATAGACTCCAGATACGGGCGTGCCATCAGCAAGCTTCAGCTGCTGACTGTTGATCAGCACAGAGCCATCTTTTCGTTTGAATTCCGTGGGTACCGCAGGAATGTTGATCAGGCCTTTGTCATGATCGATGATACCTGCCATCGGCGGGCCATACAAGAACGTCGTTGCTCCGGTACCTGTGTTTTTCTGGGCGTCCTGCGCGGTGACTGTCAGCGTGTAGGTTTCCCCAGCTGCCAATGATGGGAAGAGGATAGGGTATTCAAGGCCGTAGGTGGTCGCGTTGATTTTTCGGTACGACAGGGCGATCGACTCATTGGCGGGCCCACCTGTCAAATTCACCGACACAATCTTCGGCGCGGGATCCTTGTCATCGGTAACCGTGAAGCTGATTTTGTCCAGGGTGTCGATGGTTTCGCTGGCACCTTTGCTGACAGCAATGACTGGGCTTTTGCGGTCGCTCTCAACGGTGAACAATGGAATTCTGGAGACTGCGCCCAGGTTTTCACTGGCAGCGCCTACGATCTCCTGGGTGCCCTCCGGGAGGGTTTTCAGGTCAAACTCATACTCGAAATTCCCGCCATTGGATGAGGTCAGTTTTTTGGTAACGGGGAGTTGGGCACCAGATTTGTTCTCGATCCACGCTGTTTTATGTGCAAGGTAGTTGTTGTAGTCCCCTTGATGCGGCTGTTGCACCTTGAGTGTCAGGATCATTTCGGCGGCATTGTAGGTGTAACTCAGAACGGGGTAATACAGATCGTTCCACCAGACGTTTGCCCACTGCCCAGAAGCACTCAAAGCCCCGTCAGCACTTTTCAGTACCGCCTGGTTATGCATGTAGCCCGTAGTGCCTTTGGCCAGTGTAGTGTCAATGGCGATTTCGCACTGGGTCTGCCCCGCAGGGATGGTGCAGGTGCCCAGATGGGTCGCCACCTGGGCGAACGGACGAGCTTCGACAGTGTATCTGACCTTGGTAACTTTGATCGGAAGCTCCTCGGGCCTCACGATTCTTCCAGAATAATTCATCCAGCCTTTGTCACTGAAATAGTATTCCACCAATTTTATCACAGGCGTTTTCGGGGCATTGGGGTGAAGCACCAGGTCATACCGAATGGTGCCTTGAGAGCCCCATTCGCCATAATTAAAAAAGCGTATGTAGTTGGTGTCTTCGGCCCGAAACGGTAACGATCCTACCAAGTAAACGAAAGTGTCATCTGTGCCAACAACCGTGTTTTCGCCGAAGCTGTTTTGAAACCTCAACCCACCCAGACGGTAGTCGTTCCAGTTGGTTTTCGGAATCTTCCAGGCCAGCCGAATCGGGTTGGTTTTCACCGCATAGCCTGGCACATAAGGCACGAAGCCTTTCAGCCCTGGTGCAAGGGTAGCGGTGTTATCAGGATCATAGACGGCGAATGGCTCGGTCGGCGCGTTGCCAATGTTGTCAAACATGACCTTCTGCCGGTTGGTCGCAGTGACGTTGCCGGCCTTGTCTGTGATGACAAAATCAACGCCAAACACCTCATCAAGGTCGGAGTTGGGAAAGAAATTTGTACGGTACTGAATCGACGCTGTTTTAGTGTCTTCGGAAAACAGCACGTTTTGCGCCTTGTAGAGCTCGCCTGTCGCCCGATATACCCTCGCCGTGACATTGCTGATCCCAGAAGTGTCAGAAAAGCCACTCAAAACAAAGGTTGAGTAGGTTGCAGCATCGGCAGCCGCCAGCCCAAGCTTCCACACATCTCCAGTCAGAACAGGGGTGCCCCAGGTATACGGTCGTGGCGCGAAGGTGCCGGCCACCGGGCCTTTTGTATCGATCACCAGGCTGTTGTTGTCGCTCTGGACAATAGCGCCCGTGCTCGACAAGATATCTGTGCGAACCGAGTACTTCCCATCCGCCAGCTTTGGGCTCAGAAATTCTTCGCCGTAGTAGCTCTTGCCGTTGTAGGTGATGACGTCGTTGGCCCCCAAGACCCTAGTGCTTTCCTTGATAAAAGTGGGTGCCGAAGAACCATTGGGGGTGACGGTTACGCGAAGTTTACGGTCAATCCCGCCGCTGACCATGAAAGACACCGTGGACGCTGGATTGATAAATCCGACTCCAGGCTCGGTTGCGACCTGCTCGCCCGTGCCGGTGGTGTAGCTGTACCTGACCAGGTCGGCATAGGCATTGTCGACTGACAGCAGTGGTAGCCCCAAAATAATGCCCAATACTCCCCAGGCACATTTTCTGCACGTCCTCTTCATCCTATCACCTACACTCATCAGAACCCCCTTCGCGCTCTACCCTCTTTGGGTAAGGCCAACCTGAATTTCCCGACAGCGGATCGCATCGGATCGTCGCGTCAAATTACATGCATCTTTTAGCCTTTAGCTACATATTGAGTTTTTCATGGATCCATTCCAAAGTCCATTGGGGTTTAGCTCTACACCCGAATTGAGCTTGCCCATCTTTCAATCGTGGGGCCTGAAGAACAGCCAACGAGATTTCTGTGGTACCAATCCACACTGGAAATCCAGATGTGATTGACCTATATTGACTGCAATTTTGACTAGAGAGTATTGCAGATGACGCCGGGGGAGTTCGAGACATTTGTGCGTGACAGGGCCTCCTTGGGCTGGAGTCGTCAGCGGGTGTGCCAAACCCTGGGAATCACACCCGTTAAGCTCGCGCACCTCACCGAAGGCATGGATGACATCCCGTGGCCCAAGCCTTCGTGTGGAGCTGGGCATCGCCTGCACTACCAGTCTATCAAGGGGCAATTCCCGCTCTATCTGCAGCGCAATATCGAGAAAGCCCTGGCCGCCAACGCCAAAAAATATCCTCAGTACACCCTATGTGGAGTGCAGGGATCCGTGCGCGAACTGTTCGTGGCCTGGAGTGACTACATTGACGTTTCTCTGTGTACAGTGCGGCGAAGGCTGGCTGCCGGAAAAAGTCTTTATGATGCCCTGTTTCTCCCGGCCACCCCGGCTAACAGTCGAAATCAGGGGAGAAGGAAAATCCCGACCTATCGCAAGCTGCGCAGAACCCGTCCCAAGCAGGCGGCCATAGCGCAAATCAACAACCCCATATGAGGCAGTCATGAGACCTATCACCATCACCAAGTACGCGCAGGGCCTTAGGGCTCCGCAAGGGGTCTGGACAGACGCCGATGACCCGAACTTCCAGCGCTGCGTTTTCGGCGGACAGGAGATGCTACTGGTCAGTGTTGGCGATGCCGACCTGACCTATGATCTGGTGTTCATGTCGTTCAAAATGGCTGGTTTCCACAGTCTGGAGGTGGCCAAAGAGAGCGCTCAGGCGTTTGCCTTGAAAGTGCTCAAACTGGTTACGGAAAGCGCTGCCACCCTGGAGCCAATCCAGTTCTCTGTTGAACGCGCCCTGGATCCTTCAGCTCCATTTCCCGGATAACCCTTACCTGCGGATGAGCCATCGCGGGAATTCATGCCAGCTTGCAGCTCCCCACATTTCTGGTGACCCAAGAAAAGGCCCGCAACGCGGGCCTTTGTCCCCCAGCTACAATTACCTGCCTGTTACTGAACTGCCCACTGCTGGGCAAAGGTCTGGGCCAAACTTGCATTCTGCTCTGCAGTGTTCTTGCTCGACCACACAAGACCGGTGGCCACAGTGACGGCCTCCAGATCCGGGTAGCGTGGTTCGCCGTCCACCACGGTCTCTTGGCGCCAGATGTCCGGAAGGTGCGAATATTGTCGTCTTTGGCCCGATGCTTCGGCATTCGCCAGCTGGTCAGCCTCGGTTTCAATACAGGGTCTGCGAGTGATCGTCGTGACCAGGTGGATTTCCAGCGTGCTCTCAGGGGTAACGCCATACTCCTGGGCGAGCAGCTCGGCTCGGTGGGCCTCGTTACGCGTAAAGGAGGTCAGGTAGCCGTAATAGTCATTGGTTACGGGGCCCTGGCGAACGACTTTCCCGCCGTGCATGAAGAGAAGGGCAGTTTCGCTTTCCTGCACCCAGATTACTTCACGCTCAAACGACGCTCTTTGACCGGCGCCGCCCACTTCCACGAACTGCACGAATTTTTCGGTGGTCTTGCTTGTTGGACATTCAGTGCGAAATTGCGACATAGTCGAACTCCCAGATTCTGCGCGCAATGGCAGGGGTAGATTAATCCTGAATGGCTTCACATCACCGGCATGAGGCCCTATTTTTCCAACACTTCAGCTCGGGTGAAGTCGCCTTCCTTGAGCTCACTACTGAGCAAACTAGCCAGGTGATTGGCTGCGACCCTGATTGCCTCAACGTTTGGCGTCCAGAATTCGATCATCAGCCAATTACCTGAATCCCCCTGCTTGAAGGGCTTGCAAGGCTCAACCTGAGGATCCTTCATGGCCATCACCAGCAGGGTGCGCTGCTCTGGCTTGAGGTGAATGGCCTGAAATGACCAGGACTTATCGCCGTGGGGCGGCACCAGCCTGGTGACCAACTTCAGCATGGTTCAATCTCCTTGAGCAGGTCAGATTGTTCATCGCTGATCACCGCTCTGCCGACAGTTAAACAGAGAACAGCCCGGCGAGCGCTAGCAGCATCCAGAAGGCGCAGACCACCGCGCTCAGCAGGCTTACGCGAAAGAAGGGCAGCATGAAGTCGACGATCGGCGATTGCACGCCGACCTCCATGGCCGTGGCAACGATGCTGTTCCACTGGTGTAGGCAGCTATAACAGAGAAAGAGAAACGCACCGGCCACCAGCAGGTTGAGCACAATCAGCAACGTGATACGCGACACCGGCTCTTTCGATTTGATTGCAAAGGCCATGACAGGCTCCTTGGGCGTGTTGTCATTTTGGCAATATATGCGCCAAGCGCATTTCTGTCAATAAATGCGAAACCCGAGTTGAAAATATTTCCGAATATGCTATTTTTCAATCACGGCCTGTCTCCGCCTGCAGCTTGCCCCATACCGGGATGGCAAAGGATGACGTTCACACCCTCCAATCGAATTTGGTCTTCTGCCAGCGATTGGGTAATGCAAGCGCCCTGTCTGAAGTTGCTGGCACCTGGAGCATCCGAATGCAAAACGAATACGTTTCTGCGGTAAAAACGCACGCCTCGGTTTTGGTCGAGCACCTGAATCGCTACGGTATCAAGCTGAAGAAAACTCAGGCCATCGAGGTCATTGCCAACTTGCAAGGGCAAACTGACTGGAATCGGGTCAGGGCCAAGCTCACCGGAGTCGAGAAAAAACTCATGCCAGAGTTGCCGGCAGGTGCCAAACCCCTGCGGGCTATGATATTGCTGGGTCGACCAGGGATTGGCAAGACCGAGGCGCTGAAGACAATTGTTGAACTTGAGCAAGCGGACAGCCAGACTAACTCCTTGTTTATCTGCCTGTCAGGCTCCGCTCATGTGTACCTTGATGAGCAGGACAGCATTTCGTATCACAGCAATAATTTTGATGTTCACTACTCGTCAACTGGGATAATCAAGACCACGGGTCGGCTGCGCCTGCCAAATAAGCCCATTCTGATCAACATGATTTCCGATGAGCGTGGATCACGTCATGGCCTGAAGCAGTCATTGATCAGCTTTCTGATACAAAACAAAGAGTTATTCCAAAGTGTTCGGATTGGCTCGGTGTTGATCGATGAACTCCACTGCCTCCAGGCGGAAGAGGAGCGGGAGATCATAGAGACAGTGGCCTGGTTCTCCGCGACGCTGCCCAGGCCGATCCGTCAGTTGGTGATGGTGAGCCAAGTGATACCAAGTTTTAAGACGGCGCCTGCCGGTGTTGACTTGAAGCTTTTGGTGGATAGCCAATTTCCATTGGCAATGGATTGGAAGCCTAATGAAAATCTTAGTTTTCCACATGAGAGTGTTGGTCAGGTTTATACGCGCCCATTAGACGGAATGGGTTATTGGGAACATCCTCATCTGCCGTGGCGCTCTCAATCCATTGACGATGAATTTTTGGTGAAAG